>NZ_JBEYUI010000011.1:0-190928 GCF_040643455.1 Micromonospora sp. NPDC047134
CCAGATCTTGCATGAGTCACTCGTAGCTCACCGACATCGAACCTACCGATACCAACTCCTCCCGGAACCGGCCCACCTATAGAAGCGTCGACGGGCGCGGGGCGGGCGGGGCCGCGCGGGCGGGAGGCCTGCGTAACGGGCGGGTGGGCTGCTAGCGGGGGTGGGCGCCGGGGCCGGGGCGGGGGATGAGGTCGCGGGGGTCGGTTACGGGGTGGCCCGCGGTGCAGTGGAGTTCCGCGTGGACCTCGGCGCCGCAGTCGCGGTGGCCGACGCTCAGCGGGGACCCCTCCGGATCGGCCAGGTAGCGGTCACCCCAGGCCAGGACGGCGACCAGCACCGGCCACAGGTCGAAGCCCTTGGGGGTGAGCCGGTACTCGTGGCGGATCCGACTGCCCGGCTCCTGGTACGGCTCCCGGCGTAGCACGCCCTGCTCGACCAGGCCGGTCAGCCGGTTGGTCAGCACCTGCCGGGGGATTCCTGTCCGCACCCGCATGTCGTCGAAGCGTCGGATGCCGTTGAACACCTCACGCAACACCACCAGGGTCCACTTCTCGCCGAGGATCTCCATGGCGCGGGCGACCGTGCAGTTGTCCACCGACCAGTCCAACGCGGCGGGTCTCATCCCACCAGGCTAAGTCTCGTTGACAGACTCAGCAACCGCTGCCAGGCTGAGTCCATGACGCAGACGCAGGATGCGACGCGCAGCCGCACCTTCTCGTGGTCCGACCCGAGCATCAACGCCGCGCAGATCGGCCGGCGCAGCGGGCTGGACCTGCTCCGCGCCATGGTCGCCGGTGAACTGGCCGCCCCGCCGGTGATGCGCCTGATCGACATGGCCAGCATGACCGCCGAGGAGGGGCGGGTGGTGGTCGAACTGGAGCCGCAGGAGTTCCACTACAACCCCCTGGGCACGGTGCACGGCGGGGTCATCTCGACGCTGCTGGACACCGCCGCCGCCTGCGCCGTGCACAGCACCCTGCCGGCCGGCATCGGCTACACCACCCTCGACCTGAACGTGAAGTTCCTCCGCCCGGTGACCGTGGACTCCGGCATGCTGCGCTGCGAGGGGACGGTGCTCCAGCAGGGCCGCCGTACCGCCCTGGCCGAGGCCCGGCTCACCGACGGGCGGGACCGCCTGGTCGCCCACGCCACCTCCAGTTGCCTGCTGATGCCCCTGGAGCCTCCCGCCGCCTGACGAACCGCAGCACCGCAGGCACCCCGGCGTGGTCGTCGCCAGAGCCAGCGACGACCACGCCCGGGGCTTCACCGGGGTACGGGCACAGCCAGCCCGGTCAGCCGATCAGCGGCTTGAGGTCGGCCTGGGGTGGGGTCCACTCCCCTGCCGCTGCGGCTACCTGGTCGCCGGAGCGGATGTCCTTGACCTCGTCCGGGGCGCCGTCCGTGCCGGGGAACCAGACGTACGGGATGCCGCGCCGCTCGGCGTACCGGATCTGCTTGCCGAACTTCGCCGCGCTCGGCGAGACCTCCGTGGGGATGCCCCGCGAGCGCAGCGCCTCGGCGACCCGGTTGCTGGCGCCACGGTGCTCCTCGCTGGTCACCGCGACCAGCACACAGGTGGGCACCGACCGGGACACCGACAGGGCATCGGCGCCGAAGAGCAGGCCGAGCAGCCGGGTCACCCCGATGGAGATGCCCACCCCGGGGAACCGGACGTTGCCGGCGCTGGCCAGGTTGTCGTACCGGCCGCCGGAGCAGATCGAGCCGAAGCGCTCGTACCCGATCATCTGGGTCTCGTAGACCGTGCCGGTGTAGTAGTCCAGGCCCCGGGCGATGCGCAGGTCGGCCACGCAGAGGCCGGGCGAGTGCGCGGCGGCGGTCTCCACCACCCGGACCAGCTCCTCGACCCCCTCCTCCAGCAGCGGGTCGCTGACCCCCAGCCCGCGCACCGCGTCGGCGAAGGAGGGGTCCGGCGCGGAGATCTCGGCCAGCGCCAGCACCGCCTTGGCCTGCGCCTCGCTGGCCCCGGCCGTGGTCGCCAGCAGCTCCGTCACCCCGGCCGGGCCGATCTTGTCGAGCTTGTCGACCGCGCGCAGCGCCGCCTCCGGGTCGGTCAGCCCGATGCCCCGGTAGAAGCCCTCGCAGATCTTGCGGTTGTTGACCTGGATGCGCACCGGCGGGATCGGCAGCGAACGCAGCGCGTCGCCGATGACCAGCGGCATCTCCGCCTCGTGGTGCGGCGCCAGAATGTCCCGGTCGACGATGTCGATGTCGGCCTGGAGGAACTCCCGGTAGCGCCCCTCCTGCGGGCGCTCGCCCCGCCACACCTTCTGGATCTGGTACCGCCGGAAAGGGAAGTTCAGCTTGCCGGCGTTCTCCAGCACGTACCGGGCGAACGGCACGGTCAGGTCGAAGTGCAGCCCCAGGGTGTCGTCGCCGGAGGGGCCCTCCGGATCCCCCTGCAGCCGGCGGATCACGTAGACCTCCTTGGAGGTCTCCCCCTTGCGCAGCAACTGGTCCAGCGGCTCGACCGCCCGGGTCTCCAGCGGGGCGAAGCCGTACAGCTCGAAGGTCGACCGGATCCGGTCCAGGACGTACTGCTCGATCATCCGCTGGGCGGGCGTCCACTCCGGGAAGCCGGAGATGGGCGTGGGCTTGCTCATGATGCTCCGTTCGGAAACCCGCACGGTCCGCGCGGGTGAGCGTGGCAGCGGCCGCTACAGGCCGCGGGTGGGGGCCGCCGGTCGCCCGCCGCCCATCCCGGCCACCTCGGCGAGGTACGGGTTGGTGGCGCGTTCGCGGCCGATGGTGGTCGCGGGGCCGTGGCCCGGCAGTACGACGGTGTCGTCGGCCAGCGGAAGGATCTTGTCCCGCAGACTGGTGAGCATCGTCGGCATACTGCCGCCCGGCAGGTCGGTGCGGCCGATCGAACCGGCGAACAGCACGTCACCGGAGAGGCAGAGCTGCTCGGCCTCCCAGGGCGAACCGGCACCGGGCAACCGGAACAGCACCGACCCCCCGGTATGGCCGGGCGCGTGGTCGACGGTGATCTCCAACCCGGCGAGGGCGAGCGTCGTACCGTCGGCCAACTCGGCCACGTCCTCCGGTTCGGCGTACGGCAGCCGCCCGCCGAACAACTGGCTCAGGTCCATCGACAGGCCCTTGGCCGGATCGGCCAGCATCTCCCGGTCCCCCGGGTGCACGTAGGCGGTGATCCCCCGCGCCCCGCAGACCGGCGCCACCGAGAAGGTGTGGTCCAGGTGGCCGTGGGTGAGCAGCACCGCGGCCGGATGCAGGCGATGCTCTGCCAGTAGCGCGTCCAGCCGGTCGACCACCCCGATGCCGGGGTCGACCACCACGCACTGCTCCCCCGGCCCGGTGGCGACCACGTAGCAGTTGGTGCCGAAGGCGTCCGCGGGAAAGCCGGCTACGAGCACGTCCGCTCCTCTTTCATCGAACTGTCCGTCGACCGCAGCCTAACCGGCCCGTCTCGCCCATTTCCGCCGCCGCCCCAGCAGCCCATCGGGACGAACCAGGTCACGATCAGCCCGCGCACGGACCTCGTACACGACTTTTCCAGCCAGTACCCGTACACTCTGGCGGGCGTGTGGCGTGGCGCACCCGCCGCCCGACGGGTACGCGCACCAGCGGCTGACAACCAGGGTAGAGGAAGGGGAGCACGGGTGGCTTCCAGCAGGGACCGGCAGCGCAAACTCGCGCGGGCCAAGCTCGACCGGCAGATGGCTCGTCGGGCCGCCGTCGTCAAACGGCGCCGACAGATTCGCGCCGGGGTCGGCACCGCCCTGATCCTCGTCCTCGTCGTCGTCGGCTCAGCCTGGGCGCTGGGCGCGTTCGACCGGGAAACGACCGAGGACACCGCCAGCCCGGAGATCTGCCTGTGGACCCCGCAGAACACCCAGGGCAACAGCAACCTCAAGGAGGTCGGCGAGCCGGCCACCACCGGTCTGCCGACCACCGGCACCCGCCCCATGACGGTGACCACCAACCAGGGCGCACCGATCAGCATCGAGTTGGATCTCGCCAAGGCCCCGTGTGCCGCCGCGAGCATCGCCCACCTGGCGAGCCAGTCGTTCTACGACAACACCAAGTGCCACGAGATCACCGCCGAGGGGGCGGTGCGCTGCGGTGACCCGAGCGGCACCGGGCTCGGCGGTCCGGCGTACTCCTTCTACAGCGAGAACGTCCCCACCGCCCCGGAGAGCAGCCCGGCCCCGGCCACCGAGCCGCCGACGTACCCCAAGGGCACGGTGGCGATGATCTCCAACCCGCCGGGTGCCAACAGCAGCCAGTTCCTGATCTTCTTCAAGGACGTCATCAGCCACGAGCCGGCGTACCCGATCATCGGGCGGGTGACCGGGGGCCTCGACGTGGTGGAGAAGATCGGTGCCCTGCCGACGGTGGACAATGGGGCCGGGGAGAAGGTCAAGCCGGAGAACGATGACGTGGTCATCCAGAGCCTGACCGTCGGTGAGCCGGTGCTGGACCCGGCATCGCCCACCGACCCCACGGGTACGCCGAGCCCGGCGGTCTCCGGTTCACCAGAGGCCAGCCCGAACGCCGGCTGACCCACGACGGGCAGCGGCATCCACAGACAGTCCAGGAGGATCGAGGCGTGACGTCCACCAGAGAGCGGCAGCGCGCGGCGGCCCGCGCCCGGCTCGAGAAGGAGATGGCCGAGCGGGCCGCCCGGGCCCGCAAGCGCCGGCAGACCCAGGCGGTCGTGGGCGGCGGCGTGGTCCTGCTGCTGGTGGTCGCCGGCACGGTCTGGCTGGCCACCAGCCTGATCGGCGACGACAGCGGCACCGACACCACCGCCCAGAGCGCGGACACGGTGCAGTGTGACTGGGTCGAGCTTCTGGCCGGTGAGCGGTCCCCGACGACCAAGGACGTCGGCCTGCCGCCGGTCGAGCAGAGCAAGGTCGGCAGCCAGACCATGACGATCACCACCAACCTCGGTCCGATCACCGCCCGGATCGACCGGTCGGCGGTGCCCTGCACCTCGGGCAGCTTCATCCACCTGGCCGAGCAGAACTTCTTCGACAACACCAAGTGCCACCGCCTGGTGACCGAGGGCATCAAGGTCCTTCAGTGCGGCGACCCTAGCGCCACCGGCGAGGGCTGGCGGGACAGCGACGGCACCGGCGGCCCCAGCTACCGGATGGCCGAGGAGAACCTGCCGACCGACAAGCGCCCGCCGTACCCTGCGGGTGTCATCGCGATGGCCAACTCGGGCCAGCCGGCCAGCAGCGGCAGCCAGTTCTTCATCGTCTACGGTGATTCGCCGCTGGACCCGAACTACACTGTGCTCGGCACCATCACCAGCGGCATGGACATCGTCGAGGACGTCGCCAA
The DNA here is from genome assembly GCF_040643455.1 of Micromonospora sp. NPDC047134. NCBI lineage: Bacteria > Bacillati > Actinomycetota > Actinomycetes > Micromonosporales > Micromonosporaceae > Micromonospora > Micromonospora sp. NPDC047134. Next base: position 5,332 of record NZ_JBEYUI010000011.1, read on the forward strand.
GGCCGGCGACGACGGTGCCTTCGCCCAGCAGGCCGGGGGCGGCCACCCCAAGAAGGAAGTCGTCATCACCGACCTGACGATGAGCTGACCCAAGCCCCACACCTCGAAGCGCCCGCCGGCTGGAGCCGGCGGGCGCTTCCGCATCCCGCACCCGCACCCGCACCCGCACCCGCGATCTTGCACTTTGTGTCGCCCTTATTCGGCATTCATCCCCATATGCGGCGACGGAAAGTGCAAGATCGCCGCAGAGCTCGCCCGACACAGAGCTCGCTCGACGCACAGTCCCGCCCGACGCAGGGCGTGGGCGGGGTGCGGTGGAAGGGTGGGTGGGTTAGGAGCCGGAGGTTACGCGGTAGGCGTCGAAGACGCCGTCTACCTTGCGTACGGCGGCGAGCAGGTGACCCAGGTGCTTGGGGTCGGCCATCTCGAAGCTGAACCGGCTGACCGCCACCCGGTCCCGGGTGGTGGTGACCGTGGCGGAGAGGATGTTGACCCGTTCCTCGGAGAGCACCCGGGTGACGTCGGCCAGCAGCTTGTGCCGGTCGAGGGCCTCCACCTGGATGGCCACCAGGAAGGTCGAGGCGGAGGTGAGCTTCCAACTCACCTCGACCACCCGTTCCCCCTGGGCGCGCAGGTCCTCGGCGTTGGCGCAGTCGTCGCGGTGCACGCTGACCCCGCCGGAGCGGGTGACGAAGCCGAAGACCGAGTCCGGGGGCACCGGGGTGCAGCAGCGGGCCAGTTTGATCCAGACGTCGCTGACCCCGCGTACGACCACACCCGGGTCGTGGCTGGAGACCCGGCTGCGCGGCGGCCGGGTGGCCACGGCGGTCTCGGCGATGTCCTCGGCCGCGCCCTCCTCCCCGCCGTAGGTGGCCATCAGCTTCTGCACCACCGACTGGGCGGAGACCTGGCTGTCGCCGACGGCCGCGTACAGCGAGGCCACGTCGGCCAGGTGCAGGTCCCGGGCGATCGCCATCAGGTTGTCGGAGGTGAGCATCCGCTGCAGAGGCATGCCCTGCTTACGCATCGCCTTGACGATCGCGTCCTTGCCCTCCTCGATCGCCTCCTCGCGACGCTCCTTGTTGAAGTACTGCCGGATCTTCGTCCGCGCCCGGGGGCTCTTGACGAAGCCCAGCCAGTCCTGCGTCGGGCCGGCGGTCTCGGACTTCGAGGTGAAGATTTCGATCACGTCGCCGTTGGACAGGGTCGACTCCAACGGCACCAGCTTGCCGTTGACCCGCGCGCCGATGCACTTGTGCCCGACCTCGGTGTGCACCGCGTAGGCGAAGTCCACCGGGGTGGACCCGGTAGGCAGGGGGATGACGTCGCCCTTGGGGGTGAAGACGTACACCTCCTGGCTGGACAGGTCGAACCGCAGCGCGTCCAGGAACTCGCTCGGGTCGGCGGCCTCCCGCTGCCAGTCCAGCAGCTGCCGCAGCCAGGTCATCTCGTCGATGTGCGCCGGTGGGCCGACGATCTGGGTGCCCTTGTGTTCCTTGTACTTCCAGTGCGCCGCGATGCCGAACTCCGCTGTGCGGTGCATCGCGTACGTGCGGATCTGCATCTCCACCGGCTTGCCGGTCGGGCCGATCACCGTGGTGTGCAACGACTGGTACATGTTGAACTTGGGCATGGCGATGTAGTCCTTGAACCGGCCCGGCACCGGCTGCCAGTTGGCGTGGATGACCCCCAACGCCGCGTAGCAGTCCCGTACCGTGTCGACCAGGATCCGCACACCCACCAGGTCGTAGATGTCGTTGAAGTCCCGACCCCGCACGATCATCTTCTGGTAGATCGAGTACAGGTGCTTCGGCCGACCGGTGGTCTCCGCCTTGATCTTGGCGGCCTTCAGGTCGGTCTGCACCTTCTGGGTCACCTGCCGCAGCAACGCCTCCCGCTGCGGCTGGTGCTCCCCGATCAGCCGGTTGATCTCCTCGAACCGCTTCGGGAACAGGGTGCCGAAGGCCAGATCCTCCAGCTCCCACTTGATGGTGTTCATACCGAGGCGGTGCGCCAGCGGCGCCAGGATCTCCAGGGTCTCCTTGGCCTTCTGCTCCTGCTTGGGCCGGGGCAGAAAGGTCAGGGTACGCATGTTGTGCAGCCGGTCGGCCAGCTTGATCACCAGGACCCGGGGGTCCTTGGCCATGGCCACGACCATCTTGCGGATGGTCTCCGCCTTGGCCGCGTCACCGAGCTTGACCTTGTCCAGCTTGGTGACCCCGTCGACCAGCAGGGCGACCTCGCCACCGAAGTCGGCACGCATCTGGTCGAGGGTGTACTCGGTGTCCTCGATGGTGTCGTGCAGCAGCGCGGCGACCAGGGTGGTGGTGTCCATGCCCAGGTTGGCCAGGATGGTGGCCACCGCCAGGGGATGGGTGATGTACGGGTCGCCGGACTTGCGGTACTGACCGGAGTGCCAGCGGGCCGCGGTATCGAAGGCGCGCTGCAACAGCCGCGCGTCAGCCTTGGGGTGATTCTCCCGATGGGAGGAGATCAGAGGCTCAAGAACCTCGCTGACCTGAGAGGACTGCCAGGGGGCGTTGAACCGGGCCAGCCGGGCCCGGACCCGCCGCCCGGTGGGCGCGTTGGACAGGGCGAAGCCACTGCTCGGCGGGGAGTCGACAACGGGGTCGACCGGTGCCACCTCGGCTCCGACACCCGTTCGGGCCACATCGCCGGCGGGCAGCACCGTGGCGGGCCCGCCGCCCGGCGCCGCAGCGGCGCTGTTGCGATCGGTCACCGAGCCGTCCGCGTCGCCTGTCGGGTGCACCGTGCCCTCCACCGGAGGGGCGACATCGTGGGACACCGGCCTCCTCACCGCTCGCCGGAACGAACCGACCGTGCGCCGGCCGGCCTTGTCTCGTGCCGCTCGGACGGGGTCACCGTCCGGTCAGCAATGGGCAATGCTACCCGCACCCGCAGTGCCCTGCCGCTCCGCCGGACGGACCGTGCCGACTCCGCCCGGTGGCGGTCGGACCTCAAACGGTCAACAGGGCATGGACGGTACGCGGCGCCAGCCGCTCCCGCCCCTTGAGGAAGGCCAACTCCAGCAGCACGGTGAACCCGGACACCGTGCCACCGGCCCGTTCCACCAGATCCAGGGTCGCCGCGGCGGTCCCCCCGGTGGCCAGTACGTCGTCCACCACCAGGACCCGATGGCCGGCGGTGAAGGCGTCCTGGTGCACTTCCAGGGTGGCCTCGCCGTACTCCAGGGCATAGGAGGCGGCGTACGCGGGGCGGGGAAGCTTGCCGGCCTTGCGGACCGGCACCACCCCTACCCCGGTGGCGTACGCGATGGCCGCGGCGACGACGAAGCCCCGGGCCTCGATGCCGACCACGGTGTCGAAGGACTCCGGTCCGTGGTACGCGACGATCCCGTCGATCACCTCACGGAAGGCCGCACCGTCGGCGAACAACGGCATGAGGTCCTTGAACATCACACCGGGCTTGGGGAAGTCGGGCACGTCGAGCACCCGGCCGGCGACCAGCTGGGCCACCTCCGGGCCGAAGTCTCCCCGTACCCCGCTGCTGTGGGTCTCCGTCACGGTAGCTGCGCTCCCCTTCCATGACGCCGACGGCGTCCGGCATTCTGCTCGCACAGCATGCCGGACGCCGCCGGATCAGTTCCTACCGGGTGTACCCGAGGGTCGCTCAGCGTCGCTTTGCGCCACCCGGGCGGTTGCCCCCGCCGGGCCGCCCACCGCGTGCCCCGCCGGAGCGCTTGCCGGCCGGACGGGCACCCACCTTCGGGGCTGCCGCACCGGCCAGAGCCACATCGACCTGCGCCGGTACCGGCTCCTCGTCCTCCCGCTCGGCCGCAGCGGCCGGAGCCGCCTTGCTGCGGGTCTCCTTGACCGGCACCGGGTTGGCCCGGCGGGCCTCCACCCGCTTGTTGTGCGCCTGGATCCGCGGGTCGCGGTTCTTCAGCACCACCAGCAGCGGGGTGGCCAGGGTGATCGAGGTGACGAACGCCATCGCCATACCGACGAACAGCACCAGACCCAGGTCCTTCAGGGTGCCCGCACCGAGCAGGCCGGCACCGATGAAGAGGATGCCGCCGACCGGCAGCAGGGCCACCACGGAGGTGTTGACCGAGCGCATGAGGCTCTGGTTGACGGCCAGGTTGGCCGCCTCGCCGTAGGTCTGGTTGTTGCTCGCGGTGATGCCCTTGGCGTTCTCCTGCACCTTGTCGAAGACCACCACCACGTCATAGAGCGCGAAGCCCAGAATGGTGAGGAAACCGATGATCGTCGACGGGGTGACCTCGAAGCCGACGATCGAGTAGATGCCGGCGGTGAGCGCCAGGTTCGTCAGCAGGGAGAAGATGGCCGCGGCCGCCATCTGCCACTCGAAGCGCATAACCAGGTAGACCGTCACCAGGGCGATGAAGATGACCAGACCGAGCACGGCCCGGTTGGTCACCTGGCTTCCCCATGCCTCGCTGACCCGGTTGGCGCTGATCTCGTTCGGGTCGATGCCGAACCGCTCGGCCATGTCGAGCCGAACGGTCTCGGCCTGCGTCTGGTCGAGCTGGGTGGTCCGCAGCTCGTAGAAGGAGCCACCGGCCCCACCGACCTGCTGGGCGGTGACCACGTGGGCACCCTCGGTGCTCAACGACTCGCCCGCGGTGATTTCGGCCTGCTGCATGGTGCCCACACTGGTGGGGATCTGGAACGAGTTGCCGCCGGCGAACTCGATGCCCGGGTTGAACCCCTTGATGAGGATGCTGCCCAACGCGATCAGCACCAGGACGGCCGCCGCGGTGAACCACATCTTGCGCCGGCCGACGACGTTGAGGCCGGCGTCGCCCCGGTAGAGGCGGCTTGCCAGAGAGCTCTCAGCAGCCATCTCAGGCCTCCTTGACACGCGGGTTGCGGGACTGGGGCTGCTCCGTCTTGGCCGGTAGCACCCGGCCGAGACCACTGACCCGCGGGGACAGGAACGCCCGGCTCCGGGCGAGCATCGTCATCATCGGGTGCCGGAAGAGGAAGACCACGACCAGGTCCAGCACGGTGGCCAGACCCAGGGCGAAGGCGAATCCCTTGACCGCACCGACCGAGACGATGTAGAGGACCACCGCCGACATGATCGTGATGGCGTTCGCCGAGATGATCGTACGGCGGGCGCGGACCCATGCACGGGAGACCGCGCTGCGCGGGTTGCGGCCCTCGCGAATCTCGTCCTTCAATCGCTCGAAGTAGATGACGAAGGAGTCCGCCGCCACACCTAGCGAGACGATGATGCCGGAGATGCCGGCGAGGGTGAGGGTGAAGCCGATCTGCCGGCCCAGCACCACCAGGGCGCCGAAGAGCAGCAGGGCCGACAGCACCAGGCTGGCGAAGATCACCGAGCCGAGCAGTCGGTAGTAGAAGAACGAGTAGATGATGACCAGCAGCATGCCGATGCCGGCCGCGAGCAGACCGGCCCGCAGGTAGCTGGCGCCCAGGGTGGCGGTGACGTTCTGCTGCTCCTGCGCCTCGAAGGTGACCGGCAGGGCGCCGTAGTTCAGGTAGCCGGCCAGCTCGCTGGCCTCGGCGTTGCTGAAGTTGCCGGTGATCTGGGAGTTGCCGGTGAGCACCCCCTGGATCTGCGGCGAGGAGATGATCGCGTTGTCCAGCACCACGGCCACCCGGCAGCGGCCCTCGTCACCGAGTGCGGAAGGGTCGCAGGCCTGGCCCTCGTTGTTGAAGGCCTCGCGGGTCAGCGCGGTCCACTTCTCCTGGCCGTCGCGGGTGAAGTCCAGGCTGACCACCCACTGGCTGGTCTGGTCGCGCACCGCGGCGGCCGAGTCGACGTCGGTACCGAGCACCTTGGCCTGGTCCAGCAGGTTCTTGGCGTAGCCGCCCTCACAGGCGACGACCTGCTGGTCCGGGGCGGAGATGGACGCCGGGGGCCGGTCGTCGAGCTGAAGGCAGCCGATGGTCGGCACGTTGAACTGCATCTGGGTCGGGAGCACCGCGACCTCACGGCCGGTCAGCTCGGCGAAGGGCTTGAGCTTCTCGGCCAGCGACGGATCGGCGCTGAAGTCGGCCGGGGCCTGCAGCCCGCTCGCGGCGGCCCAGGCCTCCGCGCCGACCTTCTCCTCGACGGCCTTGCGCTGCTCCTCCAGGGTCTGCGGCGCCGGCTCCTCGCCGGCGTCCGACGACGGGCTGGCGCTCGGCGACGGGGCGGCGCTCGGGCTCTGCGAGGGGTCCGGGGTGGGGGCACCGCCGCCCTGACCGCCGGACGGCGAGGCGCTGGCCTCGGCGTTCGGGGTGGGGCTGGTGCTGCCGGAGGGGCTCGGGGTGGCCGCGGGCTCCGCGTCCTCGGACGGGGCGGGTGCCGGTGCCGGAAGGGCACCGCTGCCGTCCACGATCTTCAGGACCTTGCGGAAGCGCAGCTCGGCGGCGCTACCGATCTCGGTCAGGTCGCGGTTCTCGCCGGGCAGGGAGACGACGATGTTGCGGTCGCCTTCGGTGACCACCTCGGCCTCGGCCACGCCGTAGGCGTTGACCCGGCTCTCGATGATCTGGCGGGCCTGTTCGAGGTTGTCCGCCGTCGGGGCCCGACCGTCGAGGGTGTTCGTCGCCTCCAACGTCAGCCGGGTACCACCGACGAGGTCAAGACCGAGGCGGGGTTCGAGCCGGTCCTTCCAGCCTCCGCTGGCACCGCCCGCAAAGAACACCAAAAGATAGAGGACGACGAAGATGCCGCCCAGTACGGCCAACTGCCGTCCCGGGCGCATCTGTCCCTGAGGTGGTGCCACGGCTGTCTTGTCTCCCTGTACGGTCGCGCCGCCGCAGGCGCGACGGCGGGTCTGCCGGTCTCCCGGCCGACGATCTGCCTTCCGACGGCGTCCGGGGCTGACGCCGCCGCCTGGGGTGGTCGACGCGGGCGCGTGGACCGGAGGCGAGCCGGCGCGCCGACGCCCGGCGTCGGCCTGCTATTCAGTTGTCGGCGCCGCCGCGGCGGCGGCCACCCGCCGGGGACGCGGCGGGTGTTCTCCCACCTGGTCGTGCCGGGGCACCGGCAGACCAGGTGGGTGCGGTGCTCACTCCTTGACGGCGTCGGTCTCCTCGGCCGCTGGCTCAGTGGCACGCTCCGCCTTGGTCACCACACGGGCGATCGCGGGTCGGGCGTACCGGGTCTGCACTCCGGGGGCGACCTCGAGCAGGACGCTGTCGTCCTCGACTCCGGAGACCGTGCCGTACAGCCCGCCGATGGTCACCACCTCGTCGCCGACGGAGAGACCGGTCTGCATCGCCTCGGCCTCGCGGCGGCGCTTCTGCTGGGGGCGGATCATCATGAAGTACATGACGCCGAAGAGCAGCGCGATCATGAGGATCGGGGTGAAGTTACCCGCTCCGCCGCCTTCTGCTGCGTGAAACACGGTTGTCGACCTTCCCATTAGCCCCGATCCGGCACGTGGCGCCGGAGCGGAGGCGGATTTTCACATCCTGTACAGACCGCGGCGAGTCTAGTCGCTGTATCTGGGAACGCCGAACGCGCCGCAGATCACGAACAGATCACGGCTCCCCCGTGTCCACGGAAAACAGATCGGGCGCGAGGGGAGCTTCAGCAGCAAATGTACCATTTGGCGGAGTACGGCCAAGGTGCCGCCAAGCGGCCTCGGTGGCCACCCGGCCCCGCGGCGTACGGGCCAGCAGTCCCGCCCGCACCAGGAACGGCTCGCACACCTCCTCCACCGTGTCCGGCTGCTCCCCCACCGCCACCGCGAGGGTGGACAGGCCGACCGGACCGCCCCGGAACGAGTCGACAAGCGCGGTGAGCACCGCTCGGTCCAGCCGGTCCAGCCCGAGCGCATCCACATCGTAGACCGTCAATGCGGCCCGGGCGGTATCCAGGGTGACCACTCCGTCGGCGCGTACCTCGGCGTAGTCGCGCACCCGGCGCAGCAGGCGGTTGGCGATCCGGGGGGTGCCCCGGGACCGGCCGGCGATCTCGACGGCCCCCTCCTCGGTGATCGGTACGCCGAGGATGCGCGCCGAGCGGTGCAGCAGGATCTCCAGGTCGGCCGGGGAGTAGAAGTCCAGGTGGGCGACGAAGCCGAACCGGTCGCGCATCGGGCCGGTCAGCAGACCGGACCGGGTGGTCGCGCCGACCAGGGTGAACGGCTCGACGTCCAACGGGATGGCGGTGGCCCCGGGACCCTTGCCGACCACCACGTCGACCCGGAAGTCCTCCATCGCGCTGTAGAGCAGCTCCTCCGCGGGTTTGGCGATGCGGTGGATCTCGTCGATGAAGAGCACGTCCCCCTCGGCGAGGCTGGTCAGGATCGCGGCCAGGTCACCGGAGCGCTCGATCGCCGGCCCGCTGGTCACCCGGATGCCGGAGCCCAGCTCCGCGGCGACGATGTTGGCCAGGGTGGTCTTGCCAAGGCCGGGCGGGCCGGACAGCAGGATGTGATCCGGCGGCGAACCGCGCCGCATGGCCCCCTGCAACAGCAGATCGAGCTGGTCACGGACCCGATGCTGGGCGATGAAGTCGTCCAGGCGCTTGGGCCGGACGCTGACCTCCGCGTCCCGCTCGGCCTCGTTGACGTACGCCGAGACCAGGCCGCCGTCGGGGCCGGTCACGGGATCATCTTCATTCGCGACTGCGGGGCCGGCAAACCCGGCTCACTCCTCGCGCACCGGATCATCTTCATTCGCGACTGCGGGGCTCGCAAACCCGGCTCACTCCTCGCGCTCATCGGGTGCGGCCCAGCAGTCGGATGGCCTGCTTGAGCAGCACCGGCACCGGCGGGGTGGCCCCGTCCACGGTCTCCGCCACCGCGGCCACCGCCTGGTCGGCCTGGCCGGCCGTCCAACCCAGGCCGATCAACGCCTGGCGGACCTGCTCCGGCCAGGCACCACCGGTGACCCCGGCCGCGCCGTCGGCGCCCACGGCCACCGGGCCGATCCGGTCCCGCAGCTCCAGCACCAGCCGTTCGGCCCCCTTCTTCCCGATGCCGGGAACCCGGGTCAGGGCGGCCGTGTCGGCGTTGGCGATGGCCTTGCGTACCGCGTCCGGGGTGTGCACGGCCAGCACCGCCTGGGCCAGGCGGGGGCCCACCCCACTGGCGGTCTGCAAGAGCTCGAACAGGGACTTCGCGTCGTCGTCGGCGAAGCCGTAGAGGGTCAGCGAGTCCTCCCGGACGACCAGGCTGGTGGCCAGTCGGGCCTGCTGGCCGACGCGCAGGTCGGCGATGGTGCCCGGGGCGCACTGCACGGCCAGGCCGACCCCGCCGACCTCGATCACCGCGTGATCCGGGCCGGTGGCGGTCACCACGCCACGCACACTGGCGATCATCTCGCTCCTCCTCGTCTCGCCCGGTCCGCGGCGGCGGCCAGCTTGGAACGGGTACCACCCCGCCACACGTGACAGATGGCCAGGGCCAGGGCGTCCGCGGCGTCGGCCGGGCGGGGTGGCTCGGGCAGCCGCAGCAGCCGGGTCACCATGGCCGTCATCTGCGCCTTGTCGGCCTGACCGGAACCGGTCACGGCCGCCTTGACCTCACTGGGGGTGTACGTCTGCACCGGCAGCCCGGCCCGGGCCCCGGCGAGTACGGCGATCCCGCTGGCCTGCGCGGTGCCCATCACCGTACGCACGTTGTGCTGGCTGAACACCCGCTCCACGGCCACGCTGTCCGGCCGGTGCTCGGCCACCAGGTCGGTCAGCGACCGGTCCAGGTGCAGCAGGCGGGTCGGCAGTTCGTCGGCCGGATCGGTGTAGATCACGTAGTAGGCCACCAGGGTGCAGGGACGTCCGGGCACCCCCTCGACCACGCCGACCCCGCACCGGGTGAGCCCCGGGTCGACGCCGAGCACCCGCACGCCTCCCCCTCCCAGCCGTCGAGCAGTACGTGTGTTCGACACCCTACCGATGCCGTCTCCCGGCCGCGCCCCGGGACACGCGGCACCGCCTCAGGCGGCGACCTCACCCGCCCCGAGATGTATCCGTGGGCCACCTGATCCCACCGGAGTATGTGCTGCGCCGCCATGTGCCCTCGGCCGTACAGCTCGTAGTTTCATGCGCCATGACGGCAGAACCCGTGGCGCTCCCCCACGTCGTGAACGTCGACCTCACCGGCCGCACCGCGCTGGTGACCGGTGGCGGCAGCGGCATCGGTCGGGCCTGCGCCCTGCGGCTGGCCGCGGCCGGCGCCGAGGTGCTGGTGGTCGACCGCAACGCCGAGGCGGCCCAGGTGGTGGCGACCGAGGCCGGCGGGCGGGCCGTCGGACTGGACCTGGCGGACGTCGCCGAGGTGGAGCGGCTCGACGCCGAGGTGGACATCGTGGTCAACAACGCCGGCCTCCAGCACGTCGCCCCCGTGCAGGAGTTTCCGGCGGAACGCTTCGAGTACCTCCAGCGGGTGATGGTCGAGGCGCCGTTCCTGTTGATCCGGCGGGCCCTGCCGCACATGTACGCCCGGGGCTGGGGTCGGATCGTCAACATCTCCTCGGTGCACGGGCTGCGCGCCTCGCCCTACAAGGCGGCGTACGTCGCGGCCAAACATGCCCTGGAGGGACTGTCCAAGGTGGTGGCCCTGGAGGGGGCGGCGCACGGGGTCACCGCCAACTGCATCAACCCCGCCTACGTGCGTACCGCCCTGGTGGAGGGTCAGATCGCCGACCAGGCCGCCACCCACGGCATCCCGGAGCACGAGGTGATCGAGAAGATCATGCTGGCTCGGGCCGCGATCAAACGCCTGATCGAACCGGAGGAGGTGGCGGAGCTGCTGGCCTACCTGTGCGCACCCCCGGCGGCCTTCCTCACCGGCACCTCGATCGCGCTCGACGGGGGCTGGACGGCGAACTAGTGGCCCCCCGCACAATGTCGGTCATGTCCTCGCCGCTGGAGTTCCTGGAACTACTGGCCCGGGAAGCCGCCCCGGTCGAGTTCGAGGGGCCGCTGGTGGCCGCCCGCTCCGCCGGGCTGCCGGCCGACCGGATCGCCGAGTTGGAGCAGGCCAAGACGGTGGCGCTGCGGGTCCGGGCGCTGCTGGAACGCCGCCGCCGCCGGGAGAGCGAGCTGCTCAGCCTGTACGACACGGTCAGCGACCTGGCCGGGCTGCGTGACCTGGACGAGGTGCTGCGGGCCATCGTGCACCGGGCCCGGCATCTGCTCGGTGCCGACGTCGCCTACATGACCCTCAACGACGCCGAACGCGGCGACACCTACATGCGGGTCACCGACGGCTCGGTGTCCGCCCGGTTCCAGCGGCTGCGGCTGCCGATGGGGGCCGGACTGGGTGGGTTGGTGGCCCAGTCCGGGGCCCCGTACGTCACCGCGAACTACCCGCAGGACGAACGTTTCCACCACACCCGGGAGATCGACGCCGGGGTGGGTGAGGAGGGGCTGGTAGCCATCCTCGGGGTGCCGCTGCGGCTCGGCTCCACCAGCATCGGGGTGCTCTACGCGGCGAACCGGTCGGCCCGACCCTTCGCCCGGGAGGAGGTGGCCCTGCTGCTCTCCCTGGCCGCGCACGCCGCGGTGGCGATCGACACCGCCCGGCTGCTGGCCGAGACCCGGGCCGCCCTGGCGGAGCTCTCCTCGGCCAACACCACCATCCGGGCGCACAGCGCCTCGGTGGAGCGGGCCGCCGCCGCCCACGACCGGATGACCGCCCTGGTGCTGCGCGGGGGCGGGGTGGAGGACGTCACCGCGGCGGTCACCGAGGTGCTGGGTGGGGCCCTGCTGGCGCTGGACACCGAGGGTCGGCTGCTGGCCCGGGTCGGTGAACTCGACGAGCCGGACCGGGCGGACATCGTGGAGGCGGTGGCCGCCTCCCGGACCGAGGGACGCAGCGTACGCCGAGGTCAGCTGTGGTACGCCGCCGTGGTGGCCGGGGCGGAGAACCTGGGTGCCCTGGTGCTGCACCCGGAGGGGGAGCTGGCCGACGCCGACCAGCGCATCCTGGAACGGGCCGCGCTGGTGACCGCCCTGCTGCTGCTGTTCCGGCGTACCGTGGCCGAGGCGGAGGGGCGGGTCCGGGGCGAGTTGCTCGACGACCTGATCGCCCGCCCGCTGCGGGACATCGAGGCGCTGCGCGGCCGGGCCCGCCGCCTCGGCGTCGACCTGGACGCCCCGCACGTGCTGGTGGCCGTCGACGACGACGCCATCGCCGCCACCGGTTCAGCCCGACAGCGGGTGCTCTCCTGGGCCACCACGTACGCCTCGACCCGGGGTGGGCTGGCCGCGGCGCGGGACGGGCGGGTGGTGCTGATGCTGCCCGGGCAGGATGCCGGCGGCAGCGCCCGGGCGGTGTCGCGGGATCTGTCCCGGGTCACCGCCCGACCGGTGACCGCCGGGGCCAGCGGCCCGGTGACCGGCCCCACCTCGCTGGCCACGGCCTTCCAGGAGGCCGACCGTTGCCTGGCCGCGCTGGGCGCTCTGGGCCGGGCCGGGCAGGGTGCCAGCACCGCCGAGCTGGGCTTCGTCGGCCTGCTGCTGGGCACGGCCTCCGGCGGCGGTGACGCCGAGGTCAGCCGGTTCCTGGCCAGCACCATCGGCCCGGTGGTGGACTACGACGCCCGGCGGGGCACCGCCCTGGTACGCACCCTGGAGTCCTACTTCGGGGTCGGTGGCAGCCTGGCCCGGGCCGCCGAGGTGCTGCACGTGCACGTCAACACGGTGACCCAGCGGCTGGAGCGGGTCGGGCAGTTGCTCGGCGCGGACTGGCAGAAACCCGAACGGGCCCTGGAGGTGCAGTTGGCCCTGCGGCTGCACCGGCTGCGGACCGGCTGAGCCGACCGACCCGGGCCTGCGGTCAGTGCTTGCCGTAGTGCTCCCGGGTCTCCCGGATCGCCTCCTCGGCGGCGGCCCGCTCCTGCGGGGTGACTCCCCGCCGGGCGGCCAGCCAGGCCCGCAGCAACTCCACCGCGATCGGCAGGACGGAGATCCCCACGATGCCGATCAGGATGAACTCGATGTTGGCCTTGACGAACGGGATCTGCCCGAGGAAGTAGCCCAGCACGGTCACCCCGGTGCCCCACAGGATGCCGCCGACGACGTTGTAGATGACGAAGGTGCGGTAGTTCATCCGGCTGACCCCGGCCACGATCGGGGTGAAGGTCCGCACGATCGGCACGAACCGGGCCAGCACGATCGACCGGGCACCGTACTTCTCGAAGAACTCGTGCGCCTTGAGCAGGTTCTCCTGTTTGAACAGGCGGGAGTTCGGTCGCCGGAACAGGGCCGGGCCGACCTTGCGGCCGAACAGGTAGCCGACCTGGTCACCGGCGATCGCGGCGATGGTGATGAGCAGACACACCAGCCACAGCGGATATTTGAGGTACTGCCCGTCGGCCACCAGCAACCCGGTGGTGAACAGCAACGAGTCACCCGGCAGGAAGAAGCCGATCAGCAGCCCGGACTCGGCGAAGACGATCACCAGGATGCCGATCAGCCCGAAGGTCGAGATCAGCCACTCCGGGTCCAGCCAGTCCGGCCCCAGGGCCAGGTTGGTGACGGGTGACAGCACGAAGACCTCCGATGGCTGGGAACGATCCCGATGACTGTGGGACGCCCGTAGTCTAGGCCCCTACCGACCGCCCGTGGCCCCGACACCGACGCATGCCGATATCCCACCCCGCACCGGATCGTCCGTCCTGGTCACCCCCGGTCGGGTACCCCCGCCCCGGCGCGTCGCGGACGGCCAGCGGCCCTTTCAGCGGGCCCGGATGCCTGCCAGCACCTGGTCGACGACCTTGGCGGCGAGGGTCGACTCGTCGAGTTCGGGGTTCCAGTTCATCACCCGCTGGATCAGCATCGGACCGGTGATCATGGCCAGGGTGACCTCGATGTCCAGGTCGGCCCGCAGTTCCCCGTCGCGGATGCCTCGCCGCAGCACCTCGCGCATCACCGCCCGGCGGGGCTCGACGATGCTCTGGTAGAGCGCGTACCGCTCGGGGTTGCGTTTCACCTCGGGCACCAGACAGGGCATGATCTTCGCCGCGCGGGGGTCGACATTCTGCCCGACCGCCCCGACCAGGGTGATCAGGTCCTCCCGGACGGACCGGCCGGCCGGCTGCGGCTGCTCACCCTTGAGGGTCCGCAGGGCGTCGTGCAGCAGGGCGTCCTTGCCCGACCAGCGACGGTAGATGGTGGCCTTGCCGACCCCGGCCCGGGCGGCGATGGCCTCCACCGAGATCGCCTCGATCGTGCTGCCCTCCGCCAGCAGGTCGAGGGTGGCCTCGATGATCGCTCCGGCCGCGTGGACGCTGCGCGGCCGACCGGGCGGCCGCGGCGCGTCTGCCGTGCTAGTCATGCCCGCATTGTTCCCGACGCTACGCCGCACCAGCCAGTTCGGGTTCACCGACCGGGTCCGGCACGGCTGCCCCGGGCCGGGCCGGCATCCAGCGCAGCGCCACCAGGGCGCCGCCGACCGTGATCACGGCGGCCAGCGCCGCGGAGACGTGCATCGCCGAGACGAAGGCGCCGTTGGCCGCCGTGATCAGCTGCGGCGCCGCCGGCCCGAGCTGACCGGCGACGGCGTACGCCCCGGCGATCGACTCCCCGGCCGACTCGCGCGCCCCTGGCGGCAACTCCTCCAGGGTCGGCGCCATGCCGTTGCGGTAGCCGGCGGCCAGCACCGAGCCGAGCACCGCCACCCCCAGCGCGGCGGCCGTCTGCCGGATGGTGTTGCTGACCGCGGAACCGACACCGGCCTTCTCCCTGGGCAACGAGGACATGATCGACTCGGTGGCCGGGGGCATGATGTTGGCCATCCCGGCCCCCTGGATGAAGAAGAAGACGAGCACCACCCAGATGGGGGTCACCGCGTCGATGAAGGCGAAGGCGGCCAGCGACACGGCCGCCAGCAGCAACCCCACCACCGACACCGCCCGGGGGCCGTACCGACGCACCATCGAGGCGCTGGTCGGGGCGAAGACCAGTTGGGCGACCGCGAACGGCAGGAAGATCAGACCGGTCTGCAAGGGACTGTAGCCCCGCACCATTTGCAGGTAGAACGAGCTGAAGAACATCACCCCCATGGCGGCGAAGAAGACCAACCCGATCAGAGCCACCGGTACGGCGAAGCGCGGCTCCCGGAACAGCCGTACGTCCAGTGCGGGGTGGCTGCTGCGCCGTTCAAAGGCGACGAAGCAGGCCAGCACCACGATCCCGGCCACGATGGTGGCCCAGACCACCGGCCGACCGAAGCCGTGCTCACCACCGTCGATGATGCCGTAGGTCAGGGTGACCAGACCCACCACCGACAGCAGTACCCCGACCACGTCGACCCGGCCCGGGTTCGGATCCCGGGACTCCGGCACCAGCAGGGCCACCAGGACTATGCCGAGCCCGATGACCGGCACGTTGATCAGGAAGACCGAACCCCACCAGAAGTGCTCCAGCAGCAGGCCCCCGAGGATCGGGCCGATCGCCATCGCCAATCCCACCGCGCCGGCCCAGATGCCGATGGCCCGGGCCCGCTCCCGGGGGTCGAAGACATTGGAGATGATCGAAAGGGTGGCCGGCATGACGGCCGCGCCGCCGGCCCCCATCAACGCCCGGGCCGCGATCAACTGGGTGGGATTCTGCGCGTACGCGGAGCACAACGACGCCAGGCCGAACAGCACCAGGCCGATGAGCAACATGCGACGCCGACCGGCCCGGTCACCGAGCACCCCGAAGGTGAACAGCAGTCCGGCGAAGGCCAGGGTGTAGGAGTTGACCGACCATTCCAGCTCGCCGTGGCTGGCCCCGAGACCGTGTACCGGATCGGCGATGGTCCGCAGGGCGACATTGAGGATCGTGGTGTCCAGGACGACCACGAGCAGACTGACCACCAGCACCCCGAGGATCGCCCATCTCCTCGGATGTCCGGTGTTTTCAGCAGGCGGCATCCCCGCACCCCCGGTTTTCGATACGGCCGCGTCCGCAATTAAGTCCGAGCCTAGGCTGACGAGTATCGATACGGAACCGTTTCGTATCTGATGTGACCGTCGTCACTCCCAGCTCCGCGCCCCGGGAGCCCTTCCTTACACCTGCGCCGGCGGGTGGGCGGAGGGGTTGCCCAGGGTGAGTAGGTTGATGATCCACTCAGCAATTCGCCCCGGAAGGTCCGCACCCATGCCCCTCGGCTTCATCCTCTCGATCGCCACGGCGGTCATCACGGCCATCGCGGTAGCGGTCGCTCTGCTCGGCGGCCAGCGAAACGTGCGACAGTTCGGTGCCCTCGCGGCGGTCGCCGCACTGGCCGTGACGCTCCTGCTCACGGTCACCTCCAGCGCCCACTCGGTACCGATCCGCTCGGTCGGGATCGTCACCAGCTTCGGCAAGCCGACCGGTGAGGTCACCGGCTCCGGGCTGAAGTGGGTCGCGCCGTGGCAGCGGGTCGGCGAATGGGACGCGGGCCGGCAGAAGTACGACCACATCGGCAACGATGCCTGTGTGCGGGTGCGTACCGGCACCCTCGCCGACGCCTGCGTCGAGGTGCTGATCGAGTGGCAGGTCAAGCCGGAGAACGCCCCGCAGCAGTTCATGGACTACAAGGGCGACTTCGGCAGCTTCCGGGGGCAGCGGGTCGGGGTGCAGCTCGACAGTGCGGTCAACGACGCCTTCGCCTCCTACAACCCGCTGGAGCGCATCGACGCGAAGACCGGCAACCTGAACGTCGACCTCAAGCCCTTCGCCGAGAGCATCAAGTCCAGCGCCGAGACCCGGTTGGGCAGCGACGTCGACATCCTGTCGGTGACCATCACCCGGGTCAACCACGACGACAAGACCGAGGGCAACATCAAGGCCTTCCAGGACAAGCTCGCCCAGACCCGCAATCTCGAACAGGACCGCCGCAACGCCGAGATCCAGAAGGAGATCACCGAGACCAACGCCAAGGTGGACAAGGTGACCCGCTGCCTGGAGATCGCCGAGAAGAACGGCAGCTCACCGGGGCTGTGCATCAACCCGGGCATCGTCACCGGCACCGCGAAGTGACCCGACGCCCTCGCCGGACGGCGACCGAACCGGGCGGGCGGTTCGGCGAGGGGGCGGGTGGTCAGCTGGTCAGGGCCTCCAGGGCCAGGTCGACATCCTGCTGGGTGGAGTACAGGTGGAAGGAGGCCCGGACGTTGCCGGCGCGTACCGCCGCCCGGACCCCGGCCCGTTCGAGCTTCTCCTGTGCGTCCGCTACCTGCACGGTGACGATCGCGCTGTTCCCCGGCGGCTGTCCCAGCCCGGCGAGGAACCGGTTGGCCAGCGCCACGTCGTGGGCGTGCACCGCCGCCACCCCGATCTCCAGCAGCAACTCCAGTGCCGGGGACGCGCCGACCCAGCTGAACCAGGCCGGTGAGATGTCGAACCGGCGGGCGTCGTCGGCCAGCCGCAGCGGCGGACCATAGTAGGAGCCGTGCGGGTCCGGGCCGGCGAACCAGCCGGCGGCGTCCGGGCGCAGCCGGTCCCGTAGCTGCGGCGCCAGGTAGGCGAAGGCGGTCCCGCGCGGACCCATCAGCCACTTGTACCCGCCGGCCACCACCGCGTCGGCCCGGGCCGCCTCGAAGGGGAGCCAGCCGCAGGCCTGGGTGGCGTCGACCGCGACGAGCGCTCCGTGCGTCCGGGCCGCCGTGACGATCTCGTCGTACGCGGCGATCGTGCCGTCGGCGGACTGCACCAGGCTGAACGCCACCAGGTCGGTGTCGGCGTCGATCGAGGTGGCCAACTCGGCCAGCGGCACCGTGCGTACCTCGACCCCCCGGTCCTGTTGCACCAGCCAGGGGAACAGGTTGGAGGTGAACTCCACCTCGGGCACCACCACCCGGGCGCCGGGGGGCAGTGCGGCGGCGATTGGTGCCAGCAACTGCGAGACGGTGACCCCGACGGCGACGTCGGCCACCGGCACCCCGGTCAGGCGGGCGAAGGCCGCCCGCGACCGGTCCGTCGCCGTACTCCAGTCCTCCCAGGACCCGGTCCCGCTACGCCAGTCGGTCAGGGCCTGCTGCACCGCGTCCCAGGCCGGGTCGGGCGGTAGTCCGTAACTGGCGGTGTTCAGCCATCCGGGTTGCGGTCGCCACAGCTTCTGTGCCTGCTCAAGCTCCACGCAGACCGACGCTAGTCGCCGGTGCCGACAGGTGCGCAGCGCCAATCCGCACCCCTTGGCCCTCGACACCGGCCGACCACCGCCCTGGCCCGTCTCCCTGGTGGAGATCAACACCGTTTCGCCGATGTGGCGGTGTCCCGGCCGGCCTGTTACCGCCACATCGCCGAAACGGCGCTCAGCCACAGCCCCGCCCAGCCGGGTCCGGCGCGGGGTCAGCTGACGTTGGCTGGGCCCAGGACGCTCTTGAGGTCGGCCATCAGGGCGGTGGTCGCCGCCACCCGGACCGGCCCCAACCGCAGCAGGGTGGTCCGGCTGCCGTTGAGCAGCTTGACGTGCACCTCGGCGTCGCCGGGGTGCAGCACCAGGGTCTCCTTGAGCCGTTCCACCAGGGGTGGGGTGCAGCGGGTCACCGGGATGGTGAGGGTGACCGGCTTGTTGGTCGCGCTGGCGCTGACGTCCGGCAGGGACATGTCCATCGCCATGATGCGGGGGATGTCGTCGCGCCGGTCCACCCGGCCCTTGACCACCACGATGGCGTCCTCGGCGATGTACTGCCCGATCACCTCGTAGGTGTTCGGGAAGAACAGGGTCTCCACCCCACCGGCGAGGTCCTCCAGGGTGGCCGAGGCCCACGCCCGGCCCTGCTTGGTGACCCGCCGCTGCACCCCGGAGAGGATCCCGGCGAGGGTGACCACCGCCCCGTCGGGCACGGTGCCCTCCTCGGACAGGGCGGAGATGGTGCAGTCGGCCGCCGACCCGAGGACGTGCTCCAGGCCGAACAGCGGGTGGTCGGAGACGTACAGGCCGAGCATCTCGCGCTCGAAGGCCAGCTTGTCGCGCTTGTCCCACTCCGCCTCGCCGATGGTCGGCATGACCGTGGTGTTGGTGGCCACCTCGGCTTCGCCGAAGCCCGCCCCGAACAGGTCGTACTGGCCGACGGCCTCCTTGCGCTTGACGTCGGCGTACGCGTCGATGGCGTCGGCGTGCACGGTGAGCAGTCCCTTGCGGGAGTGCCCCATCGAGTCGAAGGCGCCCGCCTTGATCAGGGATTCGATGGTCTTCTTGTTGCAGACCACCGCGTCCACCTTGGACAGGAAGTCGTAGAAGTCGGCGTACCCGCCCTTCTCCTCCCGGCAGCGCATGATCGAGGTGACCACGTTCGCGCCGACGTTGCGGATCGCGCCCAGACCGAACCGGATCTCCGTGCCGACCGGGGTGAAGGGGCCGGCCGAGGTGTTCACGTCCGGCGGCAGCACCTGGATGCCCATCCGGCGGCACTCCGACAGGTACAGCGCCATCTTGTCCTTGTCGTCGCCGACGGAGGTGAGCAGCGCCGCCATGTACTCGGCCGGGTAGTGCGCCTTCAGGTACGCCGTCCAGTACGACACCAGCCCGTACGCGGCGGAGTGCGCCTTGTTGAAGGCGTACCCGGCGAACGGGACCAGGACGTCCCAGACCTTCTGGATCGCCTCGTCGGAGTAGCCGTGCTCGCGGCAGCCATCCCGGAACGGGATGAACTCCTTGTCCAGGATCTCCTTCTTCTTCTTGCCCATCGCCCGGCGCAACAGGTCGGCCTGACCCAGGGTGTACCCGGCGAGGATCTGCGCGGCGCGCTGCACCTGCTCCTGGTAGACGATCAGGCCGTAGGTGGGTGCCAGGATCTCCCGTAGCGGCTCCTCCAGCTCCGGATGGATCGGGGTGATCTCCTGGAGGCCGTTCTTGCGCAGCGCGTAGTTGGTGTGCGAGTCCACCCCCATCGGGCCGGGCCGGTACAACGCCAGCACGGCGGAGATGTCCTCGAAGTTGTCCGGCTTCATCATCCGCAGCAGGGACCGCATCGGCCCGCCGTCGAGCTGGAACACCCCCAGGGTGTCACCCCGGGCCAGCAGCTCGTACGCGCCCTTGTCGTCCAGCGGCAACCCGAGCAGGTCCAGTTCCTTGCCGTGGTTGAGCTGAATGTTCTTCACCGCGTCGTCGATGATGGTCAGGTTGCGCAGGCCGAGGAAGTCCATCTTCAACAGCCCGAGCGACTCGCAGGTCGGGTAGTCGAACTGGGTGATGATCACCCCGTCGGAGTCCCGGCGCATCAGCGGGATGTGGTCGATGATCGGCTCGGCGGACATGATGACCCCGGCGGCGTGCACACCGGTCTGCCGGATCAGCCCCTCGATGCCCCGGGCCGTGTCGATGACCTTCTTGACGTCGGCCTCCGACTCGTACATGCCGCGGATCTCGCCGGCCTCGGCGTAGCGCGGATGCTTCGGGTCGAAGATGCCTTCCAGGGGGATGTCCTTGCCCATCACCGCCGGGGGCATGGCCTTGGTGATCCGGTCGCCGACCGCGTACGGGTAGCCGAGCACCCGGGCCGAGTCCTTGATCGCGGCCTTGGCCTTGATGGTGCCGAAGGTGGCGATCTGGGCGACCTTGTCCTCGCCCCACTTGTCCGTGACGTACTTGATCACCTCGCCGCGCCGACGCTCGTCGAAGTCGATGTCGACATCCGGCATGGAGACCCGCTCGGGGTTCAGGAACCGCTCGAAGATCAGCCCGTGTGGGATCGGGTCCAGGTCCGTGATGCCCAGGGCGTACGCGACCAGGGAACCGGCCGCCGAGCCACGGCCGGGACCTACCGCGATGCCCTGGTTCTTGGCCCACTGGATGAAGTCGGCGACCACGAGGAAGTACGACGGGAAGCCCATCTGGATGATGACCCCGAGTTCGTACTCGGCCTGCACCACGTGCCCCTCGGGGATGCCGTTCGGGAAGCGGCGGGCCAGGCCCTTGAAGGTCTCCTTGCGGAACCAGGACTCCTCGGTCTCCCCCTCGGGCACCGGGAAACGGGGCATCAGGTTGTGGAACTCGAACATCCCCGCCGGGTCGACCTTCTCGGCCACCAGCAGGGTGTTGCGGCAGCCCTCCAGCCACACCTCGGAGCTGTCCACGCCGCGCATCTCGTCGGCGGACTTGATGTAGTAGCCGCTGCCGCCGAACTTGAACCGGTTCGGGTCGGCGACGTTGCTGCCGGTCTGCACGCAGAGCAGCACGTCGTGCGCCTCTGACTGAGCCTCGTGGGTGTAGTGCGAGTCGTTGGTGACCACCGGCGGGATGTTCAGCTTGCGGCCGATCTCCAGCAGCCCGTCCCGGACCTGCTTCTCGATGTCCAGGCCGTGGTCCATCAACTCCAGGAAGAAGTTCTCCTTGCCGAAGATGTCCTGGTATTTCGCCGCCGCTTCGAGGGCCTGCGCGTCGTGGCCCAGCCGCAGCCGGGTCTGCACCTCGCCGGAGGGGCAGCCGGTGGTGGCCATCAGCCCGTCGGCGTACTCGGCCAGGAGTTCCGCGTCCATCCGGGGCCACTTCACGAAGTAGCCCTCGGTGTACGCCTTGCTGGTGAGCTTGAACAGGTTGTGCAGGCCGACCCGGTTGCGCGCCCAGATGGTCATGTGGGTGTAGCCACCGCTACCGGAGACGTCGTCGCTCTTCTGCTCCGGGCGGCCCCACCGCACCCGAGACTTGTGGAACCGCGACTCCGGTGCCACGTACGCCTCGATGCCCAGCACGGGGGTCACCCCGGCGGCCATGGCCTGCTTGTAGAAGTCGTTCGCGCCGTGCATGTTGCCGTGGTCGGTCATCGCGACCGCCGGCATTCCCTGCCGCTTGACCTCGGCGAACAGGTCCTTGAGCCGGGCCGCCCCGTCGAGCATCGAGTACTCCGTGTGCACGTGCAGATGCGCGAACGAATCGCCCATGCCAAGCCCCCCGGGTCGGCTGATCAAGTCGAGTCGACTTACCCTAACCCGCCACCGGAGAGCCCTCCGAGCGGCGCGCACAGGCGTACCGCAGACCACTCGACCCTTCACGGAGAGTCACAGATCGGCGACGCTGGCGTGTTCGGCGTAGCCGTCCGGCCGACCGCTGCCCCACCGGGAAGGGCACCGAGGAGGCCTGCCAGGACACCCTGCTGAGCGGGTCGGGCGGCTCCCGTGGAGTACGGGGGCCGCCTGGCCTCGGCGTCAGTGCGCGATGGGCAGGTTCGCCTCCTGGCGGGCCCGCTCGTCGCCGCTGAGGGTGTGCAGCGGCTTCTCCCGGACGAACAGCACCGCCAGCAGGGCTAGGAAGGCGATCGGCGCGCTGATCAGGAACAGCTCCGAGGTGGCGATGGCGTACGAGTTCTGCACGATCCGCAGCACCGGCTCGGGCAGGGTGGACAGGTCGGGCACCTCGGTGGTGCCGCCGCCGGTCGCACCGGCGGCCGGTCCGAGCTGCTCGGTCATCAGGCCGGTGACCCGGTTGGCCAGCACCGCGCCGAGGGCGCTGACTCCGATCGCGCCGCCCATGCTGCGGAAGAAGGTGAGCACCGAGGTGGCCGCGCCCAGTTCGTGGGCGGGTACGTCGTTCTGGGCCGCCAGGACCAGGTTCTGCATCAGCATGCCGACTCCGACGCCGAGCAGCGCCATGTAGCTGAACAGCAGCGGCAGGGGGGTGTCGATGTCGATGGTCGACAGCAGCAGCATCGCGGCGACCATGACGGCGGCCCCGGCCACCAGGTACGCCTTCCACCGGCCGAACTTCGTGATGAGCTGGCCGGCGACCGTGGAGGAGACCAGCAGGCCCAGGATCATCGGCAGGCTCATCAGCCCGGCGACGGTCGGCGACTTGCCCAGGGAGGTCTGGAAGTACTGGGACAGGAAGACCGTACCGCCGAACAGGGCTACCCCGACCAGCATGCTGGCGACCGTGGTCAGGGTGACCGTACGGCTGCGGAAGATCTCCAGCGGAATGATCGGCTCGGACGCCCGGGACTCGACCCAGACGGCAGCCACCAGCAGCAGCACCCCGCCGATGACCATCAGGGCGGTCCAGCCGGAGGCCCAGGCGAACTTGTGTCCGGCCAGCGAGGACCAGATCAGCAGGGTGCAGACGCCGGCGGTGATCAGCACCGCGCCCGCCCAGTCGATGCGGGCCTTGCGGCGGATGACCGGCAGGTGCAGGGTGCGCTGGAGCAGGATGATGGAGATGATGCTGAACGGCACCCCGATCAGGAAGCACCAGCGCCAGCCCAGCCAGGAGGTGTCCACCAGGACGCCACCGATCAGCGGGCCGGCGATGGTGCCGACCCCGAACACCGCGCCGAAGATGCCGGCGTAGCGGCCCAGCTCACGGGGCGGGATCATGGCCGCCATCACGATCATCGCCAGGGCGGTCATGCCGCCGGCGCCGATGCCCTGCACCACCCGGCTGACCAGCAGCACCTCGACGTTCGGGGTGAGTCCGGCGATCAGCGAGCCGAGCACGAACAGCCCCAGGGAGAGCTGGATCAGCAGCTTCTTGCTGTAGAGGTCGGCCATCTTGCCCCACAGCGGCACGGTGGCCGTCATGGCCAGCAGTTCGCTGGTGACGATCCAGGTGTAGACCGTCTGGCTGCCGTTGAGGTCGGCGATGATGCGCGGCAGCGCGTTCGCCACCACGGTCGAGGCGAGGATCGCCACGAACATCCCCACCATCAGCCCGGAGAGGGCCTGGAGGATCTCCCGGCGGGACATTCGGCTGTCGGCCGCCCCAGCGGCGTCGACCGGCTCGATCGAAGTCTTCATGACACTTCTTTCTCACACGTGGTACGGCCTCGGCGCGAGTACGCCGGGCCAGTGGTGGTGGTCGGGATGCCGGCCTCGGTGGTCAACCGGTGCGGGGGTCGGGCAGGCCGGCGGCGACCGCGGCGAACGCCTCGTCGAGCAGCGCGGTCAGGGGGCCGGCGCCGCCGGTGGACCAGCGGATCATCGCGGTACGCAGTGCGGCCCCCGCGACCCCCACGACCAGCGCCGGGTACGCCTCATCGCCCGACAGTCCGGTACGCGCGGCGACCGCCTCGATCAGGGCCCGTTCGGTGGTGGCGTTGCCGGTGACCAGGCGGCCCAGCAGCACGGGATGCTGGGTGACCACCCGCAGTCTCAGTTGCCACAGTTCGGCGTCCCCCTGGGCCTCCTCGACGGCCTCGATGAAGGCGCGGCGCAGCGCCTCCAGCGCGGGCTGCTCCGGGGGTACGGCGGCCAGCGCCCGCAGCACCCGCTCCCGGTCCCCCTCGCTGTCCCCCACCAGGGCGTCGTCCTTGGTCGGGAAGTAGTTGAAGAAGGTCCGGGCGGAGACGTCCGCGGCCTCGCTGATCTCCTCGACCGTCACCTGGTCCAGGCCACGCTCGGCGACCAGTCGCAGCGCGGCGGCCGCCAGGGCGGCCCGGGTCTGCCGCTTCTTACGGTCTCGTCGACCCAGCGTCGTCATCTCGTCCACCGGCACGGCAGTCACCGTACGGCCAAAGGTGCACTCACTGCAAAGTTTTACCGTGTGACGCAAATTTCCCTGGCGGACACCATGTCGGGCGACGGACACCAATGGTCCGCTGAACACCATTGGCGATTCCACACTGATGATCACTGGACATTAGTGTGTGGCACACAGTATGGTGTGACGCATGGGCAGCGACGACGTGTTGCGGACGCATCTGCAGGAGTTACGCCGGGGAACGGTGGTGGTGGCCAGCCTGGTGGCCCTGCGCCAACCCGGCTACGGGTACGCACTGCTGCAACGACTCACCGGGCACGGCTTCCCGGTGGACGCCAACACCCTCTACCCGCTGCTGCGCCGGCTCGAGGAGCAGGGGCTGCTGACCAGCGAGTGGAACACCGAGGAAAGCCGGCCGCGAAAGTTCTACCGCACCAGCGAGGCGGGTGAGCAGGTGCTGGAACGCCTGCTGACCGACCTCGCCGCCGTGCAGACCTCGCTGACCGCCCTGATCGAAGGAGCCCCCCGATGACGACCTCCCTGACCGACCGATACCTCGCCGCCACCCTGCGCTCGGTGCCGGCCGCCCGCCGCGAGGAGATCGCCGACGAACTGCGCGCCTCGATCGCCGACATGGTCGACGGCCGTACGGCTGAAGGGGTCGACGCCACCACGGCGGAGCGCGAGGTACTCACCGAGCTGGGCAACCCGGCCGAACTGGCCGCCCGGTACGCCGACCGAAGACTGCAACTCATCGGCCCGACGTACTACCTGGCCTGGCAACGCCTGATGATCGGGTTGCTGAGCACCGTCCCCGCCATCATCGGGGTGCTGATGGGGGTGCTGGAGGCCACCGTCTCCGACAACGCCGCCGGGGCCATCGGCAAGGGCATCGTCGCGGCGTTCAACGTGGCGGTGCAGATCGCCTTCTGGGTGACCCTGATCTTCGCGATCATGGAACGGGTGGGCACTCCCCTCAACCAGCCACAGTGGAGTGTCGACCAGCTCCCGGACGAGCCCGTCGAGCGGGACGTCACCCTCACCGACGTGTGCGCCTCGATCGTGTTCCTGGTCCTGCTGATCGCCGCCCTGCCGTGGCAGCACTTCCAGACGGTGGTCGGCGACGGTGACCGGCTGCCGATCCTCGACCCCGCACTCTGGAGCTTCTGGCTGCCGGCGCTGCTCGCCATCCTGGTCGCCAGCATCGGCCTGGAGGTCGCCAAGTACCGGGCCCGCCGATGGACCTGGCCGCTGGTCGGCGTCAACGCCGTCCTCAACCTGGCGTACGCCGTGCCGGTGATCTGGCTGCTGAGCACCGACCGCCTGTTCAACCCCGAGTTCGTCGCCCGCTTCACCTGGCTGCGCGACAACGGCATCGACACCGTCACCCAGATCAGCATCGTCGTCATCGTCGCCACCACCCTCTGGGACATAACCGACAGCACCCTGAAAGCCCGCCGCCCCACCCCCTGACCTCCCCGTTGATCATGAGGTTAGCGGCAGTCGTCGATCTCCAGACTGCCGCCAACCTCATGATCAACGCACTGAGGGTGGGGGCGGGGGTGGTGGGGCGAAAGTAGGCTGGCCTGCGACAGGGGTGTCGCGTAAGCAGGGGGTGCCGTGGAAGTCATCATCGGATTGGTGTGCCTGGTCCTGATCGTCGTGGCGGTGCTCGGCTTCGGGGTCTCGATCTACAACGGGCTGGTCCGGGCCCGCAACACGTACCGCAACGCCTTCTCCCAGATCGACGTGCAGTTGGTCCGTCGGCACGATCTGATCCCCAACCTGGTGGAGACCGCCAAGGGGTACCTCAAGCATGAGCGGGAGACCCTGGAGGCGGTGATCACCGCCCGCAACGCCGCCGTCAACGCGCAGGCCGCCGCCGCGGCCGCACCGGGCGATCCGGCGGCCATGCAGCGGCTCAGCGGGGCGGAGAACGCCCTGACCGGCACCCTGGGTCGGCTGTTCGCGCTCTCCGAGGCGTACCCGGATCTCAAGGCCAATCAGAACATGATGCAGCTGTCCGAGGAGTTGACCTCGACGGAGAACCGGGTCGCCTTCGCCCGGCAGGCCTACAACGACGCCGTGATGGCCTACAACAACAAGCGTGAGGTCTTCCCCTCCAGCCTGATCGCGGGGATGTTCTCCTTCGGACCGGCCGCCCTGTTCGAGCCGGACGACCCGCAGCAGCGGCAGGCCCCGCAGGTCAGCTTCTGATGAACTTCTTCGAACGGCAGCGCCAGGTACGCCGGCTGTCGACCCGGCTGGTGCTGCTGTTCGTCCTGGCCGTGATCGGCATCGTGGTGGTGGTGAACCTCGCGGCGATCTTCGCCTTCAACGCGACCGCCGCCGACCCGGCGCAGTTGGCCGGCTTCGTGGCCATGGTGACCGTGGCGACCGTCGCGGCGATCGGGCTGGCCGCGCTGGTGCGTACCCTCGCGTTGCGCGGTGGCGGCGGGAAGGTGGCCCGTGAGCTGGGCGGGGTGCCGGTGCCGCCGAACACCACCGACCCGGAGCTGCGTCGGCTGCGCAACGTCGTGGAGGAGATGGCGCTGGCCTCCGGGGTACCGGTGCCGGAGGTCTACGTACTGCCGGAGGAGACGGCGATCAACGCCTTCGCCGCCGGTTGGGGTCCCTCGGACGCCGCCGTGGCGGTGACCCGAGGAGCCTTGCAGCGACTGAACCGCGACGAGCTCCAAGGGGTCATCGCCCATGAGTTCGCGCACGTGGTCAACGGGGACATGCGGCTCAACATCCGGCTGATGGGCCTGCTGTTCGGCATCCTGTTCCTGACCGTGATCGGCCGGGGCCTGTCCCGTTCCGGGCTGGTCAGCGGCGGCAACCGGCAACGCGGCAACAACGGTGGCGCCAACCCCCTGCTGCTGGTGGGGCTGGCCCTGCTGGTGGCCGGGTATATCGGGGTGCTCGCCGGGCGGCTCATCCAGGCCTCGGTGTCCCGGCAACGGGAGTACCTGGCGGACGCCTCGGCCGTGCAGTACACCCGGCAGACCCGGGGCATCGCCGGTGCGCTGAAGAAGATCGGTGGCCTCTCCGAGGGTTCGGAACTGAAGTCGCCCAAGCGCGACGAGGTGGGGCACATGCTCTTCGGCGAGGCGGCGGCCTCCTGGTTCGCCACCCACCCGCCGCTGGCCGACCGGATCCACGCCTTGGAGCCCTCCTTCGACCCCGCCGAGCTGCAACGGCTGTCCCGGCAGTGGGCGGCGGTCCCGCCGTCCGGTCGGCAGGAGGACCTGGCCCTGGGCCTGGCCCCGACCGCACCCCCACGCCCCGCAGGCCAGACCACCCCCAGCCAGACCACACCCGGCCAGGCCGCACCCAGTCAAGCCACAACCGGTGAGGTACGCCCGACCGGGGCGGCGTTGCCGGGGGCGGGGACCCGGGTACGGGTCGCGCCGACCGAGGTGCTCGGGCGGGTGGCCGCGCCCACCGAGAGCGCCTACCAGCACGCCGCGGCCCTGCTGGACCAGATCCCGGCCGAGCTGTTGGATCGGGCCCGGGACCGGAACACCGCCGTACCCCTGCTGCTCGGCCTGCTGCTCAGCGCCGATCCGCAGATCCGGCAGCACCAGTACGCCGCCCTGGCCCACCAACACGGCCGGGAGCTGGCCGAGGCCGCGATCGGTCAGGCGCAGGCCCTGACCGGGCTGCACCGGATGCTCGTACTGCCGCTGGCCGAGTTGACCTTCCCGGCGTTGCGGGACCGGCCGGCCCCGGAGCTGGAGTCGATCCTGGCGGCCGTGTTCACCCTGATGAACGCCGACCAGGCGATCGACGTGTCCGAGTACTGCCTCTCCCGGCTGTTGCTGGCCGAGATCCAGGAGTCCCTGCGGCCGGACTCCCGCTGGCGTACCGACCGGCGGAGCATGACCGACGCCCGGTCGGCGGCGGGTTTCCTGCTGGCCACCCTCGCCCAGGTGGGGCATGGCGGGCAGGCCGAGGCCGCCCGCGCCTTCCAGGCCGGCATCGACACCCTGCTGCCGGGCACCTCGTGGGCGTACGCCCCACCGGAGAACGGGGTACTCGCCCTGGAGACCGCCTGGCCGGTGCTGGACGGGCTCCGCCCGGCGGACAAGGAACGGCTGGTGGCCGCCGTGGTGGCGGTGATCAGCCACGACGGGATGATGACGGTGGCCGAGTTCGAACTGCTGCGGACCATCTGCGGTCTGCTGCACTGCCCCCTGCCCCCGATGGCCGGCGCGGGGGTCGGCTGAACGCGGCGTCGAGCACACCGATGCGGGCTCAGGTTGGGTCGGCGGGCGTCGGGCTGGCATCCTGGCCCGGGTGACCAGCGAGAAGGCCGGGGGGTGGCGGCGACCCGGGCCCACCCCCGAGCAGCAGCGGGTCGACCTCTACGCCGGTCTGGCCGCCACCGTCCTGGCCCTGCTCAGCCTCACCCTGGCCCAGAGCACCGGGTACTTCCTGCTCGGCCCGCCGCCCTCCGGCCTGGAACAGCTTCTCTGGACCGTAGCGGTGCCCCTGCCGCTGATCTGGCGGCGCCGGCACCCCACCGCCACCACCCTGCTCATCTCGGCCGCCTTCATCGGGTCGCAGGTGCGGGCCGTACCGGAGTGGCAGCTCTCCCAGTGGGCCCTGTTCGCGGCCATCTTCACCCTCGGCGCGTGGGGACGCGACCGGAGGCTGTCCCGCCGGGTACGGATCAGCGTGATCGTCGCCATGTTCCTGTGGCTGGCGATCTCCTACGGGATCAACCTCGACCGGGTGCCCCCGGACGCCTTCGCCGACGCGATCGGGCCGGTGCCGCCGATGATCGCCGCGATCGTCACCGGGGTACTGGCCAACGCCCTGTTCTTCGGCTTCGCGTACTTCTCCGGGGAGATCGCCTGGATCGCCGCCCGCCGGCAGCACGAGCTGGCCGAGCAGGCCGAGGCGCTGCGCCGCTCGCAGGCGGAGGCGCGCGAGCACGCGGTGGTCGGTGAGCGGGTCCGCATCGCCCGTGAGCTGCACGACGTGGTGGCCCACCACGTGTCCGTGATGGGGGTGCAGGCGGCGGCCTGCCGCCGGGTCTTCGACAAGGACCCGGCCAAGGCCCGGACCGCCCTGACCTCGATCGAGGGGTCCGCCCGGACCGCCGTGGACGAGCTGCGCCGGATGCTCGGGGTACTGCGGGCCAACGACGGCGAACCGGACGAGGCGGCGGCTCAGGCCGGCGGGATCGCCCAGGTGGAGGCCGTGGTAACCCGGGCCCGCGAGGCCGGGCTACGCGCCACCCTCGGGGTGTACGGAGATCCGACCCCGATTCCCGAGTCGGTCTCCCAGGCCGCCTACCGGGTGGTGCAGGAGGCGGTCACCAATGTGTTGAAGCACGCCACCGGGGCACGGATTCTCGATGTGCGGATCCGCTATCTGGCCCAGGAGGTGGAGGTCGAGGTGACCGACGACGGCCAGGTCAGCCGCTCCCCCAACACCGACGGGCTGGGTCTGATCGGGATGCGGGAACGGGTGGCCACCCACGGCGGTGAGCTGGAGGCCGGTCCGTGTACCGGGGGTGGCTGGCGGGTACGGGTGCGCTTCCCCCTGCCGATCACGGCGGGACAGTCGGCATGAGCACCGCGCAGGGGAACCGGCTCGACCGGCCGATCCGGGTGCTGCTGGCCGACGACCACCATCTGGTGCGTACCGGCTTCCGGGTGATCCTGGAGATCGAGGACGACATCGAGGTGGTCGGCGAGGCCGCCGACGGGCGACGGGCGGTCAGCATGACCCGGGCGCTGCGCCCGGACGTGGTGCTGATGGATGTGGAGATGCCCGAGGTGGACGGGTTGGAGGCGACCCGGCGCATCCGGGCCGAGCAGGACCAGGCCGGTCCGGCCGTGTTGATCCTCACCACCTTCGACCGCGACGACTACCTGTTCGCCGCGCTGCGCGCCGGGGCCGGCGGCTTCCTGCTGAAGAACGGCACCCCGGAGGCGTTGATCGAGGCGATCCGGGTGGTGGCCCGGGGTGACGGTCTGCTCGCCCCGGAGATCACCCGCCGGGTGATCGCCACCTTCGCCCGGTCCGGCGGGCCGAGCGCCGGGGGGCCGGATCCGCAGGCCGCCCTGGCCGACCTCACCCCCCGGGAGCGGGAGGTCCTGATCCTGGTGGCCGGGGGTGCCAGCAATGCCGAGATCGCCGGCGCCCTGCACCTCGGCGAGGCGACCGTGAAGTCGCATGTCAGCCGGGTGCTGGCCAAGCTTGAGCTGCGGGACCGGGTGCAGGCGGTGGTCTTCGCGTACGAGCAGGGGGTGGTCCGTCCCGGCGGGTGACCGGCCTCCGCCGCGAGGATGAGACGTGATTTCCGTCCCCGGAGGGACGGCGGTAGATCATGAAAGATCTAGCGTGTAAGCCGTGACCACAGTCCTCCGCCTAGACGGTGTCGACCGCAGCTTCGGCGACCGTCAGGTGCTCAAGAACGTGTCCTTCGAGGTCGCCGCCGGTCGGATGACCGGCTTCGTCGGCGGCAACGGCGCCGGCAAGACCACCACCATGCGGATCATCCTCGGGGTGCTGGCCGCCGACGCGGGACAGGTGACCTGGGGCGGCAGGCCGCTGAGCCGCCAGATCCGGGGACGGTTCGGCTACATGCCGGAGGAGCGCGGCCTCTACCCGAAGATGAGTGTCCGGGAGCAGGTGGTCTACCTGGGTCGGCTGCACGGGATGACCGCGGAGGGCGCCCGTCGCGCCACGGACACCCTGCTGGACCGGATCGGGCTGGCCGAGCGGGGCGACGACCTGCTGGAGACCCTGTCGCTGGGCAACCAGCAGCGGGCCCAGATCGCCGCCGCCCTGGTGCACGACCCGGAGGTGCTGGTGCTGGACGAGCCCTTCTCCGGGCTGGACCCGATGGCCGTGGACACCGTCCTGGCGGTGCTGCGGGAGCGGGCCGCCGCCGGCGTACCGGTGCTGTTCTCCAGCCACCAACTCGACGTGGTGGAGCGGCTCTGTGACGACCTGGTGATCATCGCGGACGGTGCGATCCGCGCCGCCGGCAGCCGGGAGCAGTTGCGCG
Source organism: Micromonospora sp. NPDC047134 (assembly GCF_040643455.1). Lineage (NCBI taxonomy): Bacteria > Bacillati > Actinomycetota > Actinomycetes > Micromonosporales > Micromonosporaceae > Micromonospora > Micromonospora sp. NPDC047134. Next base: position 36,657 of record NZ_JBEYUI010000011.1, read on the forward strand.
CCTCCTCCGCCACCCACCGCTTCGAGTTGGTGGTGGACACCGACGCGGGCTGGCTGCGGGATCAGGCCGGGGTCAGCCTGGTGGACCTGGACGGGCCCCGCGCCGTCTTCGACCTCGCCGCCGAGGCCGACGAGCAGAAGGTGCTGCACGCCGCCCTCGCCCGGGGCCCGGTGCGCGCTTTCCGTCCGGTCACCCCCTCCCTCGCCGAGATCTTCCGAGAGGTCACCCAGTGAACACCTTCGAGGCCACCCGGCTGGTAGCCGCCCGGGAGATCCGGGTCAAGCTGCGCGACCGCACCTTCCTGATCAGTACGCTGTTCTTCCTGCTCATCGCGGCGGCGGCGACCGTGCTGCCGCCCCTGCTCTCGGGTGGGCCCTCCACGGTGGCGGTGACCGAGGCGGCGGCCGGTCCGCTGCGCCAGGCCGGGCTGGAGGTGCGGGTGGTGGCCGACGACGCCGCCGCCGAGCAGGCGGTCCGCGACGGCGAGGCCGATGCCGCGGTGGTCTCCGGCCCGGCGGTGCTGGCCATGAACGAGGCCCCCAGCGACGTGGTCTCCGCGTTGAGCAGCGCGCCCCCGGTGCGGCTGCTGAACCCGGACGCGGTGGACCCGCTGTTGGCCTTCCTGGTGCCGATGGCCTTCGCCTTCATCTTCTTCATCACCTCGCAGACCTTCGGTATGCAGATCGCGCAGAGCATCATCGAGGAGAAGCAGACCCGGATCGTGGAGATCCTCGTCGCCGCGGTGCCGGTGCGCGCCCTGCTGGCCGGCAAGATGCTCGCCGGCACCCTGCTGGCGCTGGGGCAGATCGTGTTGATCGCCGCCGTGGCGGTGGCCGGTATGGCCTTCGGCGACAGCAACGAGTTGCTCTCCCTGCTCGGCCCGGCGATCGGCTGGTTCGTGCCGTTCTTCGTGCTCGGCTTCGTGCTGATCGCCTCGATGTGGGCGGCGACCGGCGCCCTGGTCAACCGGCTGGAGGACATCAGCGGGGTGTCCATGCCGGTGCAGCTGGCGGTGATGCTGCCGTTCTTCGCGGTGGTCTTCCTCAACGACAACCCCGGTGCCATGCGGGTGCTGTCCTACCTGCCGTTCTCCTCGCCGACCGCGATGCCGCTGCGGCTGTTCAGCGGTGACGCCGCCCTCTGGGAGCTGTTCGCCTCCCTGGCCCTGCTGCTGGTCGCGGCGCTCGGGTTCGTGCTGGCCGGGTCCCGGGTGTACGAGGGTTCCCTGCTGCGCACCAACGGCCGCACCTCGATCCGTACCGCCTGGCGGGAGCGCGAGACCCTGAGCTGAGCAGTGCCACTGCGCTCGTCCGCATCCCGGTGACCGACCCTGGTCGCCGGGATGCCGGCGTTCAGCCCTGGTCGATCGGGACGGTGGCCCAGTCGGCCGGCAGGCGGGGAGCCGACCAGGCCGGGTCGGGCTGCCAGGTCGCCCAGGACTCGTCCCACCAGCGTCGGCCCGCGTCGAGCAGGGCGGCGATCCGGTCACCCTCGGCCCGGATCGCCTCGGCCATCCCCGGGTAGCGCCCCTCGACCAGCCGCTGGGCGAACAGTTCCACATCCTTGAAGACGTACCGGTCGGCGTCCGCCGCCCACCACAGGTCAAGCTCGTGGTCCAGGGTGTCCACCCCGATGGGGGTACGCCGGAAGGGGTCCTGGAGGTTGAAGTACCAGCCGGCGAAGGTGCGCCGCGGGCCGGACCAGAAGACCTCGACCGCGTGGGCCTCGCCGGGGCGGTGCAGCATCAGCTTCCCCGGGGCTGAACCGTTCGACCGCCACCACTCCCCCTGGTCAGTCCTGGGCCAACTCCGGCCGGTGCTCCCTGATCCAGGCTTCCACATCCGACTTCCGCCACACCTTGCCCATCGCCAGCACGGCGATCGGCTCGGGGAAGTTCCGCTGGTTGGCGATGACGGACGCGCGCTGCCGGGAGACGTTTCCCAGCATCTCCCGGATCTCCGACACGCCCACCAACTCCATGAGTTGACAATGACAGCGGCAACCTGCCTCGACTCCGACAACTACGGAGTCTATTGACGCAGACAACGCTGTGGGGCAGCATGGCTGCATGAGCGCACTGAACCCTTCACCCGATCAGGGGCAGCCGGTGAACTCGTGGCCTGCGGTGCAGCGGCATCCGCCCGTACGCCCGGGGTGGTCTTGTGGGGTGTGCGCGGGGCCCTGGCCGTGCCCCAGGGCGCGGAGGCTGCTGCGGGTCGAGTACGGCGGCGACCGGGTGGGTCTGTCGGTCTACCTGGCCGGGATGCTCTTCGACGCCACCGGCGACCTGCTGCGGCACGCCGAGGGCCCGCTGCCCGCGCCGGAGGAACTGTTCGACCGCTTCCTGGCCTGGGCCGCTCCCCCACCCCGGGCCCGGCACCGGGCCGCAGTGTCGCAGCCCGGTGGTAGAACTCCGAGCACCACCTGCCCGAGGAGAATGATCATGGATGTACGGGATGCCGCGCAGCGCTGGGCGGACGCCTGGACCCACGGCTGGCCCAGCAAGGACGTCGAGAGCATCGTCAAGCTACAGGCGACCGACGGGGTCCACTGGGCTTCACTGTTTCGTCCCTGTCGAGGACGGGACGGGCTGCGCGCCTATGTCGAGGAGTGTTTCCGTGAGGAGACCCGCCCGGCCGAGGTCTGGTTCGGCGCACCGCGCAGGGACGGCGACACGGCGACGGTCGAGTACTGGGCGATCACCTACCCGCACGATGCGCCGCTGACCATCTCCGGCTGCACCCTGCTGCGCTTCGACCCCGACGCCCTGGTGGCCGAGTCGCGCGACTACTCCCACGCCCGGGAGGGCCGGTTCCCGCCACCGGCCGGCCTCTTCGACTGACGGATCTGCCGATCGACGGCGCAGCGGGTGTCACTCTTCGGGCAGCCCGCGCATGCCGCGCAGCGGTGAGAAGAGGACCCAGAGCACCCCGAGCAGGGCGCCGAGGCTGGCGATCCAGAGCGCGGGGCGTACCCCGATCGCGGCACCTAGTGTCCCGCCGACCAGGGCGCCGATCGGTCGGATGCCGTGGTTGACGGTGCGCCTGAACCCGGAGACCACGGCGAGCATGGCCACCGGGGTGGCCGCGATCTGCACCGAGCCGACCGCGATGTCGAGGACCATGACGCCCAGCGCGGAGACCAGCTCGGCGGTGAACAGCAACGCGAGCACCACCGGCTCCGGCCCCATGGCCAGCGGCACGAGGATCAGAGGGGCCGGGAAGGCGACGAACCCGACGAGCACCGCGGGGCCGATGCCGATCCGGCGACTGACCGGGCCGGTCACGGCCGCACCGAGCAGTCCGCCGACCGCCCCGGCCCCGATCACCAGCCCCAGGATGCCGGGTGAGACACCCAGCTCGGTGGTCACGTACAGCACGAAGAGCGCCGCGAACATGTAGTTGAACAGGTTGAGGGTGGTGGTGCCGAGCAGGGTCGCCCGCAGCACCTCGGAGCGGGCCACGAACCGTACCCCCGCCGCCATGCCCCGGGCGGGGCCGGTGGTCACGGCGCGCTCCGTGACCCTGGTCCGGGCCAGGAAGACCGCCGACACCAGATAGGTGAGCACGCCGGAGAGGAGGGCGACCGGTGCGGTGAGCACCTGCACGAGCACCCCACCGATGCTCGGGCCGGCCACATGGGACATGGCCCGGCTGCCGTTGACCAGACTGTTGGCGTCCACATAGTCCGATCGAGGGACCAGGGCGGCGAACAGGCTGCTGTGCGCCACCTCGAAGAAGACCGAGAGACAACCGATCAGGAAGGCCACGACACACAGCAGCAGCAGATTCAGGGCGCCGGCCCACCAGAGCAGCGGCACGAGCAGCAGCAGAGCCGCCCGACCGAGGTCGGCGACGATCATCACCCGACGTCGGCGCGGGTGGCGGTCCACCCAGGCGCCGGCCGGCAGGGAGAGGAAGAGGTTCGGCAGCAGCGAGGCGGCGGTCAGGTAGCCCATCTCGGCCGGTCCGGCACCGACCGCGAGCAGGGCCAGCAGCGGCACGGCGAGCATGGTGACCTGGTCGCCGAAGAGGGAGACGGTCTGTGCGGACCAGTAGCGACGGAAGGCCGTCTGCCGCAGCAGGCGTGGGATGCGCGGCCGGCGCGGCGGCGCCGGGTCGGCCAGTACCAGGGGTTCAGTCATGGTCGGACTCCGCTCGCCGGCCCTCGACTGGTACGGCGCCGCGCGGGAGCGCCATCTGGACGAAGGTCACCGGGCGGGACCCGGGCGGACGCTTCGCCGGGTCGGTGATCCGTTCGTCGTACCGGGCCAGCAGCGCCTCGACCTGCTCGGTCAGCTCGCGCAGCTCAGCGGCGGTGACATGCAGCAGCGTGTCGCCGAAGCCGGCCGCCACCCGCCACTCGACCGGCTCGTCGGCGCGGATCGCCAGGTAGTCCTGTCCACGTTGCAGGTAGACACCGAGCATCACGCTGTTGATCTGGTCCGTCGCCGCCCTCATGTCCGGGTCGTCGGAGTCGTCGTCCCAGGAGGTGTACAGGGTGGTGGCCCGCCAGGGCCGTTCCCTGCCGTCCGCCCCGGGCACCCGTTCGGCGAACCCGTACTTGGCGAGTTGCCGCAGGTGGAACGAGCAGTTGGGCACGTTGTCGTCGAGCCGGGCGGCGGCCTGCGTCGCGGTCATCGGGCCTTCGCCACGGAGCAACCCGATCAGACGCATCCGCAGCGGGTGCGCGTACGCCCGCAGGGCGCGTGGATCGGTGACCTTGACGGCTCGCGGCGGCAACTCTTCGGGCATACCCTAGAGAATGCTTTAGAAAGATGTCTCTAGCAACCCCGGGAGGCCGATGGTCTTCGATCGGGGATGCGGAACGCAGCAGGGCGCGCACCCGAGCCCGAGGCTCGCGTACGCGCCCTGAGGTCGCGCCAGTGGTCGGGTCGGCTCAGCCGACCGCCGCCATGATCTCGTCGGAGATGTCGAAGTTGGCGTAGACGTTCTGCACGTCGTCGCAATCCTCCAGCACGTCGATCAGCTTGAAGACCTTCCGCGCGCCCTCCTCGTCCAGCGGCACGTTGACGCTGGGGATCAGGGCGGACTCGGCCGACTCGTACTCGATGCCGGCGTCCTGCAGGGCGGTGCGGACCGCGATCAGGTCACCCGGCTCGGAGACCACCTCGAAGGCCTCGCCCAGGTCGTTGACCTCCTCGGCCCCGGCGTCCAGGACGGCCAGCATCACGTCGTCCTCGCTGGTGCCGGCCTTCGGCACGATCACCACGCCCTTGCGGGAGAACATGTACGACACCGAGCCGGCGTCGGCGAAGGAGCCGCCGTTGCGGGTCAGGGCGGTGCGTACCTCGGTGGCGGCGCGGTTGCGGTTGTCGGTCAGGCACTCGATCAGCAGCGCGACCCCGTTCGGGCCGTACCCCTCATACATGATCGTCTGGTAGTCGGCGCCGCCGGCCTCCAGGCCGGAGCCGCGCTTGACCGCCCGGTCGATGTTGTCGTTGGGGACCGAGTTCTTCTTGGCCTTCTGGATCGCGTCGTAGAGGGTCGGGTTGCCGGCCGGGTCGCCACCGCCGGTCCGCGCCGCGACCTCGACGTTCTTGATCAGCTTGGCGAACATCTTGCCGCGCTTGGCGTCGATGACCGCCTTCTTGTGCTTGGTCGTCGCCCACTTTGAGTGGCCGGACATCTGTTACCTCCGTTGCTACCCGCCGTCTGCATCGACCGCACCGCGCACGCCCCGCTCCGCACCGGCGCACGCGGTGGTGCCGGTCTGCTCTGGTGGAAGCCGTGGCGGCCAGAAGGCCCTGCCGAATCTCGACAATCCTACCGAGGGACCCCCGGGGCTCGTCACCCGCCGCACACCGGTAACACGGACCGCCGCCACAATCCCGCTGATATGGCACAAAACCGATTATTCACTCTTTGGGTGGCCGGGTCTCCCGCCGAATCTTGGACAGTTGTCGTCAGCGATTGACGACAACTGTCCAAGATTCACACGATCAAGGGTGCTCAGGCGCGGACCAGGTTCACGAAGTGCCGGTGCAGGCGAAGGTCGCCGGTGAGTTCCGGATGGAAGGAGGTGGCCAGCAGGTTGCCCTGGCGGACCGCCACGATCCGGCCGTCGGAGACCCGGCCGAGCACCTCGACCCCCTCGCCGACCCGCTCGACCCAGGGGGCCCGGATGAAGACCGCGTGCAGCGGGCCGCCCTCGATCCCGGCGATCTCCACCGGGGCCTCGAAGGAGTCGACCTGCCGACCGAAGGCGTTGCGTCGGACGGTCATCGAGATGCCTTCGAAGCCACGCTGATCCGGACGCCCGTCCAGGACCTCGGTGGCCAGCATGATCATGCCGGCGCAGGAGCCGTATACCGGCAGACCGGCGGCGATCCGCTTGTCGATCGGTTCGCGCAACTCGAAGATGTCGACCAGTTTGCTGATGGTGGTGGACTCTCCGCCCGGGATGACCAGGCCGTCGACCGCGTCCAGTTCCGCGGGTCGGCGTACCGGACGGGCTTGCGCGCCCGCGCCGGTCAGGGCGGTGAGGTGTTCGCGAACGTCGCCCTGGAGGGCGAGCACGCCGATCACGGGTGCGGGCACTGTGCTCCTTCCGGGAAGCGTTAAGAAGGGGCCCTTCCTCTACCGCAGGCGTTAATAAGGTGCCCTTCCTTGCACCTCACCAGCCGCGGTCGGCCAGGCGGTGCGGGACGGGGATGTCGTCGACATTGATGCCGACCATCGCCTCACCGAGCCCCCGGGAGATCTTGGCCAGCATCTCCGGGTCGTCGTGGAAGGTGGTCGCCTTGACGATCGCGGCGGCCCGCTGGGCCGGGTTGCCGGACTTGAAGATGCCGGAGCCGACGAAGACCCCCTCCGCCCCGAGCTGCATCATCATCGCCGCGTCGGCCGGGGTGGCGATGCCACCGGCGGTGAACAGCACCACCGGCAGCTTGCCGGTCTCGGCCACCTCCTTGACCAGCTCGTACGGGGCCTGCAACTCCTTGGCCGCGACGAACAGCTCATCGGTGGGCAGCGTGGACAGTCGACGGATCTCCTGGCGGATCTTGCGCATGTGGGTGGTGGCGTTGGAGACGTCCCCGGTGCCGGCCTCCCCCTTGGAGCGGATCATGGCAGCGCCCTCGGTGATCCGGCGCAGCGCCTCGCCCAGGTTGGTCGCCCCGCAGACGAAGGGGACCGTGAAGGCCCACTTGTCGATGTGGTTGGCGTAGTCGGCCGGGGTGAGCACCTCGGACTCGTCGACGTAGTCGACACCGAGGGCCTGGAGGATCTGGGCCTCGACGAAGTGACCGATGCGGGCCTTGGCCATCACCGGGATGGAGACCGCGTTGATGATCCCGTCGATCATGTCCGGGTCGCTCATCCGGGAGACCCCGCCCTGGGCGCGGATGTCGGCGGGTACCCGCTCCAGCGCCATCACCGCTACCGCTCCGGCGTCCTCGGCGATCTTCGCCTGCTCGGGAGTCACCACGTCCATGATCACGCCACCCTTGAGCATCTCGGCCATCCCCCGCTTGACGCGGGCGGTGCCGACGGCCGAACTGGTGGCGCTGGGATTCGGGGAAGTCACGGCTGATCGCTCCTTGAGGCGCGCGGGTGGGGGCAGCGGAATGCTATGGCCGCGGCGGCGCCGTTTCCGACAGCCAATCGCAGCGCCGGTGGCCTGGAATGTGGCCCCCGTCACCCAAGACGGCCCTGGTCAGCGGGGGGAGACGTCCACGATCGGCACGGTGAGGGTCGGGTCGTCGATGTCGAAGTAGCGCGGCCAGGTGTGCCGTCGTCCCATCCGGAACAGGCGCACCAGGCGGCGGCTGCGCGCGGTACGGGCGTCGCGGACCAGGTCGGTGTGCACCTGGCGGGCCAGGGCGAGTCGCCGGCTGGCCGCGATGACCGCCTCGCAGTCCGGGTCGGCCGGGTCCAGCTGGACCGCCCGCAGTTGCCGGGTCAGGTCGTTCTCAGCCGCCTCCCGCTCCTGGGGCTCGGCGTCCAGGGCGATGCGGGCCGCCGCGTACAACTCGACGCCGTAGCGGCGTTCGGCCAGCACCGCGGCGGCGGCGGCGCGGCGCAGCAGGTGGGCGTCCAGGGCACGGGCCGCCAGCTCTGCACGGGCCTGCAGGCGCTCGACCCGACCGGCGGTCCAGATCAGGTACGTCGCCACCAGGGCGACGACCACCGTCGCCCCCACCACCCACCACATGCCCGGCATCGTAGTGCTGCTCCCGTTCCTCCCGGTCAGTCCAGTCCCACCCACTCCTGGTCGATCACCCGCCCGTCGGTCGCCTCGATCGCTGCTGCGTATACCTCCAGAACCCGGCGGGCAACCACGGGCCAGTCGAAATTCGCCACCACCTGGTCGCCGCAGGCGGTCAACTCCGCCCGGGCGGCCGGATCGTCCAGCAGTTCGGCGAGGGTACGGCCCAGGGCGGCGGCGTCACCGGTGGGGAACAACCGTCCGGCCCGTCCGTTGTCCAGCACCCGGCGGAAGGCGTCCAGGTCGCTGGCGACCACGGTGGTACCGGCGGCCAACGCCTCGGTGAGGATCATGCCGAAGGACTCGCCCCCGGTGTTCGGCGCCACGTAGAGGTGCACGCTGCGCAGCATCCGGGCCTTCTCCGCCTCGGGCACCAGCCCCAGGAAGGTGACCCGGTCCCGAAGCTCGGGGGGAAACCGGTCGAACAGGTCGTCCGGGTCGCCGGGGCCGGCGACCAGCAGGCGCAGCCCGGGTCGCCGGGGGGCCAGCTCGACGAAGGCGTCCCGCAGGATCGGGAAGCCCTTGCGGGGCTCGGTGAACCGGCCCAGGAAGCCCAGGGTGCCGCCGCTGCCCGGGCCGCACTCCCCCGGCCAGCCGGGCAGCGGGGGCATTCCGGCGAACTTGGCCACCGCCACCCCGTTGGGGATCTCCACCGCCCCGCCGTCGAGGTGCTCCACCTGCACCTTGCGGGCCAGGGCACTCACCGCGATCCGGGCGGTGATCCGTTCCAGCACGATCTGGAGGGCCCCCTGGGCGGCGGACAGCACCCGGGACCGGGTCATCGCGGTGTGGAAGGTGGCCACCACCGGCCCGCGGGCGGAGAGCACCGCGAGCATGGAGATGCTCAGGGTCAGCGGCTCGTGCACGTGCAGCACGTCGAAGTCGCCCCGGGTGATCCACCGGCGGACCCGGGCGGTGGAGACCGGGCCGAAGGCGATCCGGGCCACCGAGCCGTTGTACGGCAGCGGCACCGACCTACCGGCCGAGACCACGTACGACGGCAGGGGGACGTCCTCGTCCGCCGGGGCGAGCACGCTCACCTCGTGGCCGAGCCCGATCAACGCCTCGGCGAGGTCCATGACGTGGTTCTGCACCCCGCCCGGCACATCGAAGGAGTACGGACAGACGATGCCGATCCGCATTGCGCCCGTCCCCTCAGTCCAGCCACATCCGCTGCAACATATGCCAGTCTTGCGGATGCCGCGCGATACCCGCCGCCAGACCGTCGGCGATCAGCTGGGTCAGCGACCGGACCCGGGTGTCCAGGGCGCCTTCTTCCGGACCCGGCACCGGCAGCGGACCCTCGATCGCCGCGCGGGCCGCATCCGGTTCGTACCACAACGAGGCCACATACAGCGGCGCTCCGGTGCGCAACGCCAGCAGAGCCGGACCGGCCGGCATCCGGGTCCGGCCGCCGAAGAAACTGACCTCCACCCCGCGGGCGGACAGGTCCCGGTCGGCCAGCAGCGGCACCACCGCCCCGGCGTTGAGCCGGTCGGTCAGCACGTCCAGGGGTGGCCGGTGACCACCGGTGGTGGGCAGGATCTCCATGCCCAGCCCTTCCCGGAAGGCCACGAACCGCTGGTAGACCGCCTCCGGCTTGAGTCGCTCGGCGACCGTGGACAGCGGCCAGCCGTTGGCCACCACCCAGGCCCCGGCCAGGTCCCAGTTGCCGGCGTGTGGCAGGGCCACCACCGCACCCCGCCCGGCGGCCACGTCGGCGGCGAGCAGCTCGGCGCCGTCCAGCCGGAAGGTGGACAGCACCTGCTCCCGGCTCAGCGAGGGCAGCCGGAAGGCCTCCATCCAGTAGCGGGCGTACGACCGCAGGCCCGCGCGGACCAGGTCGTCCAGCTCGGCCTCGGGCAGCTCCGGGCCGACCACCCGGCGCAGGTTGGCCCGCAGTCGGGTGACACCGGCGCCCCGACGACGGTGAGCCCGGTCGGCACCGGCGTTGAAGGCCGCCGCAGCCATCGGGCGGGGCAGGGCCCGGACCAGTCGCCAGCCGGCCACGTAGCCGAGTTCGGTGAGATTCACCGGCACCCCCGGGGTCGGGCTGTGCCGCTCACCCCTGGCCGCCCGGCACGTCGACCTGCTGGGCCTGCCGGTAGACGAACCGCATCCGCTGCCCCACGGTGAACAGGGACACCGCCGCCAGCAGCCACAGGGCGATCGGCAGGGCCACCGGGTGGACCAGTTCGGCCAGCAGGCCACCCACCCCGACGATCAGCAACCGCTCGGTACGTTCGGCGATGCCGACGTTGCCGCTCATGCCCAGCCCCTCGGCGCGGGCCTTGACGTACGAGACGAGTCCACCGGCGGCCAGGCAGATCAACGCGGCGGCCGTACCGGCGCGGTCCCCCTGCCCGGCCAGGTAGAACGCGACCGCGCCGAACACCGCACTGTCTGCCACCCGATCCATGCTGGAGTCCAGGAACGCGCCGAATCGGGTGGATCCGCCACTCATCCGGGCCATCGTCCCGTCGAGCATGTCGGTGAGCGCGAAGACCGTCACGATCAGCGCACCGGCGACCAGGTGGCCGCGGGCGCCGAAGCCGAGGGCGCCGACGAGCACCCCTACGGTGCCCGCGACGGTGACCGCGTTGGGGGACACGCCCGCGCGCAGGAGGCGGCGGGCAATCGGCTCGACGACGCGGGTCATCCCCGCGCGGACCGACACTTGGAAGATCTTCGCCATGGCGGTCCCACGATAACGGTCGGCCCGGCGACGGCAACAACGCCGGTCCTAGCCAAGAGGGTTGTGCCGGTCCGCCATCGGGTGTGGGATCGAGTCGAGAGGGTGACCCAGCTCACCCGACCGCCCGTTGACTGCCCGGTCCGGGGCTAACCACCGGAGGATGATCGCCGCGGAACCCCGTCCGGGCCGCATCCCGTCGCGCGCGGCGGTCGCCACCACCGGCTGAGGGAGGTGCGCCCGATGGCGCAGAAGAGTCAGGACAAGCACGCCACCGGGGTGCCGGTGGTGACGGACCCGGCGAAGATTCGCAACGTGGTGCTCGTCGGGCACTCCGGTGCGGGCAAGACCACCCTGGTCGAGGCGCTGCTGGCGGCCACCGGCACCATCTCCCGCGCCGGTTCGGTCGCCGAGGGCACCACGGTCTGCGACCACGACCCCGCGGCCGTACGCCAGCAGCGGTCGGTCGCCCTGGCCTGTGCGCCGCTGATGCACGACGGCATCAAGGTCAACCTGCTGGACACCCCCGGGTACGCCGACTTCATCGGCGAGTTGCGGGCCGGGCTGCGGGCCGCCGACGCCGCCCTGTTCGTGGTCTCCGCGGTGGACGGGATGGACGCCGCCACCGCCGCCCTGTGGGAGGAGTGCGCCGCGGTCGACATGCCCCGGGCGGTGGCGGTGGCCCGGCTGGATCATCCCCGCGCCGACTTCGACGAGGCGGTGGCGCTGTGCCAGCGGGTCTTCGGCGACAACGTGCTGCCGCTGTACCTGCCGATGCTCGGCGATGACGGGGTCTCCACCGCCGGCCTGCTGGGGCTGATCACCCGGCGGGTCTTCGACTACACGGAGGGGCTGCCCGCCCAGGTGCGTGAGCCCGACCCGGAGCACCTGCCGGCCATCACGGAGTCCCGGGACGAACTCATCGAGGGGATCATCGCCGAGAGCGAGGACGAGACCCTGATGGACCGGTACCTGGCCGGGGAGGAGATCGACCCCGCCGTCCTGGTCGAGGACCTGGAGAAGGCCGTGGCCCGGGGCCACTTCTATCCGGTGGTGCCGGTCTGCGCGGCCACCGGGGTGGGGGTGGACGCCCTGCTGGAGGTGCTGACCGCCGGTTTCCCCTCGCCGCTGGAGCACACCCTGCCCGCGGTCACCGGGGTGGACGGCTCCCCCCGGCCGCCGCTGACCTGCGACCCGGAGGGTCCCCTGGTCGCCGAGGTGGTCAAGACCACCATCGACCGGCATGTCGGCCGGGTCTGCGTGGTGCGGGTCTTCTCCGGCACCCTGCGCCCGGACCAGACGGTGCACATCGCCGGGCACGGCCTGGCCGAACGCGGCCACCCCGACCACGACGCCGACGAGCGGATCGCGCACCTGTACAGCCCGCTGGGCGCCACCCTGCGTGAGGTCGGTGCGGCGGTGGCCGGGGACATCTGCGCGATCACCAAGTCCGGCAGCGCGGAGACCGGGGACACCATCTCCGCCAAGGAGGACCCCCTGCTGATCGCCCCGTGGGAGATGCCGGAGCCGCTGCTGCCGGTGGCGATCGTGGCCCGGACCCGCTCGGATGAGGACGCCCTGGCCCGCAACCTGGCCCGCCTGGTGGCCGGCGATCCGACGATGCGGCTGGAACGCAACCCGCAGACCCACCAACTGGTGCTGTGGTGCATGGGCGAGGCGCACGCCGACGTGGTCCTGGACCGGCTGCGCGCCGGCGGGGTGGAGTTGGACACCGAGCCGGTCAAGGTGTCGTTGCGGGAGACCCTGACCGCACCGGCGACCGGGCACGGCCGGCATGTCAAGCAGTCCGGCGGGCACGGCCAGTACGCGGTCTGCGACATCGAGGTGGAGCCGCTGCCCCGGGGCGCCGGCTTCGAGTTCGTCGACCGGGTGGTCGGCGGGGCGGTCCCGCACAACTACATCCCCTCGGTGGAGAAGGGGGTACGCGCCCAGATGGAACGCGGGCTGCTCGCCGGACACCCCGTGGTGGACCTGCGGGTGACCCTGGTCGACGGCAAGGCGCACAGTGTCGACTCCTCCGACGCGGCCTTCCAGACCGCCGGGGCCCTGGCCCTGCGCGACGCCGCCGGCAAGGGCCGGCCGGTGCTGCTGGAGCCGGTCGACGAGGTGACCGTGCGGGTGCCGGACGGCAGCGTGGGCACCGTGCTGGGTGACCTGTCCGGCCGTCGGGGCCGGGTGCTGGGCACCGAGCCGGACCCGCAGGCCGAGGGGCGCAGCCTGGTCCGGGCCGAGGTGCCCGCCACGGAGCTGCTGCGCTACGCCGTCGAACTGCGGGCGATGACCGCCGGGGCGGGCACCTTCCGCCGCCGGTTCGTGCGGTACGACCCCATGCCGGAGCACCTGGCCGACCAGGTCCGCAAGGAGCACGCCTGAGGCCGGGTGGCGGGCGTACCCCGGTTAGGGCCGCCCGCCCGAGGGCCGGGACGTCAGGGGCGGGCGGTGGGGAGCATCGGGCTGGGCCAGTAGGGGCGGTCGACCGCCCGCAGGGCGGCGGCGCGCAGGGCGGCCAGTCGGTGTTCGACCTCGGCGAAGTGGTCCGGGGTCAGCGGGCCCCGGGTCAGCGCGGCGGCGTTCTCCTCCACCTGGGCCACCGTGCGGCAGCCCGGGATCGGGATGGTCCGGTCGCTGCGGGCCCAGATCCAACCCAGCGCCCCCTGGGCCAGGGTACGGCCGTCGGCGGTCAACGCCTCCCGGACGGCCTGCACCCGGCGCAGCCACTCCGGGGCGGGACGACCACCCCGGAACCACTCCAACCAGCCTGAGGTCATGCCCCGGATGTCGTCGTGGGGCAGGATCGAGGCGGGGTGGTACTTGCCGGTGAGCAGCCCCATGCCCAGCGGCCCCCGGTTGACGCTGGCCAGGTCGTACTTCTCGCACAGGTCGAGCAGTTCCGGGGCGTCGCGCAGCACCGACAGGCTGTGCAGGACGGCGGCGGCGTGCGGGGCGTCGCCGAAGGCGGCGGCCCGGTCGGTGCGGTCGGTGCTCCAGCCGTACGCCCGGATCAGGCCCTCGGTGACCAGGTCCTCCAGGGTGCCGATCAGGGCCTGGGCCCGGGCCACCGGCAGGTCGGCCAGGTGCAGTTGATACAGGTCGATCCGGTCGGTGCCCAGCCGCCGCAGCGAGGCCCGGACGGCCCGGTGCAGGTAGGCCGGTGAGGGGTCCGTACCGGTGGCCTGCCGGGTCTGCTCGTCGAAGGTGTAGCCCCACTTGGTGGCGATGACCGCCGCGTCCCGCCGCCGGGCCAGGGCCCGCCCCAGGAGGCGCTCGCCGTGCCCGGCACCGTAGGTGTCCGCGGTGTCGAACAGGGTCACCCCCAGGTCCAGGGCCCGGCGGATCGCCCGTACCGACTCGGCGTCGTCGACCGCCCCCCAGCCCAGGGGGGTACGCCCCTCCGCCCAGGGACCGGCTATCGCCCAGCAGCCCATGCCCAGGGCGCTGACCCCGATGCCGCTGCGACCCAGCGTCCGTCTCGACTCCGCCACCGGCGCATCGTGCCATCCCAAGGGCGGTGCTGGGCAGATATTCATCACGATCATCCGTACGAGGGACCGGGCCACGCGGATCAATCCGCCGCGGAAAGCACCCGGTTCGGCCACGGCGAGTGGCCGGCGTCGGATATCCGTCTTAGGTAGATCTTCTATGGACGGTCCTTTACTCTGCACCTTCGCCCGCCCGACGCTCTCTTTCTAGCCAGTGAAACGGAGAATCATGGAAGCGAACGAAGGCGACCCGGGCGAACGTGGTGAGGACAAGTCCAATGCCATGGTTCGCTTCTTCCAGGACATGACCGTCAAGGTCGTCCGAGATGGGGTCGGCCCGATCACCGGATCGGTCACCTACGCACAGGACCGGCTCAGCAAGGCCCTCCCGGCCACAGAGGGCTCGATCATCGACTCCGATGGCCAAGCCCTAGACGGTAAGGCGCGGGAAGCAGCAGTCGAGCGGGTGATCGATCGACTGATCATGGAGTCGGTGGCAGCGTCTTCGACGAACGGGTTCGTCACTGGCCTGGGCGGTTTCGTGGCCATGCCCGTCACGATCCCCGCGAACATCGCCGGGTCACTGGTGATCAACGCTCGACTCGTCGGGTCGATCGCGCACCTGCGGGGCTACGACATCTCGGACCCGCACGTCCAGACCATCATCATGCTCACCACGGCAGGCGGGACGCTGGCGAGCAGCCTCCACGGGGTCGGGGTCAAGATCGGAACGAAGCTGACCGCGCAAATGATCAAGGCGATCCCGGTCACTGCCATCCGACAGATCAACGCGCGAGTCGGCTTCGCGCTCCTCGCCAAGTACGGGACGCAGCGGTCCGTGATCACCTTGGCCAAGGGCATCCCGATCGCCGGTGGCCTCGTCGGTGCCGGGGTGGATGCCACCCTGACCGCTCTGGTCGGTAAGGCAGCCAAGGCGAACTTCCCGGCATCCATCTGACGCCACCCCGGTCCTCCGGGGGAGGGCAGTCCGACCAGCGACGGCTGCCGTGCTGACCGCCGGAACCGGAGAGGGTGGAGGGTCCAGGACTGCCGGGCTAGCCCGCTGAGTCGGCCTTGAGCCCGGTCAGGAAACCGGCCCAGGCGGAGGCGTCGAAGGTGAGCATCGGGCCGCTGCGGTCCTTGGTGTCCCGGACATCCACCGCACCGCCACCGAACCGCACCTCGACGCAGTTGGCGTTGTTGGAGCTACGGGAGGACTTGAACCAGCCCTCCCCGGAGCTGTACGACGAGGTCACGTCATCTCCTTGGCGATCTGGCGGATCAGGTCGAGCGAGTCTTCCGAGCCTAACGCCCGCTCGCGCGCCTCGGCGAAGGTGACCTGATAGTCGGTGACCCGGGTGGACTGGTCGATGATGTCGATGGAGGTCAGCACCTCCTGCCAGACCAGGTCGGGCAGCCGGGGAGACGGAAACGACAGGATCTGGAAGGAGCCGCCCAGCGCCGGGTGCGCTCCGGCGGCGAAGGGCAGCACGCGGATCTCGAACTGCTCTGGTCGCTCGACCGCCAGCCGCACCAGGTGGTCAAGCTGCTCGCTCATCACGGCGGGGCCGCCGACCTGCTGGCGTAGTGCGCCCTCGCCGAGCAGCGCCGTCATTCGGAGCGGGTTCTCGTTGTGCAGTCGCGCCTGCCTGGCCATCCGCGCCGCCACCCGCCGCTCCACCTCGGTCAGGCGGATGGTCGTCGTCCCTCCGGCGATGACCGCGCGGGCGTACTGCTCGGTCTGCAACAGGCCGTGCACCAGCTCGTTGTCGTAGAAGCGGATGTGCTCGGCACCGGCCTCGTAGCCGAGGAAGCGGATGAACTCGGCCGGAAAGAGCTGGCCGTACTCGTGCCACCACGCGCGTCGACTGGCGCCCAGGCGCAGCTCCTCCAGCTCGGCCGCCTCCTCCGGCTCCAGTTCGTAGACCTCGATGATCCGAGCGAGGCGGGAGGCAGGGAGCTTCACCCGTCCCGACTCCACTCCCGAGACGTACGCCTGGATGATGCCGATGGCGCGACCAGCCGCCGCTGCGGTCAGACCGACCTCCTCGCGGCGCTGGCGCAGCCGCATTCCCAGCTCCCACGCCTGCACGACCGGCGACTGTCCTGGCTGGACCGGCGACTGACGCACACCCGAGGGCCTTGCGGACGGCACGGACATCTACGACCTCCCACTCTGACGAGGATGGCTCCCAGTATTCTCGTCGTGACACTTGATATCAAGCTTTGTCAGGTGCATCCTCATCTAAGTTTCGGACAACGAGTGGGAGGAGGCGGCATGTCGAGTGCGGTCATGTGGATATCCCGGGAGCCGGAGGTGCGGTACGCCCTGTCGCTCTGCCGAGTGGTCGACCCGGGCACCCGCGACGAGCGGTACGACCTGCTCGGAGTCATCCAGGTGCCGGCCAGCGAGCGGGATCCCGACACGCTGCGCGATCAACTCCGGCGGTGGGCGCTGGCCACCCTGGCGACCGGCGGCTACGGCTTCGGGCGCTACTACGCGAGCTACTCCACCCTCGACGAGGACGACGAACCCCACAGATCCATCGCGGACGACGACATCAACTGGTCCGGCACCCAACTCCTGGTCCCCGCCGAACCCCCGACTGATGACTGAGCCGTCAATGACAACACCTGGATCCTGCTTGACCAGCAGCCGCAATCGAACATATGTTCGATCAATGACCCTTGTCGGGAAGACTGGCCAGCAGCAGTCGTCGGGTTGGCCGAGCCGTGCGGGCAGGCCAGGGCCTACCATCGTGCGCATGGACACGGCGACGATCGAGCGGGCCGCCTTGGTGGCCCTCCTCCGCCGTCCCCAGGCTCGCTGGTCGGAGACGGCCCTGGACATCCAGGAGAACGGCAGCGCCAAGGCCGTCCTCGACCGCACAGTCGGCCAATCTGACACCCTCTTCCCAGACACGGATTCGACGGCCAAACTGGTCGACGCTGCCGCCGCCGAGATCGCCGACTGGCAGCGGGAAGGGATCGGCGTCCACGCCTTCTTCGACGCCACCTATCCCGCCCAACTGCTCGGCATCCGTGAGATGCCACCACTCCTGTTCAGCCGAGGCGACCTACGGGTCTATGACCGGGCGGTCGCCGTCGTCGGCAGCCGCAAGGCAAGCAGGGACGGACTACGCATCGCCCAAGCGGTCGCCACCACCCTGGCGGGGCGTGGGATGACCGTGGTCAGCGGGCTCGCCGCCGGCATCGACACTGCCGCACACACCGCCGCCCTGGAGGCGGGAGGACCCACCGCCGCCGTCATCGGCACCGGAATCCGCCGGCACTACCCCGCAGACAACCAACGCCTCCAGGACCACATCGCCGACGTCGGGTTGGTGATCTCCCAGTTCTGGCCCGATGCCCCGCCGAGCCGCCAGAGTTTCCCCATGCGCAACGCCGTCATGAGCGGATATGCAGTCGCCACTGTTGTCGTTGAGGCAGGCGAGACCAGCGGAGCGCGCATTCAGGCCCGACTCGCCCTCCAGCACGGCCGCCCCGTGGTTCTCACGAATCAGGTCATGCAGTGCGACTGGGCCAAGGCGTTCGCCGAAAACCCCGGAGTCTACGTCGTCCACGGCACAGCGCAGTTGTTGGAAGCCGTCGATGACATCCTCAGCTACCAACCCACCGAAGCCGGCCTGGAGAACTTCCCTGACTTCGCACTCCACTGACCATCGCTGGAGCATCATCCGCTGATACGTCGAAGTTCAGCGCGGCTGCCTACGCAATCCGCTGCCGGCGTACCCCTGGATCTGCCCCACCTGCCGCGGGGTTCGGCGTGAGCGCACCGGTCCACTGGAGCGGCTCACCTGAATCTGACGGGCCGGTCAGCTGGGCCAGGCGCGCAGGAGCAGGTCGCGGGTGTCGCCGAGCAGTTGCGGCAGGACCTTGGTGCGGCCGATCACCGGCATGAAGTTGGCGTCGCCGCCCCACCGGGGCACCACGTGCTGGTGCAGGTGGGCGGCGATGCCCGCCCCGGCCACCCCGCCCTGGTTCATCCCCAGGTTGAAGCCGTGGGCGTTGCTGACCTTGCGGATCACCCGCATGGCGGTCTGGGTGAAGGAGGCCAGCTCGATGGTCTCCGGCCCGTCCAGGTCGGTGTAGTCGGCCACGTGCCGGTAGGGGCAGACCAGCAGGTGACCCGGGTTGTACGGGTACAGGTTGAGCACCACGAAGACGTGCTCGCCCCGGGCCACCACCAGGCTCTCCTCCTGGGATCGGCCGGGGGCCAGGCAGAAGGGGCAGCCGGAGGGCTTCTCGTAGCCCCCCTCGGGCCGGTCCTCACCGGAGATGTAGGTCATCCGGTGGGGGGTCCAGAGCCGGTCCAGCCCGTCTGCCATGTCCCTGTCGGTGTGCTGCTCGTCCGCCCCAGTCACACGGCGATCCTACGTACCGCGTGGGGGCGGTCCGCCACCCGCACCGTGCGGTATCCGGTGACCGCGGCCGGCGATGAGGTCCGTTCGCAGATGGAAACCAGGATTTATTGACGATTACATCGACATCGGTAAAACTTTCAGTCCCCTCACCTCGAAGATCCTCGATTTGGAGCTGCTGTGGAACGACGTACCGTCCGGCACCGTCTGGGGCGTGCCCTCACCGCCTGCGTACTGGCCGCGCTGGCCAGCCTGGCGGCGGTGGCCGCCACCGGCACCCCCGCCCAGGCCGACGCCTGCTACACCTGGGGTCGAACCCTCTCCTCCGGCATGACCGGCGAGGACGTACGCCAGTTGCAGATCCGGGTCTCCGGCTACCCCGGCTACGGCGCGGTGCTGACCCTGGACGGGGCGTACGGCCCGGCCACCCGGTCGGCGGTGATCCGCTTCCAGCAGGCCTACGGGCTGGCCGCCGACGGGGTGGCCGGTGCCCAGACCTTCAACCAGATCTACGCCCTGCAGGACCCGGACTGCACCCCGGTCAGCTTCAGCTACGCCGAGTGGAACCGGTGCAACAGCGACTGGTCCGGCGGCGCGGTCTCGGCCAGCACGGCACGCTTCAACGCCCTGGTCTCGATGTGGAAGCTCCAGGCGATGCGCCGGGCCATGGGCAACTCACCGCTCTATTTGAGCAGCGGATTCCGCAGCTACTCCTGCAACAGCGCGGTCGGCGGCGCCGGCAACAGCCGGCACCTCTACGGCGACGGGATCGACCTGGTCGGGTCGCACTCCTTCTGCGCGCTGGCCCAGCAGGCCCGCAACCACGGGTTCACCAACATCCTCGGCCCGGGATACCCCGGACACAACGACCACACCCACCTGGGCACGTCGCCCAGCCGGTCCTGGTCGGCACCGAGCTGCGGGATCTGAGGCACCCACGCGACGGCGGCCCCACCGAAGGAGGGGGCCGCCGTCGTGGCGGGTCAGGCGGCCGAGGGGCCGACGTTGGTGCGGGACTTGACCACGTCCAGGACGTGGGTCACCGCCTCGGCCAACGGCACCCCGTTGCGCTGCGAGCCGTCCCGGTAGCGGAAGGAGACCGTGCCGGCGGCCACGTCGTCGTCCCCGGCGATCACCATGAAGGGGATCTTCTGCTGCTGGGCGGTACGGATCTTCTTCTGCATCCGGTCGTCACCGGCGTCGACCTGGGCCCGGATGCCCTCGGCGCGCAGCGCGGCGACGAAGCCGTGCAGGTAGTCCGCGTGGTCGTCACGGATCGGGATGCCGACCACCTGCACCGGGGCCAGCCAGGCCGGGAAGGCACCGGCGTAGTGCTCGGTGAGCACCCCGAAGAACCGCTCGATCGAGCCGAACAGGGCCCGGTGGATCATCACCGGCCGCTGCCGGGTGCCGTCAGCCGCCTGGTACTCCAGGTTGAAGCGCTCCGGCAGGTTGAAGTCGACCTGGATGGTGGACATCTGCCAGGTCCGGCCGATGGCGTCCTTGACCTGCACGGAGATCTTCGGGCCGTAGAAGGCCGCCCCGCCCGGGTCCGGCACCAGGGCCAGGCCGGACTCCTCGGCGGCCGAGCGCAGGGCCTCGGTGGCCCGGTCCCAGTTCTCGTCCGTGCCGACCGACTTCTCCGGGTTACGGGTGGACAACTCCAGGTAGAAGTCGTCCAGGCCGTAGTCACGCAGCAGTTCCAGCACGAAGGCCAGCAGCGACTTCAGCTCGCCGGCCATCTGCTCCTCGGTGCAGAAGATGTGCGCGTCGTCCTGGGTCATGCCGCGTACCCGGGTCAGGCCGTGCACCACCCCGGACTTCTCGTACCGGTAGACCGTGCCGAACTCGAACATCCGCAGCGGCAGTTCCCGGTAGGAGCGCCCCCGGGAGCGGAAGATCAGGTCGTGCATCGGGCAGTTCATCGGCTTGAGGTAGTAGCTGACCCCCTCCATCTCCATGGGGGGGAACATGCCGTCGGCGTACCAGTCCAGGTGCCCGGAGACCTCGTACAGGTGGCCCTTGGTGATGTGCGGGGTGTTGACGAACTCGTACCCGGCCTGCTCGTGCTTGAGCCGCGAGTAGTTCTCCATCTCCCGGCGGATGACGCCGCCCTTGGGGTGGAAGACCGCCAGGCCGGAGCCCAGCTCGTCCGGGAAGCTGAACAGGTCCAGGTCCGCGCCGAGCTTGCGGTGGTCGCGCCGGGCGGCCTCCTCCAGCAGCTTCAGGTACGCCTTCAGCTCGTCGCGGGTCGGCCAGGCGGTGCCGTACACCCGCTGCAACTGCGGATTCTTCTCACTGCCCCGCCAGTACGCGGCGGCCGAACGCATCAGCTTGAACGCACCGATCAGCCGGGTGTTCGGCAGGTGCGGGCCCCGGCACAGGTCCGACCAGCAGACCTTGTCCTCGTTGGCGGCCAGGTTGTCGTAGATGGTCAGCTCGCCGCCGCCGACCTCCATCACCTCGGAGGAGTCCAGCCCCTCACCCTTGACGTCGATCAGTTCCAGCTTGAACGGCTCGGCGGCCAGCTCGGTCTTGGCCTCGTCCAGGCTGTCGAACCGGCGGCGGCGGAACCGCTGCCCGGACTTGATGATCTCCTGCATCCGCTTCTCGAGCTTGGCCAGGTCGTCCGGCTGGAACGGCTTGTCGACCGAGAAGTCGTAGTAGAAGCCGTTGTCGATCGGCGGGCCGATGCCGAGCTTGGCCTCCGGGAAGATGTCCTGCACCGCCTGGGCCAGCACATGCGCGGTCGAGTGCCGCAGCACGTTCAGCCCGTCCGGGGAGTTGAGGGCCACCGGCTCGACGACGGTGTCCTCGGCCGGGCTCCAGTCCAGGTCGCGCAGCGTCCCCTGGGGGTCGCGGACCACCACGATCGCCTTGGGCCCGCTGGTGGGCAGTTCGGCGGCGGCCACCGCGTCGGCCGCCGTCGTCCCGGCGGCGACGACGACGGGGTCGGCCACGGCGGGGTTACGGGGTGCGGACACGGGAGACTCCTCGCAGCAGATGTGACGGTAGGTGCCGATCTCGGCTCCCTGTGATGCTATCGGTCGCCCCGCAGGCGAGCGCCGCCGATACCGGCCGGGGGCCCGTTGCCCCGGCCGGAACCGGGGCCGGCCGTCGTTGAACCTTTCCGGCCCGGCATCCGAACTACCTGATGTGACCGGAGTCGGTTCCGGTCCTGGGACAGGGATGGGGACCCGGATGGCGAGGACGTGCGGTGGAGGCCGTCGACGCCGGGGCGGGCCGGTCGCCGTACTGGTCACCGCCCTGGTGCTGCTCTGGCCGACGGCGGCCTGGGCCGACGGGGTGAGCTTCACCCCGACCGAGGCGCAGCAGGGCAACTCCGTGAAGATGGAGTTCACCGTGCCGGACGAACGGCCGGGGGTGCGTACCGAGCGCATCGAGATCCGGATGCCGGTGGACCCGCCGATCGCGGAGGTGTATCCGCTGTCGGTGCCCGGCTGGGCGCCGACCATCACCCCCCGCAGGCTCCAGGTGCCGGTGGCCGGCCTGCACGGTCCGCCCACCGATGTCGTCACGGCCGCCCTGACCTGGACCCGGGCCCCCGGTCCGGCGGAGGCCGGGCCGGCCCGGCTGGCCTTCTCGATGGCTCCCCTGCCCCAGGCCGAGCAGGTGACCTTCGAGCTGACCCAGACCTACGCCGACGGGATCCAGGTGCACTGGGGTGCCGGGCCCGGTCAGCGTCCGCTGCCGCCGCTGACCCTGACCCCGGGCGATCCGGCCTACCCCGCGCACGGTGGACACGGTGCCGCCCCGACCGCAGGGTCGGCCGCCCCGGGCGACACCGGTCCGAACGCCAACAGTCTGCTCGCCGCCGGTCTGGTCGCCGGTCTGGGTGGCGGCGCGGTGGTGGGCTGGCTGATCAGCCGGCGCCGTCGCGGCGACACCATCGACCGCTCGGTGCTCTCCGAGGACCCGGCGGCACCGGCCGCCGAGCGGGAAGGCCCGGAGCAGGCGACGGCACCGGCCGCCGAGCGGGAGCAGCCGGCCCGCGCCGGGCACTGAGCCGACCCGGGTCAGTCGACCCAGTCGGGTAGCGGTTCCCGGGCCGCCAGCCAGTCGTTGGGAACCCCGCCGGGGGTACCCACGGAGGTGTATCCGGCCACCACCCCGCCGACGATGGCGGCCGTGGTGTCCACGTCCCCGCCCGCCTCGACACAGGCCCGCACCGCCGAGGGGTAGTCCGCCAGGTGGGTGGCGGCCACCCAGAGGGTGAAGGCCACGGTGTCCTGGGCGGTGACCCGGGCGCCGTTGCCGAGGGCCGCCACCACCTCGGCCAGGGGACGGCCGAGCAGCCCAACCGCCCGGCGTACCCCCTGGTGCACCTCGGTCGCCGGGTCCAGGGCGGCGGCCACCGCGGCCAGCAACCGGGCCGGGGCGGGGCGGTCCCCGTCCAGGCGGGCCCGGGCGGCCAACGAGGCGGCCACGGCCACCGCCACCGCACCGGCGATGCCCTCCGGGTGGGCGTGGGTCACCTCGGCGGAGGCCCGCGCCTGGGCGGCGGCCCGGTGGGTGGAGTCGGCGAACCAGGCCCCCAGGGGGGCTACCCGCATCGCCGCGCCGTTGCCGCAGGAGCCCTGCCCGTCGAAGGCGGAGGCGGCGGCGACCGGCCAGGGGGTGCCGGTACGGATCAACCGCAGGATGCGCACCGCACCCGGGCCGTAACCCCGGTACGGTTCGCACCGCTGGGCGAAGTCGACCGCCAGGGTGTCCCGGTCGATGGTGCCGGCCTGGGCCAGTGCCGTCAGTACCGAGCAGGCCATCTCGGTGTCGTCGGTCCACTGCCAGGGCGGTGGCGGGAGCAGACCGGCCGCCAGGTCCCCGGGGGCCCGGCCGGGTACGAAGAACTGGGAGCCCAGGGCGTCGCCGACCGACAGGCCGGCGAGACTGTCCCGGGCCAGCATCAGTCGGGTGTCCGGATAGAGGGTGAAGGTCATCGTTGGACCAGCTTGGCGGGTTCCGGGGTGGGCCGCAACAACGCCCGGTGCGTCGCGCCGAGTACCGTGCTGGGGTGGCCACCGTCCTCCTGGTCGAAGACGATCACGTCGTACGCGGCGCGATGCTTCGTTCCCTCACCGATCGGGGCCACGCGGTGCACGCGGTGGGCACCGCCCTGGACGCCCTGCGTCGGGTCGCCGCGGAGGCACCTGACCTCGTCGTGCTGGATCTGGGGCTGCCGGATCTGGACGGCTCGGACGCCCTGCGGATGTTGCGCGGCATCACGGACGTGCCGGTCATCATCGCCACCGCCCGAGACGACGAGCAGTCCGTGGTGCGGCTGTTGCGCGCCGGGGCGGACGACTACATGGTCAAGCCCTTCACCGGGGCCCACCTGGACGCCCGGATCACCAGCGTGCTGCGCCGGGTGGGGCGGGCCAGCCGGGCGGAGCAGCCGGTGGTGCTGACCGTCGGTGGCCTGCGGGTTGACCTCGGCGAACGCAGCGCGCAGCTGGACGGGGTGGCCCTGGCGCTGACCCGAAAGGAATTCGACCTGCTGGCGTATCTCGCCGCCCGCCCGGGCCGGGTAGTGTCCCGGCGGGAGCTCTTGGAGGAGGTATGGCGGCAGCCATCGGTCGGCGAGGATCAGACAATCGACGTTCACCTGTACTGGCTACGGCGCAAAATGGGCGAGTCCGCGGCGAGACCGCGCTACCTGCGCACCGTGCGGGGGGTGGGCTTTCGGCTGGTCGCCCCGGACTGAGGCGGTCGCTGGCCCTGCTGACGGCCGGGATGGGGGCCCTGCTGGCGCTGACCTTCCTGGTGCCGCTGGGGCTGACCCTGGGCGCGCAGGCCCGGGAGGAGGCGATCGCCGACGCGGCCCGACGCAGCGCCCTGGTGACCGGGGCCCTGGCGGTGAGCACGAAACCCGAGGTGGTGGCCCGGGCGATCGACGCCAGTGGCGACGATCCGGCGACCCGCCCGGTCGTGCACGGCCTGGAAGACGTCCCCTCGGCCGGACGCGCCGAGGCCGGGCAGTTGGCGCAGGCCCGCTCCGAGCGGCGGTCCCTGGTGCTGGAGGTCGACGGGGGCGTGCTGCGGCTGGATCCGGTGGTGCTGGCCGACCGTACCGCCGTGGTGGAGGTCTTCGTCTCCGACTCCGCCCTGGACGAGGGCGCCGGCAACCGGTGGCTGCTGCTGGCCGGGGTGGCCGTGGCCCTGGTGGGCGCCGCCGTGCTGGTGGTGGACCGGGTGGCCGCCCGGGCGGTGGACGCCACCCGGGATCTGGTCAAGGCGGCCCTGGCGGTGAGCGACGGCGACCTGGGGGTACGGGTCGAACCCAGCGGCCCCCGGGAGCTAGCCGAGGCGGGCCACGCCTTCAACCGGATGGCGGAGCGTTTCGTCGCGGCCCGCACGGAGGAACGGGAACTCGTGGCGGATCTGTCGCACCGGCTGCGTACCCCCCTGACGGTGTTGCGCCTGGATGCCGAGGCCCTGGAGTCCGACGACACCAGCGTGGGATCGTTCAGCCAGGCGGAGCTGGATCACCGGCGGGGGATCCGGCGGATCCGGCAGGCGATCGTCACCCTGGAGGGTGAGATCGACACCCTGATCAAGACCACCCGCAAAGCGGTGGCCACCGAGGCCGGTCCGGCCATGTGTGATGTGAGCGAGGTGGTCCGGGAGCGGATGGTCTTCTGGGCCGCCCTGGCCGGTGACCAGAACCGCCCGTACCGGGTGATCGGGGCCCAGTTGCGGATCCCCGCGCCGGTGCCCCGGGCGGAGCTGGCCGCCGCCCTGGACGCGGTGATCGGCAACGTGTTCCGCTACACCCCGCAGGGCACCGCCTTCGAGGTGGCGGTCTCCCGGCGCGACGGGTACGTGGCCATCCGGATCGATGACGCCGGGCCGGGCATCGCCGACGCGGACCGGGCCCTGCGCCGGGGTGCCAGCGACCAGGGTTCCACCGGTCTGGGGTTGGACATCGCCAAGCGGGTGGCCTTGCAGGCCAACGGTTCGGTGAGCATCGACCGGGCGCGGCTGGGCGGGGCCAGCGTGGTGATGCTGCTGGCCGACCCGGAGGCGACCCCCCGGCAGGTCAGCCGGTTCGGCCTGGTGGGCCGGATGGCCCGGGAGCAGAAGAGCAGTGGACGCCGGTGGCCCCGGCAGCGTCCTACGGACAGCTGAATCGCCCGGAAGATCCGGGGATGACCGTTCGGTTTGTGCCCCGGCGCAAGTCTTCCTTAGATCCGGATTAATCCCCACCCGGCACCGGCCGAGCACTGTCAGGATTCGGGGCGAAACCAGCAGTTCCCCCGGCCTTCCGCTCCCAGCGCATCGGCCGGTGGAGCCGTGCGCGCGGCGGGAGACACGGTCCCCCCACATACCTTCTCTTCCGCCGCGCGCCCCTCGATCGGCTCGGGTCTCTCAGGCCGACGCGGTGGCCAGGTAGGCGTCGATCTCCTCGAGGATCCGCCGCTTGCCGGTCCCGTCCAGGAAGGACGCGGTCACCGCGTTGCGGGCCAACTGCGCCACCTGCGCCGGACCGGCCTCCAGCAGGCGGGCCGCCACGGCGTACTCGTCGTTGAGGGTGGTGCCGAACATCGGCGGGTCGTCGGAGTTGATGGTCACCAGCAGCCCGGCCTCGACCAGCCGGGGCAGGGGGTGCTCCTCGATGCGCGGCACCGCCCGGGTCCGCACGTTGGAGGTCGGGCACACCTCCATCGGGATCTGCCGCTCGGCCAGGTGTTCCAGCAGCTTGGGGTCTCCGGCGGCGGAGATGCCGTGCCCGATCCGCTCGGCCCCCAGCTCGCGCAGGGCGTCCCAGACGGTCTGCGGGCCGGTGGTCTCCCCGGCGTGCGGCACCGACCGCAGCCCGGCCGCCCGGGCCTGGTCGAAGTAGGGCTTGAACTGCGGGCGGGGCACCCCGATCTCCGGCCCGCCCAGACCGAAGCTGACCAGCCCCTCCGGTCGCTGCTCCAGACAGATCCGCAGGGTCTCCTCGGCGGCGGCCAGGCCTGCCTCCCCCGGGATGTCGAAGCACCAGCGCAGCTCGATGCCGAAGTCGGCGGCGGCCCGCTTGCGGGCGTCCTCGATGGCCTCGCAGAAGGCCTCAGCGGGGATGCCCCGGTGCACGTGCGAGTACGGGGTCACCGTCAGCTCGGCGTAGCGGACCTGCTGGCGGGCCAACTCCCGGGCCACCTCGTGGGTGAGGGTCCAGACGTCCTCCTGGTCGCGGATCAGATCCACGACGCTGAGGTACAGCTCGATGAAGTGTGCGAAGTCGCGGAACACGAAGTAGTCCGCCAGCAGTTGCGGATCCGCCGGGACCGGGGTGCGTCCCTCGTGCCGGGCGGCCAGCTCGGCCACGATCCGGGGTAGGGCGGAGCCGACGTGGTGCACGTGCAGCTCCACCTTGGGCAGTCCGGCGATGAAGGTAGGCAGATCGGTCACAGACTCTCCTGGGCGCTGGCGCCGGTCCGGGCGACGACGAAGATCCGGCGGAACGGGAAGTACACCTGCCCCTGCCGCACCGGGTACGCCTCGGTCAGGCGTACCCCCAGGGCGGCCCGGAAGGCCGACCAGCGGGCGGGGTCCAGCGCGGCCCGGACCGGGCGCAGGGCGGTGCCCTCCATCCAGGTCAACACCGGATGGTCCGCGTCGGGCGGGGCCGCCAGCAGGTGCACATAGATAGTCTCCCAGGCGTCCACGGTGCAGTCGGCGGCGACCAGCGACTCGGAGACCGGCTCGGCGGGCGGCCACGGGAGCAGGTCGGCCTGCCAGGCCGACAGACCTTCGGGCCCACATCCAGACCCCACACAAATAAAAACCGTACGTACGTCTTGCTAGATTATGGCCCGACCCGGCCGGTGGCAACCGTGGCCACTAGGCTCCCCCCATGGAGCAACGCACCTTCCCCCGACTCGGCCGGCAGGCCGGCGTGGTGGGCCTGGGCGCCTGGCAGCTCGGCGCCGACTGGGGCACGGTCAGCGAGGACGACGCGATGCAGGTGCTCAGCGCCGCCGTCGAGGCCGGGGTCACCTTCCTGGACACCGCGGACGTGTACGGCGACGGACGCAGCGAGCAGCTGATCGGGCGGTTCCGCGCCGCCCACCCGGAGGCCGCACTGACGGTGGCCACCAAGATGGGCCGCCGGGTACCGCAGGCCCCCGAGGCGTACACCCTGGACAATTTCCGGGCCTGGACCGACCGGTCCCGGGCGAACCTCGGAATGGACACTCTGGATCTGGTGCAGTTGCACTGCCCCCCGACGGTGGTATTCGCCGACGACGCGGTCTTCGACGCCCTGGACACCCTGGTCGAGGAGAAGCGCATCGCCGGGTACGGGGTCAGTGTGGAGACCTGCGAGGAGGCCCTGACCGCGATCGCCCGGCCGGGGGTGGCCAGCGTCCAGATCATCCTCAACGCGCTGCGCCACAAGCCGATCGAGCGGGTGCTGCCGGCCGCCGCCAGCGCCGGGGTCGGCATCATCGCCCGCGTTCCGCTGGCCAGTGGGCTGCTCTCCGGCCGCTACGACGAGCACACCACCTTCGCCGCGGACGACCACCGGTCGTTCAACCGGCACGGGGAGGCCTTCGATGTCGGGGAGACCTTCTCCGGTGTCGACTTCGCCACCGGCCTGGCCGCCGTACGCCGGCTGGCCCCCCTGGTCGGCGACGACCGGACGATGGCCCAGTTCGCCCTGCGCTGGGTGCTCGACCAGCCGGGGGTCACCGTGGTCATCCCGGGGGCCCGGGACGGGGCACAGGCCCGCGCCAATGTCGCCGCAGCCGGTCAGCCGCCACTGTCGACATCGGAACTGGCCGAGGTGACCTCGGTCTACGACGAGCTGATCCGACCGCAGGTGCATCACCGATGGTGAACGAACCGTCCGGCGGGGTCACCGACCGGCCCGAGGACAAACAGGTCGTGATGAGCGGCTGGTTCCGGCTGACCCTCGGCCTGCTGGGGGTGGTCCTTGGCGCGGCCTGCACGGTGCAGGGGCTGGGCTATGTCGAGGGCAGTGTGATGGCCGGCCAGCGGATCTGGGCCGTGATCGGCCCGGTGCTGATGGTGGCCGGCCTGGTCCTGCTCTGGCTGGGGGTACGGGCCCGCAACCGCCGCTGATCCCGTACCGGACCTCAGGGTCCGGTACGGGATGCGGCCGGCACGGTCGGAGGTGGATTCGCCCCGGGCCAAGCACGAAAGGGCCCCGCGCACGGGAAAGCCCCGCGTCCGGTAGGAACGCGGGGCTTCACACCGATGTCTGGGGCGGCCTCGCCACTGGCCGGCAGCCGCCGACCGGTGTTGTCAGAGGGGGCGGACCTGCTCGGCCTGCGGACCCTTCTGGCCCTGGGCGATCTCGAACTCCACCCGCTGGTTCTCCTCCAGCGAGCGGTAGCCGCTGGTCTGGATGGCCGAGAAGTGGACGAACACGTCAGCACCCCCGCCATCGACGGTGATGAAGCCGAAGCCCTTGTCTGCGTTGAACCACTTCACGGTTCCCTGCGCCATCTGAATCTCCTTCTAAAACTGGCGGCCAAGCACGCCGGTGCGGCCGGTTGGCCGTTTTCGAGCAGCGGCGCCTGAGGCGGCCCCCGGTGAAGGAGACTTCTCTCAACCCACGCCATCTCTCAACAGCGTGGAATAGCAAACCACGTACGCAAAAACTCTGCACAGCCTACCGGACGAAATTCTCCGACATGTGACCTGACGGATAGGTCAGGCCCACTAGGTGGTGGCCGCGCATGAGTCGAAGGGCCCCTTACCGGGCGGGTCTAATCGGGCCAACTGCCGGTCAACCGGCGTACCCCGACCGCTCCACCCCGGTCCACAGCGGCCCGTACCACCGAGAAGATGGCACCCTGCAAGGCGGCGGCGGCCAGGATCTCGGCCCACCGGCGGTCCTCGTCGGTGGGGTTGGGCGCCTCACCATCCCCGGCGGTCATCTTCCACACCTGACGGAAGATGACGCCGGCGAGGGCACCGGCGGCCAGCCCCATCAGCACGCCGACCGGCCGGTAGGCCGCCTTGCCGATTGTGTTGCTCATCCACGCCTCCCCTGGATGATGGCCAGAATCACCGCGGCGACGACCGCCCCGGCGGCCAGCGCCACGAAGGGTGCCGGACCACTGCGGGCGCTGCCGGTGGTGGCGTCGCGCCGCATCCCGGTCTGCGCGCGCATCCGCGCCACCGTCACCGCGGCCTGGTCCCGTACCCGTTCCCGGGTCTGGTCCGCAGAGGACTTCAGCCGCTTCTTGATGTCCGCCTTGGCGGCCAGCGCCTCCATCGTCTCGCCCAGCTCGACCCGGGTGCGCTGGATCTCCTCCCGCAGCGCCTCGGTGTCACCGCTGCCGTTGCGTGTCATGCCCGCCCCCTGTCCCGGACGGCGGCGCTGACCACGTCGACGTCGGCGCGCAGGCTGCGCACGGTGGCCTGCGGCACCGGCGGCACCGCCCGACGAAGCTCCCGTCGTCCGATCAGGGCGAGCACCCCGGCGATCGGGAACATGACCACCCCCACGATCAGGGCGGCGGCCCACGCCGGCAGCACCAGGGCCAGCAGCAGGATCGCGGTGGTGATCAGCGCGGTGAGACCGAAGAACGCGAAGACCCCGCCCCCGGCCAGCAGACCGACCCCTATGCCGGCCCGCTTGCCCTTCTCCGTCACCTCGGCGCGGGCCAGCGTCAGTTCGTCGCGTACCAGGCGGGAGACCTGCTCGGCCGCCCGCTGGACCAACTCGGCGGTGGACGGTTCGCCCCCACCGTGGGGCGTCCGCCCATTGTGGGATGTCCTCCCGTTGTGGGATGCCCGGATGTTCGCCACGTCGGCCATGCTGTCCCCCTCTCGTTCATCTTCGCGCTGTATGCCCGAACTCGGCGCCGGTCAATCCTGCCTGCGGATGGTCGACTTTCCGCCCGGCGGCAGGCACCGAGAGATGGGACAGAAGCGTCCCGCAGCAGGTCCCCGGAAAACCCGGCGACAAACCCGGCCTCCGGTGGTTTCCCTCCGGATCAGGGCGGTTTCTCTGCCCCGAGCAGCCGGGGACCCAGCGGCGCGGCCCGGCCGGGCGGGGGGTCAGTGGCGGGTCTGTGCGGGCTCCTCCGGGCCGACGAAGGCCTCGCTGCGGGCCTCGCCGTCGTCACTGCCGCCGAACAGGCGCGCGTCGTCCGGCACCTCGGCGTGCCGGCGGGGCGCCCGTGCGGGTCGTACCCACTGCCAGGGCAGGGTGCCGGCACCGTCGCCGACCTCGGCGCGCAGCCGGGGCATCGCGGTGGGCCGGTGGTCGCGTACCCACGCCACCAGGTGTTCCCGGACCAGACAGCGCAGGTCCCACAGGGCCCCGGCGCTGCCGGCGCTCACCAACGCCCGAATCTTGATCATGCCGCCGGTGGCGTCCGTCACCTGGAGTACGCAGACCCGGCCGTCCCACAGCTCGGTGCCCTCCACCAGGCGACGCAACTCCTCCCGCATGGCCTGCACCGGGACCGACCAGTCGACCTCGAACTCGGCCGTGCCCAGCACGGCGGCCTCGGTCCGGGTCCAGTTCTGGAAGGGGGTGCTGATGAAGTAGGAGGTGGGCAGGATCAGCCGCCGGTCGTCCCAGATCTGCACGACCACGTAGGTGAGGGTCAGCTCCTCGATGCGACCCCACTCCCCCTCGACCACCACCACATCGTCCAGCCGGACTGCGTCGCTGAAGGCCAGTTGCAGCCCGGCGAAGAGGTTGCCGAGCAGACTCTGGGCGGCCAGGGCGGCGACGATACCGACCACACCGGCGCTGGTCAGGACCCCGGCGCCGATGCCGCGTACGGCCGGGAAGGTCATCAGCATCACGCCGACCGTGAGGATCACGATCACCACGATGGTGACCCGGCGGAGCATGACCACCTGGGTACGCACCCGGCGGGCCTGGCGGTTGTCCGGCACGTCTACCCGGAACCGGGCCAGGGCGGTGTCCTCGACCACCACCAGCAGGGAGGTGACCAGCCAGGCGGTGGCGGCGATGACCGCGAGCACCAGCAGATGCAGCAGCACCTGACGCCAGGCGGTGCCGACGGCGTACCCGGTGCTGAACCGGATGGCGAACTGCACCGCCAACACGGTCGCGGCCACCTGGGCGGCCCGGTGGGCGTGCTCGGCCAACTCGGTCAGCAGCACCGAACGGCGGCCCCATCGTTTGATCAGCCGATGCACCACCTCTACGACGACGACGGCGGTCGCCGCCGCAGCGAGCGCGGCGACGACCGTAACCAGATAGCTGTGCACGTGTTGCTCCTCCTCCGAGCCGACGGCAAGATCCGCACAAAGGGGCTATCGTGCCTCGGATCGCCGCCGCCGGCCACCGCTGGGAGGCGGTGGCCGGCCGGAGGATCAGACCTTGCGGTAGCGGGACTGGAGGAAGCAGTAGACGCCGAAGGCGGCGATGCCCAGGCCGATCAGGAGCAGCAGAATGGTGCCGAAGGGCTGGTCACGCAGGGTACGCAGAGCGGCGTCGAGCCCTCGGGCCTTCTCCGGGTCGTAGTTGACCGCGGCCAGCACGACCAGCAGACCGGTGACCGCGAAGGCGCTGCCTCGGGAGATGTAGCCGGCCATGCCCAGACGGCGGGCGAGCTGGGTGGTCCGGGCGTTCATCTCGCCGGTCTTCAGCCGCTTCATGAACTTCTTCTTGGCCCCGTAGATGACCATGCCGACACCGATCCCGGCGAGGACCAGGCCGGCCAGGCCGACCAGCCAGCGGCCACCGGTGGACTCCATCATCCGGGCGGTGAGCTCCTCCTGCTGGGAGGCGCTGTCGGAGTTGGCGTTGGAGAAGACCTTCCAGGCCGTCCAGGCCAGCCAGAGATAGATGACCGTCCGGGCGGCGGAGACTACCCGCTCCTTGGTCCGGTCGTTGCCCTGGGCGGCGTGGTGCCCGACGGCCGCCTCCAGGGCCTGCCAGATCGCCATGGCAAGCATCCCGACGGCGATCGCGACTACAAGGAACTTGCCCATGGGTTGCGCCGCGAGGGTGCGCAGCGCGCCGGACTGGTCGCCGTCGTCGGCAGACTTGCCGAACGCGAGCTGGAGGACCAGCCAGCCGAACAACAGGTGGACGATCCCGTAGCCGATGAAACCGGCCCGGGCGAGGAGTTCCAGCCACCGGCTGTCGGCCGTACGGGCGGCGGTGGCTTCGGCGTTCCGGGTGAGAGACATGGGCTCTCAATCACCGGACGCGAAGATTTCCAAACGTGGCGCCGCCGCCCGTCGTGACCGTCAGCTCGGGTTGCGGGAGATTCGCACCGCGACCTGGGAATCGGTGACGCTGTCCAGGGTGACCGCGAGACCACCGACCTCGGTGGCCTGCTGGCCGACGGTGAGGGTCAACTGTTCACCGGCGATGTCGAGGGTGACCTGGTCGTTCTGGACGCCGACCAGCTTGGCCTCGACACCGAGAATGTTGGCGTTGGCCTCGACCCCACGGTCGAAGGTCACCGTGCAGGCGTCCAGTCCGCAGTCGGTGCTGGCCCCTTCGGAGCTGCAACCGGCCAGCAGGGCGGTGCCCAGGGCCAGCCCGGCCAGCAGGCCGGCGAGCCTACGGGGAAAGGTGGGGGAAGTCTTACCGGCGGAGGGTCGGTTCATCACGCCGCCAAGGGTACGCAAGACCCGCGAATCCCCATCGGTACGCGACCTGATCACCAGCCGGGGGTGCCGGCGACCCCGCTGAGCACCTCGGCCGCGGCCCGCCCGCAGGCCCGGGTGGCGCCGTGGGTGGCGATGTGCACCGGCCCGGTGACCAGGGCGGGGACCCCCAGTTCCACCACCACCGCGTCGGGTCGGGTGGTCAGGGCCCGGTCGACCGCGGCCCGCATCCAGGAGTGCCGGTGCAGGTCCCGCACGACCAGGACCAGGGGGCGACCGGCGGCCCCGGCGCTGGGATCGGCCGGGGTGGCCTCCTCGGTGTAGCGGACTCCGGTGGTGCCCGGCAGCAACTCGGCCAGGGGGGTGGCCACCCCCCAGGGGGTGTCCGTACCGATCGCCAGGTGGTGGGGTGGGGCGAACTCCACCACATGCGCGGCGCCGTCCAGGGGCAGGGTCCGCTGCCCGTCGGTGTGGGTGACCCGGACCGCCCGGCGGGCGGCGGCCAGCCCGACCCGCGAACCGGCCCCCTCGGCCCAGCCGTCGCCCGACCCGGTCCGGCCCTCGACCGACCCGTTCCGGCCGTCGACCGTCGCGGTTCGGGCGGCCACCGTCCAGGCGGCCAGTTGGCCGACCCGCTTGGCCGCCTCGGCCAGTCGTTCCTCCGGCAGTTCCCCGGAGACGACCGCGCCGACGATGGCCTCCCGCAGCTGGTCGACGACCTGCTCGTCGGCGTGTTCGCCGCCGACACAGATCGCGTCCGCTCCGGCGGCCAGGGCCCGGACCACCGCCCCGGGCAGGCCGTACCGGCCGGACACCGCCCGCATCTCCATCCCGTCGGTCACCACCACCCCCTGGAAGCCCAACTCCTCCCGGAGCAGGCCACCGAGGATCCGACTGCTCAGGGTGGCCGGGAGCTGCGGGTCCAGCGCCGGCACCAGCAGGTGACCGGTCATCACGGCCTGCACCCCGGCGGCGACCGCGGCCCGGAAGGGGGCCAGCTCGACGGCCGCCAGGCGGGCCCGGTCGGCGGTAATCCGGGGCAGATCGTGGTGGGAGTCGACATGGGTGTCGCCGTGGCCCGGGAAGTGCTTGGCGCAGGCGGCGACCCCGCTGGACTGCAGGCCGCGTACCCAGGCGGTGGTGTGCCGGGACACCAGGGCGGCGTCGGCGCCGAAGGAGCGCACCCCGATCACCGGATTGTCCGGGTTGGAGTTCACGTCGGCGTCCGGGGCGTAGTTCAGGGTCACTCCGGCGGCGGCGAGTTCGGCGCCGAGATCACGGGCCACCTCCTCGGTCAGCGCCGGGTCGTCCACCATGCCGAGGGCCAGGTTACCCGGCCGGGAACTGCCCCGTACCCACTCGATCCGGGTGACGTCGCCGGCCTCCTCGTCGATCGCGACGATCACCTCCGGGCGTTCCGCCCGCAGGGCCGCGGTCAGCGCGCTGACCTGTTCCGGGTCTACGACGTTGCGGCTGAACAGGACGACCGAGCCGAGCCCCTCGCCGAGGAGGCGACGGACCCAGTCGGGCGGGACCGTCCCGACGAAACCGGGCTGCAGCACCGCGTTCGCCAGCGCCGCCAGGTTTCCGTTGGACGCCCTCATGCCTGCTCTCCTCCACTTCGTACCGTCACCCGACGGTTCAGCCATGGTCACACTCGCACCCGGGAATAGTCAATAAACCTTACAGTTGCCTTGGGAGCGCTGCCCGGCGAGAGTGCGGGGATGGAGCTGCTGCTGCTGAGCGACGCGACCAGCCCGGCCGACATCCCCGGCGTACGCCTGCTCGGCCTGGTGGTCGGCGGCCTGCTGTTGCTGCTGGCGATCCGGGCGATGTTCCGGCGCTGAACCGCCGGTGAGGTGGCCCGACCCGGGAGCCGGTCCGGTTTCGGCATCAGGTCGCCCGGGTACCTGCGGCCCTCGATGAAACTGACCACGCACTCGATGTCGTTGCGCCGCGCGGCTCGCAGCCTGTTCGGTTGGAGCACCCTGCGGCCCAACCAGCTCGCCGCCATGCGGGCCGTGATGAAGCGCCGCGACGCCCTGGTGGTCCTGCCCACCGGCGCCGGCAAGTCGGCGATCTACCAGATCCCGGCCAGCCTGATCCCCGGCCCCACCGTGGTGATCTCGCCCCTGCTGGCCCTGCAACAGGACCAGATCGCCGCGCTCAACGAGCGCCAGCGACCGGAGCTGCGGGCGGTACGGATCAGCTCGGACGAGTCGCCCAGCCAGCAGGCCGAGGCGATCGCGGAGATCCGCGACGGCCGGGCGGAGTTCCTGTTCATCACCCCGGAGCAGCTGGCCAACCCCGAGCGACTGGCCGAGGTGCGGGAGCTGAAGCCCGCCCTGGTCGCCATCGACGAGGCACACTGCATCTCCGCCTGGGGACACGACTTCCGCCCGGACTACCTGGCCCTGGGGCAGCTCATCGAGGGCCTGGGCCGCCCGCCGGTGGTGGCGCTGACCGCTACCGCCTCCCCACCGGTACGCGAGGACATCGTCGCCCGGCTCCGGCTGCGCGACCCGGAGATCGTGGTCTCCGGGTTGGACCGGCCGAACCTCTTCCTGGAGGTGGCGCACTGCCCGACCGAGGACTACCGGTGGCGGCGGCTGATCGCCCTGCTGGAGCAGGACGAGCGGCCCGGCATCATCTACCTGCCCACCCGGCGCGCCGCCGAGGAGTTGGCCGAGCGACTCACCTCGACCGGTTTCCCGGCGCAGTACTACCACGGCGGGATGGCCGGGGGTGCCCGGGCCCGCCTGCACGAGGCCTTCCTCGCCGACCAGGTGCCGATCATGGTGGCGACCTCGGCGTTCGGCATGGGTATCGACAAGCCCAACATCGCCTGGGTGGTGCACATGGCCCTGCCCGACTCGCCGGACAGCTACTTCCAGGAGATCGGTCGCGCCGGACGCGACGGCCAGCCCGCCCGGGTCCTGCTGCTCTGGCAGGCCGAGGACATCGGGTTGCAGCGGTACTTCAGCGGTGGCCTGCCGGATCTCACCGAGCTGCGCGACCTGGCCGCCTTGCTGCGCAGTGGCCCGAGCACCCGCAAGGAACTGCGCGAGACCACCGGCCTGGGCCCCCGCAAGCTCGGCCAGTACCTGGCGCTGCTGGAACAGGTGGGGGCCGCCCAACCCCGGGCGGGGCAGCGGATCGGGGCACCCCGCTACTCCCCCACCCCCGTCCAGGCCGCCGAGGCCGCCCTGGCCGAGGCCGAACGGCAACAGAACCTGACCCGTTCGCGTACCGACATGATGCGTGCCTTCGCCGAGACCAGCGCCTGCCGGGGACAGACCCTGCTGGCGTACTTCGGGGAACAGATGAGCGAGATCTGCGGGCACTGCGACAACTGCCACGCCGGCACCAGTGTCGCCGACGACGGTGCGGTGGGTCCCTTCCCGGTGCACAGCCAGGTCCGGCATCCGGAGTGGGGGCCCGGCCTGGTGCTCAGCTACGAGGAGGGCCGGATGACGGTGCTGTTCG
Organism: Micromonospora sp. NPDC047134; assembly: GCF_040643455.1. Lineage (NCBI taxonomy): Bacteria > Bacillati > Actinomycetota > Actinomycetes > Micromonosporales > Micromonosporaceae > Micromonospora > Micromonospora sp. NPDC047134. The sequence continues at coordinate 73,526 of NZ_JBEYUI010000011.1, forward strand.
ACGAGGTCGGGTACAAGACCCTGTCGGTCAGCGTGGTGTCCGAACAAGGGCTGCTGTCGCTGGATTAACCTGGGCCAGCCGTCGGCCGCACCGACCCGGGTCCGGCCGAGGGAAAGACCGACGACGAGCGGGAGAGGCACATGATCGAACAGCCGGCGTACACCGGTTTCGGTTTCACCGACGAGGAGTGGGGGCTGCTCGTCGGTCTGCCGCAGTCGGTGCTCACCGCGGCCAGCGCGGCCGAGTCCGACGGCACCAAGGCGACGATGGCCGAGAGCGCCGCCGGGCTGGAGAGCATCTCCGCCGGCCGGGAGTCCGCCAGTCCCCTGGTGGCCGCGGTCGCCGGTGAACTGGTTACCCGGGTGGGCGACCCGGAGGCCGGCGAGGAACTGCCCGCCATCGCCCCCGCCGACCCGCGCGGCTACGCGGAGGACGTGCTGGCCCGGGCCAAGGCGGCCATGGAACTGTTGGCGGCCAAGGTCGACGAGGGGGAGGCCGGGGCGTACCGGCACTGGCTGGTGGAGATCGCCGACCAGGTGGTCGGCGCGGCCAGCAGCGGCGGGGTCCTGGGCCTGGGCGGCAGCGTGGTCAGCGCCTCGGAGCGCCGCTTCCGCGACCGCCTGCAGCAGGTCCTCAACGACTGACCCCCACCCCCACCCAAAACACCCCGTGGATCATGACGTTAGCGGCAGTTGTCGATCTTCGAACTACCGCTAACGTCATGATCGACACGTGCGGGGCGGGGGTCAGGTGACCCGGTGGCGGAAGAGCACTGCGGAGAGCAGCATGCCTAGGGTCAGGATGGCTAGGGACCAGGCCAACGCTCGGGCGGGTGCCGACCCGACCGGGGTGTCCAGCAGCAGGCCGCGCAGGGACTCGATGACCGGGGTGACCGGCTGGTGCTCCGCGAAGCCGCGCAGCCAACCGGGCATGGTCTCCACCGGTACGAAGGCGCTGCTCGGATAGGGCAGGAACATCACCAGGAAGGTGTAGCCGTTGGCCGCCTCCGGGGTACGGGCCAGCAGCCCGAAGGCCGCGGACACCCAGGAGACCGCCAGCAGGAACAACACCAGCAGCCCGGCGGCGGCCAGCCAGCGCACCGGCGTCACGGCCGGCCGGAACCCGATGGCCACGGCCACCGTCAGCACCAGGCTGGTGGCCACCAGGTTGCGGGCCACGCTGGCCACCACGTGCCCGCCGAGGATCGAGGTGGCTCCCACGTCCATCGTGCGCAGCCGCTCGATCATCCCCTCGGTCAGGTCGGTGGTCACGCTGACCGCGGTACCCGCCGCCCCGAACCCGGCGCAGAGCAGCAGCACCCCGGGTACCACGTAGGTCACGTAGGCCGAGCCGGTGTCGATCGCCCCGCCGAAGAGGTAGACGAAGAGCAGCATCAGCAGCACCGGCAACACCAGCGAGGTGAGCAGGGCGTCGATGTTGCGCCGGGAGAGTCGGACGCAGCGCCCGATCATCACCCCGGTCTGGGCACCCCGCAGCGCCAGCTCAGACATGGGTAACCTCCGGTCGGCCGGTGAGGGTCAGGAAGACGTCGTCCAGGGTCGCCTCGCGGACGGTGAACCGGACCACCCCGTGCCGGTCCGGGTCGATCTCGTCGAGCAGTCGGCGTACCTGCGGTGCGCTGCCGTCCGTGCTGACCGCCAGGGCCAGCCGGGCCGGATCCTGGCCCAGGACCCGGTCGCCCAAGCGCTGCGCCACCTGCGCGAATCCGGCCGGGTCCCGCCAGATCAGCTCCAGTCGCTGGGCCCCGAACCGTCGCTTGAGTTCGGTGGCGGTGCCCTCGGCGGCCAGCCGGCCCTGGTGCAGCACGGTGATCCGGTCGGCCAGCCGGTCCGCCTCCTCCAGGTACTGGGTGGTCAGCAGCACGGTGACCCCGGCCTGGGCGAGTTCACCGATCACCTCCCACAGGCCCTGCCGACTGCGGGGGTCCAGCCCGGTGGTCGGCTCGTCCAGGAAGATCACCGAGGGGGTGCCGACCACGCTGGCCGCCAGGTCCAGCCGACGGCGCATCCCCCCGGAGTAGGTCCGCACCCGCCGACCGGCGGCCTCGACGAGGTCGAACCGTTCCAGCAGGGTGGCGGCCCGGCGGCGGGCGGCCGGTCCGGAGAGCCCGGTCAGCCGGGCCAGCATGGTCAGGTTCTCCACCCCGGTCTGCCCGTCGTCCAGGGCGGCGTGCTGGCCGGCGAGGCTGATCACCCGCCGGACCTGCCGCCGGTGGTGCCGCACGTCGTGCCCGGCCACCCGGGCGGTGCCGGAGTCCGGGCGGGTCAGGGTGGCCAGGATCCGCACCGTGGTGGTCTTGCCGGCCCCGTTGGGGCCCAGCAGGGCGTGCACCCCGCCGGTGGCCACCCGCATGGTCAGCCCGTCCAGCACCACGAGCCTGCCGTAGGTCTTGCGCAGGTCCTCCAGCTCCACCGCCGGGGGTCCGTTGGTCATGATCCACCTCCGTTGATCTGCGTACGGCATACGCTTTAATGCGTAGACCGTACGCAGAAGATAGGATGGCGGTCAAGCCGTTACTGGGAGGTGGGGTGGGCGAGGTCGAACTGCCCGAGAACATCGCGCTCGCGTGGGGGCTGCGCGACCGGTCCAGTCGGGGCCCCAAGCGCAGTCTCAGCCTGGAACAGGTGGTCGCCACCGGCATCCAGGTCGCCCAGGCCGAGGGGCTGCCCGCGGTGTCGATGAGCCGGGTCGCCAGCGAGCTGGGGGTGTCGACCATGTCGCTGTACCGGTACGTACCGACCAAACACGACCTGCTGGACCTCATGGTCGACACCGCCTTCGGCCCGCCGCCGCCACCTCGCGGCCCCGAGGAGGGCTGGCGATCCGCCCTGGCCCGCTGGGGTGAGGGCAACCTCGTGGCGCTGCGCCGACAGCCCTGGATGCGACATGTGGCGATCAGCGGCCCCCCGATCAACCCGAACCAGGTCCGCTGGTTCGAGTACGGGCTGGTAGCCCTGCGCGGCACCGGGCTGCGGGCCACCGAGCGGATCTCCACCATCATGCTGGTCAGCGGGTACGCGCGCAGCTGGGCCATGATCAGTGTGGATCTCGCCGAGGCCGCCGCCCGGTCCGGGCAGACCCCCGAGGAGGTGGGCCTGCGCTACTGGCGCAACCTGGCCGTGCTCACCGCCCCCGGCCCGTACCCCGCCATCCACGAACTGCTGGCCGAGACCTTCGACGAGGAGGAGCACCCCGACGAGGACTGGCGCTTCGGCCTGGAACGGATGCTCGACGGGGTCGAGGTGCTGATCCGCAACCGCGCCTCGGGCCCGGCCTGAGCAGGCCCCCTCAGGCCCGCTCCAACAGGGTCAGCACCGCCCGCTCGGCCTGGTCACGAGGGGTGTCCGGGCGTACCGGCGCCAGCACCCCGTCGTGGAACAGGTCGACCACCCGGGGATCCACATAGGAGGTACGGGCCACCGTCGGGGTGTTGCCCAGCAGCTGGGCCACCTCCCGCATCACCCCCGTCACCGCCCGACGGCGGGCCGTCACCGACCGGGGTGCCCCAAGCGCGGCCAGTTCGGTGGCCGCCCGTACGGTCGCGTGCCAGGTCCGGAAGTCCTTGGCGGTCATCTCCCCGCCGCTGGCCGCACGCAGATAGTCGTTGACCTCGTCGGCCCGCACGTCCCGCCAGTCCCGCCCGTCCCAGTAGCCGAACAGCCGCTGGGCCGAGCGGCGCCGTCTACGCAGGTCGACCAGCACCTGGCAGAGCTGCGGGTCGGAGACCGACCGCACCTGCTCCACACCCCCCTTGGCGGGGAAGGCGAAGACCACACAGCCCTGCCGCAGCCGGGCGTGCTCCGGACGCAGGGTGGCCACCCCGAAGGTCGGGTCCTCACCGGCGGCGTACTGGTCCCCGCCGACCCGGAAGGTGCCCATGTCCAACAGACGGGTCACCGTGGCCAGCACCCGTTCCCGGCGCAGCCCCCGCCCGGCCAGATCCCGGCCCACCCGCTCCCGCAGCACCGGCAGCCGCCGGGCCACCTCCAGAACGTGGTCGAACTTCGCCTGATCCTGACGCTGCCGCCAGAGGGGGTGATAGAGGTACTGCTTGCGGCCGGCGGCGTCGATCCCGGTGGCCTGGATGTGCCCGTTGGGGTACGGCGAGATCCAGACCTGCCGCCAGGCCGGCGGGATGACCAGGGCCCGCAACCGGGCCAGCTCGTCGGGATCGCCCACCGGGGTGCCGTCCGGCCCCAGGTACGACCAGCCCTGGCCGCGCCGGCGGCGTCCGTACCCCGGCCGACCCGGATCGCTACGCCGCAACCGCACGGTCCGCACGCACCGCCCGTTCCACCTCGTCGACGGCCCCCAGCACCCGATCGAGATCGAGCGCGGCCATCGTGGGGTGACTACCTACCCCGTCCCAGTCCGGCCATGCCCCCGGCCCGGCCCAGAGCACCCGGTGCCGTCGCCGCTCCGGCGGCGGCCCCCACCGGCTGGGCGGGACCGGGCCGAAGAGCACCACCGAGGGGGTGCGGTAGCCGGTGGCCAGGTGCGCCACCCCGGTGTCCCCGCTGACCACCAGGCGGGCGTCGGCCACCAGGGCCGCCAGCCCGGCCAGGTCGGTCCCCCCGGCCAGCACCGCCTCCGGGGGCAGGCCGGCCCGCGCCGCGATCCGGGCCACCGTCGAGCGTTCCCGGGCACTGCCGGTCAGCACCACCCGGTGTCCCTGCTCGCTCAGCCGCCGGGCCAGGGCCGCGTACCGGTCGGGTGGCCACCGCTTGGCCGCCACCTTGGACCCGGGATGCAGCACGGTCACCCCGGCCAGGTGCGACCGCGGCGGTCGGCGCAGCTCCAGGTCGGTGGGGTCGGCCGGGATGCCGTGGTCGGCCAGCAGCCGGCACCACCGCGCCACCTCGTGCTCCTCGTCGGCCCACCCCGGCCCGTCCAGATGTCCGGCCTCCGGGTTGGCGAAGGCCAGCAACCGGCCGGGGTCCACGGTGGCCAGCAGCCGATGCGAGTCCGGTCCCCGGCCGTGCAGGTTGACCGCCACCTCGACCGCCGTCCCGGGTCGGTCCAGCCGGTTCAGCCCGGCGGTCGGCAGCAGCCGGTCGACCCCGCCGACCAGCTCGACCAGCGGCGCCAGCCAGGCCGGCGCGGCCAGCACCAACTCCGAATCGGGGTACGCCGCCCGCAACCCCCGCAGCGCCGGGACCGCCGTGGCCAGGTCGCCGACGCCCAGGGCACGCAGGGCCAGGATCACGGGTAGGAGGTTTCCTGCTCGGCGCAGACCACCAGCTCGCGGACCGCGCAGCCGGCGGGCTGGGACAGGGCGAACATGATCGCGGCGGCGGTGTCCCCGGGCTCGTTGAGGATGGCGTCCGGGCCGGGCCGGTACTGCGGGTCCCGGTCGTCGAAGAAGGCCGTCCGCATCCCGCCCGGGATCAGCAGGGTCACCCCCACCGTCCCGGCCAGCTCGGCGGCGAGCGCCCGGGTGAACCCGACCACCCCGAACTTGGCCGCGCAGTACGCGGTGGCGTCACTGACCGCCTTCAGCCCCAGGGTGGAGGCCACCGTGACGATGTGGCCCCGGGAGGCCGTCAGGAAGGGCAACGCCGCCCGGATCACCGCGGCGGTGGCCAGCAGGTCCACGGCCACGATCCGGTCCCAGGTCTCGCCGGGCACCTCGGCCAGTCGACCGGGCACGTCGATGCCGGCCGCGGTGACCACCGCGTCCAGTCCCCCGGTCCGCTCGACCAGCCGACGGGTGGCCTGCTCCGCCCCCCGGGTGTCGGCCAGGTCGCATTCGATCCACGGCACCCCGTCGGCGGGGGCCTGCCGGTCGAGCACCAGGGGTCGGCCGCCGGATCGGGCCACCGCGGCGACCACGGCCGCGCCCAGACCGCTGGAACCGCCGGTGACCAGCACCGTCCGGCCGATCTCCGGGGTGCTCATGCCAGTGCTCCGGTGGCCCGGGTGGCCGCGATCAGGCCGGTGGTGGAGCGGCCGTCCAGGTAGGGCACCACCACGCTGTGGCCGCCCCAGCGGCGCAGGATCTCCGCCTCGGGCAGGGCCTCGGCACCACCGGTGGCGTAGTCGCCACCCTTGACCCAGATGTCCGGCCGCAGCCAGGACAGGGCCGCCGCCGGGGTCGACTCCTCGAAGATCACCACCGCGTCGACGCAGCTCAACGCGGCCAGCAGCCGAGCCCGGTCGACCTGCCCGGTGACCGGCCGCTGCGGGCCCTTGAGCCCGGTGACGCTGGCGTCGGAGTTCAGGCACACCACCAGGCAGTCGCCGAGTTGCCGGGCGGCCTGGAGGGTGGCCAGGTGACCGGCGTGCAGCAGGTCGAAACAGCCGCCGGTGGCCACCACGGTGCCCCCGGCGGCCCGGACCCGGGCCACCACGGCGGCGGCCGCGGCCACCCCCACCCGGTCCTCGGCGGCCGGGGTGTGCACCGGCTGCGGGGCCCGCCGCACCGGCGGTGGCAGGGCGGTGGCCACTCCCCCCTCGGCCACGTACGCCGAGGCCTCGGTGACGGCCTCCCGGACCGCCTCGGAGACCACCGCCCCACCGGCCAGGGCCAGGCTGGCGGTGGCCGCGAACCGGTCTCCCGCGCCGCAGGTGTCCCCCTCGGCGGCGACCGGAGCGGGCACCATCAGGGGGGTGGAGTCGGCCTGACTGAGCAGGGCGCCCTCGGCCCCCAGGGTCACCGCGACCGCGCCCGAGCGCCACCGCTGCCGCAGCCGCTCGGCCCCCTCGGCGGCGGTGGCCAACCGGGTAGCCCCGACCGGCGCCTCCACCAGGTGCCGCACCTCGGCCTCGTTCGGGGTGGCCAGGTGCACCCCGGGCACGGCCGCCGGTCCGCGTGGGTGCGGATCCCAGACCACCGGGGCCCGGGTGGCCGCCAGGGCCGCCCGCAGCGCCGGCTGCCGGGCCACCCCCCGGCCGTAGTCGCTGACCAGCACCACGGAGGCCCGTTCGATCACCCGCAGCACGGCCGCTGCGGGCTCCCCCGGCTCGCCGGCGCCACCACCCCGGTCGTGGCGCAGCAGCACCCGCCCACCGGCCCGCAGCCGGATCTTCTCCGGGGTGGCCCCGGTCAGCGGCAACGGATACACCTGCACCCCGGCGGCGGCCAGCAGCACCCCCAGGCGGGCCGCACCGGCGTCCTCGGCCAGCGCGGTGATCAGCACCACCTCGGCGCCCTGGGCAGCCGCGAAGACGGCGGCCAGCCCCGCCCCGCCCGGCCGGTCCAGGTGGGTGAGCTCGTCGAGCACCGGCACCGGCGAGTCCGGACAGAGCCGGTTCACCACGCCCTCGACGTCGCGGTCGAGCAGGGTGTCGCCGAGCACCACCACGGGTCCTGTCACGATTGCCTCCTCACGCCTCGACCGGTCGCCCGACGTCGCCGTCCAGCACCACCTCGACACCGGCCCGGACCGGACCCACCGCCGGCGCGACCGTGGACGGCTCCGGCACCACCGCCGGCGCGACCGTCGGCGGCTCCGGCACCGGCAGGCAGTCCGGCAGCGCCTGTTCGACGTACTCGCAGAGCAGGTGGCTGGAGACCAGGTGCAGTTCCTGCACCACCTGGCTGTCCGTCGACTCCACGGCCAGCACCTCGTGGCAGACCTCGGCCAGGGGGTTCGGTGCCGGGCCGGTGAGAGCCCAGCAGCTCAGCCCGGTCTCCCGGCCGGCCCGGGCGGCGGCCAGCAGGTTGCCGCTGCCGCCGCTGGTGGACAGCAGCAGCAGTACGTCCTCCGGCCGGCCGTGGGCTCGGACCTGGCGGGCGAAGACCTCGTCGTAGCCGTAGTCGTTGCCGATCGCGGTCAACGCCGAGGTTTCGGCGTGCAGGGCGATCGCGGACAGGGGCTGCCGGTCCTCACGCAACTTGCCGACCAGTTCGGCCGTCAGGTGTTGGGCCTCGGCGGCGCTGCCGCCGTTGCCGGCCACCAGCAGCCGACCGCCGTTGGTGAGCCGCCGGGCCAGGGTGGCCCCCCACCTGGCGAGCAGCGGCTCGCACCGTCGATACGGCGGCAGGGCCACCGCCAGGTTGGCCAGGTGCCGCTCCAACAGGGTGGTCGCCGGCATCAGGCCACCACCCGGGTCGGCCGACGTACGGCGACCACCTCGGCGTACACCTCGACCAGCCGTTGGGCGGTCACCGTCCAGGAGTAGTGCTGCCGGGCCCGGGCCCGGGCCGCGCCCGCGTAGGCGAACCGGCGGATCCGGTCGTCCAGCAGCCGCCGCAGCGCCTCGCCCAACGACCGGGGATCCCGGGCCGGCACCAGATCCCCGGTCACCCCGTCGACCACGGTGTCCCGCAGCCCCCCGACGGCGGTGGCCACCACGGGTACCCCGCAGGCCATCGCCTCCAGGGGGGTCAGGCCGAAGGGTTCGTACCAGGGGGCGGCGACCAGGATGTCCGCCGACCGGTACCAGCGGCCCATCTCCTCCCGGGGCACCGCCCCCACCAGCCGGACCCGGTCGGCCACCTCGCAACTGCCGGCCAGGGCCCGCAACCGCCGGGCGTACGGGTCGGCCTCCAGCAACCCGGCCGGTGGCCCACCCACGACCACACACTCCGCCTCGGGTACGTGGGCCATGGCCCGCACCACGGTCTGGAACCCCTTGCGTTCCACCAGCCGCCCGACTGTGAGGATCCGGGGCCGGTCCGGTTCCCGCTCGGCGGCCGGGCCCAGCGGGGCGAAGGTGGCCAGGTTCACCCCGGAGGGGATGACGGTCATCGCCGAGCGGGGCACTCCCATCCGGACCAGCTCACCGACCTCGTCCCGGCACTGGGCGACGACCCGGTCGACGGAGCGGCCCAACTGGAGTTCGTAGCCGATGCGGCGGGCCGGGCTGGTGTCCTGCACCCCCTGGTGACGGCGCTTGACCGTGCCCAGGGCGTGGTAGGTCTGCACCACCGGGATCCCGAGGGCCCGGCCGGCCTGGAGGGCGGCCAGTCCACTCATCCAGAAGTGCGCGTGGATCACCTCGGGGGTCCAGTCCCCGCCGCGCCACTGCTCCACCAGCCAGGCCCCGAAGGGGCGCATGTGCGGCAGCAGGGCGTCCTTGGCCACCGGTTCGGCCGGCCCGGCCGGTACGTGCACCACCTCGTAGCCGTCCGGGGTGGGTACGGTCACCGGCAGGTCGACCGCGTCGCGCCGGGTGTAGACCCGTACCTCGTGCCCGGCGGCGACCAGCGCGGCGGACAGCTCCGCGACATGGGTGTTCTGACCACCGGCGTCCTCGCTGCCCAGGATGGCTAGCGGGCTGGCGTGCTCCGAGATCATCGCTATCCGCATACTTCCTCCTCCAGCAGCCGGTCCCAGTCGGCGAGGAAACGGTCGAGGCCGTAGCGCTCCCGGGCGGCGACCCGGGCCGCCCGACCCGCCCGGCGGGCCTGCTGCGGCTGGGCGACGAGGTCGGCGGCGGCCGCCAGCAGGGTGTCCACCCGGGTGGAGAGCGCACCGGCCTGCGGCGGCACCGCCATCGCCGCCTCCGTGGTGGCCAGCGCCACCACCGGCATGCCGATGCTCATCGCCTCGATCAGGCTCAGCCCGAGCGAGGTCCACCGGCACAGGTGCAGGTACGCCCGGCGGCGCGCCAACTCGGCGTGCATCCGGTGCTGCGGGACGTCGTCGTGGCTGGTCAGCCGGTCGGCGGGCAGCCCCAGGTGGTCGGCCAGCCCGGCCACCTTCATGCCGAACACGTCCAGCGGGGCGATCTCGGCGAACCGGGGCAGCAGGTCGGTCCCGGTGACCCGCCACCGACGTACCGGCTCGTTGATCACCACCGCCAGCCGGTCCAGTTCCCCGGTGTACTCCACCGCCGGTGGCACGATGCCGTGGTCGATGACCGTGGTCCGGGTGGCCCCGGTGTCCCAGAAGAGTTCGTTGAACGCGGTGACGTGCGCGATCAGCAGGTCGTCCCGGTCGGCCATGGGGTGACGGCTGTGCGGGACCTCGCCGTCCTTGGGGGTGTTGTGCTCCACGTAGATCGCCGGCAGGTCCACGCCGGGCCGGCGGCCCAGCCATTCGGTGGCCAGGTCCAACTCCTCCGGGCGTTGCAGGATGACGAGGTCCACCTCGGCGGTACGCAACTGCTCCGGGCTCACCTCGGCCGCGCTGTCCGGCCAGGTGTAGGTGCGGGCCCGACCCAGGCCGTACGGCCCTCGGTCCGGGGTGGCCGGTACCAGGTACCGGTGTTTGCCGTGCACGAAGGAGGTGGTCCAGGAGCCGTGCACGTGCCAGAGCAGGATGTTCATCGGCTGTTCCCGCTGCTGGCTACCGGCACGTCCAGCAACCGCAGGGCGGCCAGGACGGCGTCCGGTTCCACCCGGCTCAGGCAGGGGTGTCCGGGTACCGGGCAGCGCGCGGCCCGGGTGTCGCGGCAGGGGGCGGTGGCGTCGCCCAGGCGTACGGTCGGCACCCGCCAGGGGCCCCACTGTCCGAAGGGGACCGTGGGGGCGAAGAGGCTGACCACCGGCACCTCGTGGGCGGCGGCCAGGTGCGCCGGGCCGGTGTTTCCCACCACGACCGCACCGGCCGCCGCGACCACCCCGGACAGTTCGGCCAGCCCGGTCCGCCCGCCCAGGTCCACCGCGTGGGCACCGGCCACCCGGGCGGTCAGGTCGCGTTCCCGGGCATCCCCGGTGACCACCACCCGGTGCCCGGCGTGCACCAGGTGCCGGCAGATCCGCTCGGCCACCTCCGGTGGGCAGCCCCGGGCCTGGGCCGCCGACCCGGGATGCAGCACCACGTACCCGGGCGCACCGGCCTCGGGTGGCGGCGGTGGGGCCGGACGCAACCGCAGTCGGGGCTGGTCGCCCGGGGGCAGGGGATAGCCCGCCGCTGCGGCCAGGGACAGGGCGCGTTCGGCCTCCGGCACCCCGGGCGGTACCCGGTGCCGCACGTCCAGCAGGGCCCCGGGGTAGTCGTCGCTGATCGCGGCGATCCGGGCCACCCCGGCCATCCGCAGCAGCAGGGCCAACGGCAGCGGCGACTGGTGGAAGGAGGTGAAGATCACCGCCTCCTCGGCCCCTACGGCGGCCAGCCGGGCCACCAGGGCGGTCATCTCCGCCGCCTCGACCGGTGCGGGTGCCGGGTCGATCCACGGCAACCGGTGCTCCACCACCTCGTCGACACCGGGCAGCAGGTCGGCGGCGGCCCGTCCGCGGGGGCCGCAGAGCAGCACCACCCGGTCGGCTCCGGCGGCCACCGCCCGGATTCCCGGCCCGGTCACCAGCACGTCGCCCGCCGAGTCCGACCGCACCACCAGCACGGTCCGTCCCCGGTCGGGCGGGGCCCCGGCGGGGGCGGGTCGCAGGGCCTGCTGGCGGCGCAGGATCTCCCCTACCGCCGAGGGCAGGTCGTCGGCCACCCAGGGGGCCGCGGCGATCTCCTCGGCCCGGGTGACCGGGGTGGGCACCAGGACACCGGCCGCCCCGGCGGCCAGGGCCGCGGTGACGTCCCGTCCGATGTCACCGATCAGCACGCAGCGGGCCGGCACGGTGCCCAGAGCCTGGGCTGCCGCGTGCACCAGACCGGGGGCCGGTTTGCGGCAGGCGCAGGCGTCCCCGTCGTCGTGCGGGCATACCTGCCAACTGTCGAAGGGCCCCAACAGCTCCTCGACCCGGTCGTGTACCCGCTCCAGTTGCCCCTGGGTGAACAGGCCCCGGGCCAGCCCGGACTGGTTGGTCACCACGGCGAGTCTCAGACCGGCGGCCCGCAGCCGGTCCAGCGCCGCGCGGGCGCCGGGCATGGCCCGTACCTTGTCCGGATCACCGTTGTACGGCACGTCCTCGATCAGGGTGCCGTCGCGGTCCAGCAGCACCGCGTCGAACAGTCCGGACCCGCGACCGGCCTCTCCCGCGCCGGCCGGCACCTCGGCTGGCCTGCGCTGATCCGGTTGCCCATGGTCCCCTCGCACGGGCGGCGGGTTCCCGGCGCCCCGAGGAGTAAACGTCGACTGCGACGCGGCAGACGAGGCCGGCGCGTCGGCGGCCGGTGACGCCGCCAGCGGTGGCCTTACCCGTCGCCCCGGAGAAGCTAACCCGCCTGCCGTTAGCCGCCCCGGCGGGCTGGGTAGGGAGACCCGATGGCGATCGTGCAGCGGGTGATCGAGGCCCCGGTCGGGCAGGTCTGGGCGGTGCTCGCGGACGGCTGGACCTACAGCGACTGGGTGGTCGGCACCGCCCACATGCGGGACGTGGACGACGGCTGGCCGGCGGTCGGCACCCGCCTGCACCATCGGGCCGGGCCCTGGCCCTTCTCCCTGGAGGACTCCTCCGTGGTGCTGGAGTGTGAGCCGGAACGCAAGCTGGTGCTGCGGGTGAAGCTCTGGCCGGCCGGGGAGGCCGTGGTGGTGTTCACCCTGGAACCGGTCGGGCCGGAGGCCACCCGGGTGTCCCTCGGCGAGGACTTCGCCGCCGGTCCGCTGCGCTGGATCCGTACCAAACTCAACGATCTGGTGCTGCACCTGCGCAACCGGGAGACCCTCAACCGGCTCGCCGACATCGCCCGGCGGCAGAAGGACTGACCGCGCTGCGCACGGAAGCCCACCTCGACGTAGCGGTGGAGAACGGGCGGGGGAGCCATTTCGCCCCGGAAGGGGCAACTGGCTACTCTCTGAAGGACCCTGTTCGCAGATTGAGGATGTCCCCCATGATCGAACCCGTCCAGTTACCCTCGCCGTGGCGGGACGTGCGCCTGACTGTCGTGGTGCCGACCTACAACGAGGCCGGCAACCTGCCGACCCTGGTCGAGCGGCTCCTCGCTCTGCCGCTGCCCGGCCTGAAGGTGCTGGTCGCCGACGACAACTCCCCGGACGGCACCGGCGAGGTGGCCGACAAGCTGGCCATCGAGCATCCCGAGCGCATCGAGGTGGTGCACCGGCCCGGCAAGGAGGGTCTCGGGCGGGCCTACGTGGACGGGATCGGGCGGGCCCTGGCCGGCGGCGCGGAGTACGTCGCCCAGATGGACGCCGACCTGTCGCACCCCCCGGAGGCGCTGCCCGGCATGCTGGGTGCCCTGCTCTCCACCCAGGCCGGGGTGGTGATCGGGTCGCGGTACGTCCCCGGTGGCGAGCTGGACGAGAACTGGCCGTTGTACCGTCGGGCCCTCAGCGGCTGGGCCAACCTCTACGTGCACACCCTGCTGCGGGTGCGGATCCGGGACCTGACCGCCGGGTTCAAGATCTGGCGGGCGGACGCGTTGCGTGACATCGGTCTGGAGCGGGTGCAGTCCAACGGCTACAGCTTCCAGGTGGAGATGCACTACCTGGCCACCAAGCTGGGGCACACCATCCTGGAGGTGCCGATCCGGTTCGAGGAGCGGCGGGACGGTGCCTCGAAGATGACCACCGCCACCAAGATCGAAAGCGCCCTGATGCCGTTCAAGCTGCGTACCCGGCATCGTCACCTGGACGGCTGAGGCGGTTCAGCGGTAGATCGCACGGTGGGCGGTGCGTACCGCCCGGTGGTAGACCTCGCCGGTGAGAACGCCGTCGCGGGCCAGCGCGGCCCGGGCGGCGTTCGCGCCCGGTGCGCCGTGCACCCCGCCGCCGGGGTGCGCCGACGAACTGGCCAGGAAGAGCCGGTCGACCGGGGTGTCCGCCCGTCCCAGGCCGGGGACCGGGCGCAGGAACAGCTGCTGGTACGGCGCGGCCGTGCCCCCGCCCAGGGCCCCACCGACCAGGCTCGGGTTGGCCTGCTCCAACTCGGCCGGCCCGGCGACGTGCCGCCCGACGACCAGGCTCCGGAAGCCGGGGGCGGCGTCCTCCAGCACCCCCTCCATCCGCTCGACATGGGTCATCAGTTCCTCGGCCCGCCAGTCCCGACGGAACGGCAGATGGGTGTACGCCCAGAGGGACTCCGTGCCCGGCGGGGAGTGGCTGGGGTCGGCCACGGACATCTGCCCGAGCAGCAGGAACGGATCACGGGGCAGTTTCCCCCGGGCCAGGTCGGCGGAGTACCCGGTCAGCCCGTCGAGATCCGCGCCCAGGTGCACCGTGCCGACGGTGGCCAGTTTCCGGTTGCGCCACGGCATCGGCCCGGACAGCGCCCAGTCCACCTTCAGGGTGGAGCCGTCCCAGCGGAAGTGCTCCAGGTCGGCCACCAACCTGGGTGGTAGCGCGGCGGCGCCGACCAGGTCCAGGTAGAGGGCCGGGGCGGGCACATCGGCCAGCACCGCCCGCCGGGCCCGCCAGAGGCGTCCACCGGCCGTGCGTACCCCCACCGCCCGACCCCGGGCGATCAGCACCCGGTCGGCCCGGGCCCCGTAGTGGATCCGACCACCCCGCTCGGTCAGCCGGGCCACCAGGGCGTCGGTGATCTTCTGGGCCCCGCCCACCGGCACCGGCCAGCCGACCTGCTGTCCCAGCATCGCCAGCAGCCAGCCGTACACCCCGGAGCCGGCCTCCTCGGGAGACAGGTCGGTGTGCAGGGCACAGCCGGCCAGCAGGGCGGTGCCGCCGGCACCGGCGAACAGTTCCGCGCCGAGGCGGCGTACCGGCAGCACCATCCGCCGGGCCAGCCGCAACGAACCCCCGACCCGCAACCGACGCAGCAGGTCCAGCCCTCCGCGTACCGGCGGGAAGGGTCTGGTGATCAGGGCGATCATCGGGTCGGACACCTGCCGCCACTGGTCGTACGCGGTCAGCCAACGCTGCCCGTCACCGGGGGCGAACTCCTCCAGGGAGGCGGCCGTGACCGCCGGATCCCGGTTGAGCAGCGCCGCCCGCCCGTCGGGGAACAGGTGGGCCAGCACGTCCGGGGCGTGTCGCCAGGCCAGCCCGTGACGGGACAGCTCCAGTTCCCGCAGCACCGGGGAGGCGTAGCCCAGGGGGTAGAAGGAGCTGTAGAGGTCGCTCAGGTAACCCGGTGCGGTGACCTCGGCCGAACGCACCGCCCCGCCGGGCACCTGGGTGGCCTCCAGGACCAGCACCTCCCAACCGGCGTCGGCCAGCAGGTTGGCGGCGACCAGCCCGTTGTGCCCTGCTCCGATGACGAGGGCGTCGGCGCGTTCGGCCCCGATGGAACCCGGCGAAATCATCCACGGACGCTACCCCGCGGCCAACCGGGCGAAACGTTTGCCGGGCGCGACCGGGGGCATGCAGCGCCCATGTACACCGTTACGCAGCTGATCGGTGGGGTGTGGGGGGCCGGCGGGGACGACGGCGAGTTCGTGGTGTGCGACCCCTCGGACGGCAACCGGGTGAGCACCGCACCGATCGCCCCGGCCGACGAGGTCGACAAGGCCGTGGCGGCGGCCCGTGGGATGGCTGCCCAGTGGGCCGCCACCCCGGCGGCGGAGCGGGCCTCGGCCCTGCTGCGGGCCGCCGAGGCGGTGGCCGAGATGGCCGACGAACTGGCCCAGGCCACCACCGCGGAGATGGGCAAGCCCCTGGCCGATGCCCGGGGCGGGGTCGAGGCCGGCATCGCCACCCTGCGCCAGTACGCCGAACTGGCCCCGGCCCGCGGCGGTCGTACCCTGCACGGCGATCCCGCCGCCCTGGACTTCATGACCCCCGAGCCGCGCGGGGTGGTCGCCGTCCTCACCCCCTGGAACGATCCCGTGGCGGTGGCCTGTGGGCTGCTGGGGGCCGCCCTGGTCACCGGCAACGTGGTGCTGCACAAGCCGAGCGAACGGACTCCGGCCACCGGGTGGCTGCTGGCCCGGGCCCTGGACAGCGCGCTGCCGGCCGGGGTGCTGTCCCTGCTCACCGGCGGGCCGACCACGGGGGCCGCGCTGGCCGCCGCCGAGGTGGACGTGGTGGCGCATGTCGGCTCCACCGCCACCGGCCGGGCGATCGCCGCGGCGGCCGCTGCCGGGGGCGCCAAGGTGCTGTTGGAGAACGGCGGCAGCGACCCGCTGATCGTGGACGCCGAGGTCGACCCGGTCTGGGCGGCCGAGCAGGCGGCCCAGGGGGCCTTCGCCAACGCGGGACAGATCTGCGTGGCGGTGGAACGGATCTACGCCCACCGGGACATCGCGGAGGACTTCGTCGACGCCCTGGTGGAGCGGGCCGCCGCCCTGCGGGTGGGGCCGGGTCGTGACCCCCGGACCGACCTCGGTCCGCTGGTCGACCGACGCCACCGGGACCAGGTGCACGGGCAGGTCACCGCGGCGGCTGCCGAGGGGGCCCGGATCCGGGTCGGCGGCACCCTGCCCGAGGGGCCCGGCGCCTACTATCCGGCCACCGTGGTCGACAACTGTCGGCACGACCTCACCCTGGTCCGGGAGGAGACCTTCGGGCCGGTGGCCCCGGTGGTGGTGGTCGACTCGTTCAGCGAGGCGCTGCGCTGTGCCGCCGATTCGCCGTACGGGCTGGCCGCCACGGTGTTGACCAGGTCGATGAGTCACGCCCAGCGGGCCTGGCGGGAGTTGCCGGTGGGCACGGTGAAGGTGAACGCGGTCTTCGGCGGGGCCCCGGCCGGTGCCGCCCATCCGCGTCGGGGCAGCGGCCAGGGCTTCGGGTACGGGCCGGAACTGCTCGACGAGTTCACCGCCATGAAGGCGGTGCACCTTCAGGCCCCGGGCGGCGGTCACTGGTGAGACAGTGCGGCCCCGGTGGCGGGCGTACCGCTGCGACCGGGACCGCCTACGAGGGGTCTACCGCCGGGTCAGCCGCCGCGGGCCTTGCGGGTCAGCCGGTCGTTGGCCTTCTCGATGGCCTTGACCAGTTCCGGTTTGGCCATGCTGGACCGGCCCCGGATGTCGAGTTTGCGGGCCACCTCAAGGAGATGCTCCTTGGGTGCGTTGGCGTCCACCCCACCGGCGGTGGGTGCGCGACGCTCCGGACCCCCACCTTCGGCCTGCCGGTCGCTGGGACCCTTGCGGCCCTTCGGCTCCCAGTGGTCGCCCACCTTCTCGAACTGGTGCTTCACGGCGGCGAAGGCCGCACGGTGCGCCCGCTGCCCCTCGCCGTAGGTCTGCACCGCGGAATCGTGTGTCTTCTCCCAGGTGCGCTGGGCCTTCTCCGGGGAGCGCCGCAGCGTGCTGGGCAGTACCTCGCGCCCGGGCATCTCGGTTCCTCCTTCGTCGGCTGGGATTCCGGGTCGTCTTCCCGTCGGTCTCGCCGGTAAACCAGGGCGGCGGTTTGTCGTCGTTTCGCACCGGGTACCGGCCGGGCCTGGGTCGCGTACGGCTAGGAGCGGTGATGACCACGACGAACCCCGACCTCCCGCCGGCCGAGGCCCCGACCTCGCCGCTGCCCCGGCGGATCCGCCAGTTGCACCTGTCGACCTGGCGCGGGGTGCTGCTCCGCAGCGGCCGCAACTACCTGCGGGACAACTGCACGGACTGGGCCGCCGCCCTCACCTACTACGGGGTGCTCGCCCTCTTCCCCTCCACCGTGGTGGTGGTCGCCCTGGTCGGTCTCGTCTCCGACGGCGAACGCACCGTCGACACCGTGCTGGACCTGGCCCGGGGGGTGGGTGCCGGAGCGGTGGTGGGCAACGAGGGTTTCGTCGGGGTGGTCCGGGCGGTGGTGGACCAGAACAGCTCCGCCGGGGTCCTGCTGAGTTTCGGCCTGCTGGGTGCCCTCTGGTCGGCCTCGAACTTCATCGCCTCCTTCACCCGGGCCTCGAACGCGATCTACGGAGTGGCCGAGGGACGGCCGGTGTGGCGGCTGCGTCCGATGCAGATCGGGCTGGCCGCCCTGTCCCTGGTCCTGCTGGCCACGGTCGCCGCCGGTCTGATCGTCAGCGGCCCGGTGGCGGACGCGGTCGGTGATCTGATCGGTGCCGGCGGGGCGGCCCGCACCGCCTGGGCGGTGGCCAAGTGGCCGGCCCTGGCGATGATCGCCATGCTGCTGCTGTCCCTGCTGTTCTGGGTGGCCCCGAACGTGCGTCAGCCCCGGTTCCGCTGGCTCACCCCCGGTGGCGCGGTGGCCCTGCTGGCCTGGATGCTGGCCTCCTTCGGCTTCGGCCTGTACGTGGCGAACTTCGGCTCCTACGACGCCACCTACGGCAGCCTCGGGGCGGTCATCGCCTTCCTGGTCTGGCTCTACCTGTCCAACTCGGCGCTGATGCTCGGGGTCCAGATCAACGCCGAACTCCAGCGCGGTCGGGTGCTCCAGTCCGGTGCCGCAGACCCCAGCGAACCGGTGCTGCCCCCGCGATCCCCGGCCGGTTCGTGACCGCTTGCCGGGTTTACCACCCGCCCTGCCGGGTAGCGCAGAAGACATGGATCGCGGCAACAGCAAGCACGCACCCAGGGTCGACGACCAGATGGGCCAGGAGGTCAACGGCCTGGTCCAAGGGCCGGGGACCGGTGGCTCGCGGGTCGACGAGACCCGGGTACCGGAACCGGCCGGCGAGGATCAGCCGGAGACGACCACCGCCGTGGGCGGTGATCAGCGCAGCGGGACTCCGCAGGGGATGACCTCCGAGGACGTCGAGGCGCGCAGCCGGCTAGGGCGATTCATCACGATGACCGCCCTGCCCGGCGACCGGGCCGCCCTGCTCGCCAACGCGCGGGAGAACGAGGCGCCCGACGACGTGCTGGCCGCACTGGAGCGGCTGCCGGAGGGCACCCGGTACCAGACCGTCTCCGAGGTCTGGGCGGCGCTGGGGCACAAGAACGAGACGACGCGCTGGTGAGGTGGGCCACCCAGGTCCACCGCCCTCGCCGGCGCAGGGAGGGATGCTGATGAGTGGCGTTACCGAACATGTCGATGTGGCCGTCCCGGTGCGGACGGCGTACGACCAGTGGACTCAGTTCGAGGAGTTCCCCCACTTCATGGAGGGCGTGGAGTCCGTACGGCAGCTGTCCGACACGATGACCCACTGGACGGTCGAGATCGCCGGGGTCAAGCGGGAGTTCGACGCCGAGATCACCGAGCAGCTGCCCGACGAGCGGGTGGCCTGGCGCTCCACCGGCGGCACCCAGCACGCCGGGGTGGTGACCTTCCACCGGCTGGACGAGCACAGCAGCCGGGTCAGCCTGCAACTGGAGTTCGACCCGCACGGGGTGATCGAGCAGGCCGGGGACAAGCTCGGCGTGGTCGACCGGCGGGCCAAGGGTGACCTGCAACGGTTCAAGCAGTTCATCGAGCGGCGCGGGCAGGAGACCGGCGCCTGGCGCGGAAAGGTCGACCGACCTCAGCCCTGAGCATGATCTGGTCGAGGGGCCGCCGGTGACAACCGGCGGCCCTCGCCCCTGTCTGCCCATGGTCGCCGTCCGTTTGCCGGACCCGGGCCGGGGTACGGCTGAGGGCATGACGGACGACAGGACCTGGCGCGAAGAGGAACGGCTCTCCCTGGAGGAACTGGACCGGGCCGTGGCCCGTAACACCCTGGACGGGCAGGCCGAGGACATGACCGCCAACGACGCCGGTGCGGAGGCCGAATTCGGGCACGGGGCCGAGCCGGCCGACCGGGGACGGAAGGTGCCCGGCAGCAACCTGGAACCGACCGACCCGGAGCGCGGCTACCGCCCCTCCACCACCGGCCGTACCGGACCCGACACGATGTGATCGTTCTCCCGCGATGCGGAAAGTGCCGGCCGGACGGTCGGAAAATCGGACAGCTCGGCCAGAATCGGCCGTTCGGCTGACGGCAAGGGCCGCATCGCGCGCAAGACTTTCGGAATGCATCAGGGCTCCGGCTTCCTCACCACGCGTCAGCGTCGCCTGGCGTGGCTCGGCTTCCTCCTCGCTGCCGTGCAGGCACCCGTCTCCGCCCGGCTGGTCGCGGACAGCTCCTGGCTGTTCAGCCTCTGTGTCGCGCTGATGGTGGCCACCGTGATCATCGCCGACGACGCCGCAAGGCGGCGTCCCTCCGCGGACGGCCCCTCGCCGGACTGACCCACCGGGGCACCGCCGCCTGGTCCGAATCGCCCCCTTCTCACCGATTCCCGGCCGCTGTGCGTTTGCTCACCCGGCCGCCGGGCAGTGCGGTCGGTTCGGGGCGTTCTGCTCCGGTCGTCCCCTTCCCGATGTCCCCTCCTGCCCGGTCCGCACCGAGTTGGACCGGGTGACCGAAGGGGTGACTCCGACCGTGGAGGGGCCGACCGGCCGAGCGGACGAGGACGCTCCCGGTCCGGGTTGGATAGATTTCTTTTCCATGCAGGTGCCCCCGAACCAGGTTCCCGCCGCCACCGCCGTCGACTCGACGCGCACCACCCTGGTGGGACTCGTCAACGCCGTAGGCCTCGACGGACTGGCCGCGGCACACCAGCTGCCGGGACTGCTCGCGGCCGTCGACCAGCACGCCGCCGCGGTACGCGACAGCCTGCACGGCGATCAGCGTCCGCTGACGGCCCCGGCCCTGGCCGGGTACGCCGAGGGGATCGAGGCCGCCGCGACCGAACACGGCTGGCAGCCGCCCACCGACCCGGTCGACTGGTCGGAGGCCGACTGGGTGCTGGTGCGGCTGCTCGCCGTCTGCGCCCTGACGGCCGCCCTGGACACCCCGGCCGCGCAGCCCTCGCCGCTGTGACGGCAACGGGTGCCCGCCGAGAGCGGACACCCGTTGTGCGCTGCTGCCGTGCTCAGGTACGAAACTGCTGGGTCTCGTCGCCGGCGGCGCCGGACTGGTGGGTCCCCCGGCCACCGGCCATCGCCTGACTGCGCTCGGCGCCGGCCCGGTCGGCCATCTGCCGTTGCATGTCACTGCGGCCGGCTGCCGCACCCTGCCGCTGCTCGCGGACGGCCCGCGACTCCTCGGAGATGCGGTGCAGCCAGTCCTCCCAGCGGTTCTGCATCGGCTTCACGAGACCACCGCCCACGCCGACGATCAGGATGCCGGCCACGGTGGCGAGTACCGCGATCAGCACCGGAGTGGTGACCGTGGTGGCGATGCCCACCTGGTTCAGCGCCGCGATCACACCCAGGGCGATGACGAAGAACGCCGCCAGGTCCGCCAGCACCTTGCCGTAGGACAGGCCGCCCAGCGCACCGCTGACGATGTCCCGTACGGCGTTGGCGATGGCGAAGGCGATCACCACGATGACGATCGCGACGAACGCTCGTGGCAGCCACGACACCACTCCTGAGATCAGGTTGCTGATCGCGTTGGGCCCCCAGACCCCGAACGCGAACTGCAAGGTGAACAGCAGCACGGCGTAGTACGCCAGCTTCGCCAGGATGTCGCTGGCGTCGTACTTCGTTCGTTCCAGTGCCCGTTTGACGCCACCCCGCTCGACCGCCCGGTCGAACCCCACCCGTTCCAGGGCCGCGTCAACGATCTTGAGTACGGCTCTGGCGATGAGCCATCCGACCACCAGGATCGCGATGAACGCGATGGCCCTCGGTACGAACAGCAGCACCGACCTCCACATGTCGGCCACGGCGGTGCCGATATCGACCTGCCTGGCCGCGAAGGTTTCCGGCATGATGTCCCTCCTGTCGCATGGTCTGCCCGGCGCGCTTACCCCATCCCTGCGCCCACACGCCGCGCCGTTGCCCTCCTTTTTCCCGACAGGTCGCCAGAGAGGGCCTCTTACCTGCCCTTATGCCCCGGCTGCGGAGCACCGGGACGGAGGATCGAAACACTGTTCGGCCGTCCGGACTAGGCTGCTGTCATGCCAGGAAAGGTCGGGCGAGTCCCCACGCCAGCAGGCCCCGTGTCGAGCGCTCGGCTGCCTGGCGTCACCGGCCTGGTCGGTCGCCATCAGTGGAGCGGCAGCAGGCTCGGCCCCCCGGAGTTCTGGGACACCGCGGTTCGGGCCGCCGCCGAGATCGTGCTCGCCTCCCCCGCCCCGATGGCGCTGCACCTGGGCGACGAGTTCTTCCTGGTCTACAACGACGCGTACGCCGCCCTGATCGGCGACAAACACCCCCAGGCCCTGGGGCAGCCCGCGCCGCAGGTCTTCGCGGAGGTGTGGCCGATGCCGGGCATCGGTGACGTCGTGGAACACACCTACCGCACCGGTCAACCGTTCCTGGAACGGGAGACCACCATGCCGCTGCGCCCGGCCCCCGGCCAGCTCGACCAGGCCGAGTACGTGCGGGCCTGCTCCCCGGTCCGGGACAGCCGGGGCCGCATCGTCGGGGTGCTGTCCGTGATCGCCGAGACCAACCCGGCCATCCGGCAGCTGCAGGGGATCAGCGATCTGGCCGCCGCCCTGTCGGCCACCCTCACCCTGGACGACGTGGCCCGGGTAGCCCTGCGCTACGCGATCACCTCCTTCGACGCCGACCGGGTCGCCTTCGCGGTGGACGACGCCGGTGGGTGGCGAATGGCCCGGCGGGTGCGGGGGGAACTGGTCGACGAGGCCGACGAACGGCTTCCTCCGCTGTGGCGGCGGGGTCCGGCGGAGTGGCCAGCCCCGGGGGCGGTCAGCGCCCGCACCGGGCGGGCCAACTACATCACCGACGGCGAGCCGCTGCGGGAGGTAGCCGCCGACCGGCACGACCAGAAGATCCGGGCCCTGGCGGCCGTACCCCTGCGGGCCGTCGGGGTACGGGGTGCCCTCACGGTCGGCTACCGGTCCGCGCACGCCTGGTCGGCCCAGGAGCGGGCCTTGCTGGAGGCCTCGGCCGAGCTGGTCGGCCAGGCCACCGAACGGGCCCGCCGCTTCGAGACCCAGCACGGCACCGCCCAACTGTTGCAGCGCAGCATGCTGCCGGAGAACCTGCCCAGCCTGCCCCGGCTGCGGATCGCGGCGCGCTACGACCCGGGGGTGGACGGCAACGCCGCCGGTGGGGACTTCTACGACGCCTTCCTGCTGCCCACCGGTGACCTGGGGGTGGTGCTCGGCGACGTCGCCGGACACGACGTGCAGGCCGCCGCCCGGATGGGCCAGGTACGCGCCGCCCTGCGGGCCCTGGCCCTCAACGACCCCCGTCCGGACCAGGTTCTCGTCGGGCTGGACCGACTGGTCAGCAGCCTGGGGGCGGAGGCCGGCACCCACGAGCTGTTCGTCACGGTGGCCTTCGGGGTCATCGATGTCGCCGGTGAACTGCTCACCCTGGCCAGCGCGGGTCACCCCGCGCCGCTGATCCGGCGCTGCTCCGCCGACGGGGAGCCCAGAGCCGAGTACGTGCCGGTGCCGGTCGGCGCCCCGCTGGGGGTCGGCTACCGGCCGGCCACCTGCACGGTCGCCTTCCCGCCCGGGGACACCCTGCTGCTGTTCAGCGACGGGGTGGTGGAACGACGGCGACACGGGCTCTCGCACGGCCTGGCGCGACTGGCCGAGTCGGTGGCCGCGGCGCACAGCGGGGACCCCCGCGCGTTGTGTGCCACCGCCACCGCCTCGGTACCCGGCGCCACCGAGGACGACGTGGCCGTGCTCGCGGTCGAGTACGCCCTGCGGCCGAGCCGGTCGGCCCGGATGGAGGTGCCGGCCGAGCCGACCGCCCCCAGCCGGGTACGGCACTGGCTGACCGCCCAGCTCACCGAATGGCAGGTGGCCGAGTCGGTGATCGGGGCGGCGGTGCTGTGCACCAGTGAGCTGACCACGAACGCCCTGCTGCACGCCGGCACGGCGGCCCGGGTGGAGATCGATCTGAGCCCGGAACGGCTGCTCGTGTCGGTGGCCGACTCCGGTTCACGTGGCACGGTGACCCGGGCCCGGACGGACACCCTGAGCAGCCGGGGCCGGGGACTGGGCCTGATCGAGGAGTTGAGCGACGCCTGGGGCACCGATCCCACCGTGCGGGGTTCGACGGTCTGGTTCGAGATCCTCACCCCGCCGCAGTAGCCCGGTCGCCGGGCTCAGGCCAGTCGTTGCGCCAGGGCCTGCCCCAGGTCCCGGCCGGAGCGCCAGGCGGTCTGCACCCGGGGTTGGGCACCGAAGGCGTCGCCGGCCAGCCCGATGCCCGCCTCGTCCAGGTGGAAGGTGGCGGGATCACCAGCCATGGGCTGGGCGTAGCGCCACCGGTGCAGGTGCACCGCCACGGCCGGGTCGGGCAGAGCCAGCAGGTCGCGTACGGCCGCCTCGACCGCCGGGGCGGCGGCGGTGGGCTGGGCCAGGTGACCTTCGGCGAACTGCCCGGTGGTGTGCGCGACGAGCACGGGGGCCTGGTCGCCCCGGCGGTCCCCGTCGTCGCAGACCAGCCGCAGCACCGGGTGGTCGTTGACGAAGGCCCCCCGGAAGTCCGGCCAGCGTCGGGCCGGGAACCGCAGCACCGCCGCCAGGGCGGGTGACCAGCGCTGGGCGGCGAGCGCCTCGGTGGCGGCGGTCAGGGCGGGGTCCAGCAGCAGCGCGGCCTGGGGCCCGGGCATCGCCAGCACGACCGCCTGGCAGCTGCGGCCGTCCACGGCGGGGCCCGGGGCGACGCCGAGCACCAGGCGGTTCACCCGCACGGGCAGGTCCCGGGCCAGGTGTTCGACCAGCGAGCGCAGCCCACCGGGGGCGGCCCACCGCAGGGGGCCGCTGACCGTACGCCTGCCCTGCTCGCCGTAGGCGAGGAAGGTGTCGGTCCACTCCCGGGCCAGCCCGGCCCCCTGCCACCGGGCCACCACCTCGGCGAAGTCCGGATCGCTGACCGTGAAGTAGGCCGCCCCGAGGTCGGCCGGGCGTCCGTCGAAGCGTTTGCTGGCCATCCGGCCACCGACCACCCGGGCCCGTTCGTGGATCTCCACCGGCACCCCGGCCCGGCGCAGTTCCTGCGCACAGGCCACTCCGGCGATGCCGGCACCGACCACCACGACGCCGGTCCGATCGGTAGTCATCCGGTGATCCTACGTACCGGTCGGACCCGAATCCGTTCGTCCGGGGGCTGACCAGGCCGAGAGATACACCTAAAGCTGTCGATGCTTCCGGAAGGTCTTCACAATTTCGCAACGGGCCCGTACCTTGGCGGACATGTGGGAGCGCTTCCACGCAACTTGCTCGATATATCCGAGGAGCAGACCATGAGAACCCGACGCACGTCCGCCGTGGTCGGCGCGGTGACGGCACTCACCGTCGCCGCCACCGTCGGCGTGGGCGCGCTGCTGGCAGCACCCGCCGCAGCGGCCGACTCCGCCTTCTACGTGGACCCGCAGACCAGCGCCGCCCGCTGGGTGGCGGCCAACCCCGGCGACTCCCGGGCCGCCGTGATCCGGGACCGGATCGCCAACGTGCCGCAGCCCCGCTGGTACACCACCACCAACACCTCGACCGTGCAGGGCGAGGTCAGCCAGTTCGTCGGCGCCGCCGCCGCAGCGGGCAAGATCCCGATCCTGGTGGTCTACAACATCCCCAACCGCGACTGCAGCAACCACAGCGGTGGCGGGGCCCCCAACCACAGCGCCTACCGCCAATGGGTGGACCAGGTGGCGGCCGGCCTGCAGGGCCGACCGGCCACCATCATCCTGGAGCCGGACGTGCTCCCCATCATGACCAGCTGCATGGACGGCAACCAGCAGGCCGAGGTCCGGGCCTCGATGGCGTACGCCGGCAAGGCCCTCAAGCGTGCCTCCTCGGCGGCGAAGGTCTACTACGACATCGGCCACGGCGGCTGGCTCTCTGCCGGCGAGGCCGCCAACCGGCTGCTCGCCGCGGACATCGCCAACAGCGCCGACGGCATCTCGGTGAACGTGTCGAACTACCGGAGCACCGCCGGTGAGGTCTCCTACGCCAAGTCGATCATCGCGGCGACCGGGATCTCCCGGCTGAAGGCGGTCATCGACACCAGCCGTAACGGCAACGGTCCCGCCGGCTCGGAGTGGTGCGACCCGCCGGGGCGGGCCATCGGCACGCCGAGCACCACCAACACCGGCGACTCGGCGATCGACGCCTTCCTCTGGGTCAAGCTGCCCGGTGAGGCCGACGGCTGCATCGCCGCCGCCGGTCAGTTCGTGCCGCAGCGGGCGTACGACCTGGCCATCGCGGCCGGGCCGCTGCCCACCACGCCGGCCCCCACCACCCCCGGCCCGACCACTCCCCCGCCGCCCCCCACCACTCCTCCGCCGCCGCCGACCACCCCGCCGCCGGCCGGTGGGTGCACGGTGACCTTCACCCCGAACACCTGGACCGGTGGCTTCACCGCCGAGATCCGGGTGACCAACCGCGGCAGCGCGGTGAACGGCTGGACCCTGTCCTTCAACGCCGGCTCCGGGGTACGGCTGAGCAACGGCTGGAACGGCACCTGGAGCCAGTCCGGCGACCGCATCTCGGTGCGGAACGCCGACTGGAACGGCAGCCTGCCCAGCGGGGGCACCCTCAGCACCGGCTTCCAGGGCACCTACAGCGGTAGCAGCCTGCCGGCGCCGAGTGGTTTCACCCTCAACGGCACCAACTGCACCTGATCACCCCCCTCCGGACAGGCCCCCCGCCACCGCCTTCGGGCACCGGCGGGGGGCCTTCCTCCTCTCCTCATCCCCGGCGCCGGCGCGTTACCGCTGCCCTCGCACGGGAACGCCTGGTACGACGAAGGAGGAGACCCATGACCACACAGTCGAATCCCCCGGCCTGGCAGCCGGGCGTGACCGGCGGCGGCACCCTCCCGTCGGGCCCGGGTGGCCGGACCGCGGCGCCCAGCGGCGACGGGCAGAGTCCGGTGTTCGGTCCACCGACCGTGACGATCGGGGCCTACCCGGACTATCCCTCCGCCCAACGGGTGGTGGACCACCTGGCCGACAACCGGTTCCCGGTGGAACGCAGCGCGATCGTGGGCACCGATCTGACCCTGGTGGAGACCGTTCTGGGCCGGATGACGACCGCTCGTGCCGGACTGATCGGCGCCGGCACCGGTGCCTGGTTCGGTCTGTTCATCGGCCTGCTGTTCGGCATCTTCACCGTCGGCAACTGGATCGCGGTGATCCTGGCCGGCCTGGTCATCGGGGCCCTCTGGGGCGCGGTGTTCGGGGCGGTGGCACACGCCATGACCGGCGGCAAGCGGGACTTCACCTCGGCCAGTTCGCTGCGCGCCAACCAGTACGCCGTCATCGTCGACGCGGAGGTGGCCGAACAGGCCCGTCAGGTGCTGGGTCGACTGCACCTGGGCGGGCGGACCCGACAGACCGCGGGCTGAGCACCCGATCGACGGACGCCGACCGGCGTCCGGCCGCCCCCGACCGCACCGGTCGGGGGCGGATTCGCGTGTCCGGTCGCGGTCATTCAAACCTTCAATATCTCCCTTCGGAAACCCGCCCTTCACGCAGCCTACGCAGTGGTCCGGCGAGTTTGTTCAAATTTGAATTTTGAGCTACTGTGTTGCCATGACCGAGAGCATGAGCGCCGAGCGGCTAGCTGCTTGGCGGGCGTACATCGAGGCCAGCCAGCGGTTACTCACCCGGCTGGAGGAGGAGTTGCGGGCCACCAGCGACCTCAGCCTCGCCGACTACCACGTGCTCGTGCTGCTCAGCGAGGTCCCCGGGCACCGGCTGCGGATGGGCGAGCTGGCCGGCCGACTGGTCTTCTCCCCCAGCCGGCTGACCTACCAGATCTCCTCGATGCAGCGGCGCGGCCTGGTGGTGCGGCAGCCTTGTCCGCAGGACGGCCGGGGCAGCGAGGCGGTGCTCACCGCCGCCGGCCTGCTGGCCCTGCGCGAGGCGGCACCGCAGCACCTGCACTCCGTACGTACCCACCTGATGGACGACCTCGACGACGCCGAGATCGCCTGCCTGACCAGGATCTTCACCCGACTCGGCCAGCGGCTGCAGGCAACCGCCAGCCCCGCCCACAGCGACAGTTGAAGGAGCCTTCGATGCCCGCGATCACGGTCGACAACGTCCTCGTCCTGCCCCGCCTGCCCCGGCTGGACGAGTCCACCACCACCATCCGCCCGGTCCGTCGGCTGACCACCGCGCCCAGCGGCTTCGAGGGCGAGGGCTTCCCGGTGCGCCGGGCCTTCGCCGGGGTACCGGTCAGCGAGCTGGACCCCTTCCTGCACCTCGACCAGATGGGCGAGGTGGAGTACGCCCCGGGCGAGCCGAAGGGCACCAGTTGGCACCCGCACCGGGGCTTCGAGACCGTCACCTACATCATCGACGGGGTCTTCGAGCACCAGGACACCCACGGCGGGGGCGGCACGATCACCAACGGCGACACCCAGTGGATGACCGCCGGCAGTGGTCTGCTGCACATCGAGGCCCCGCCGGAGCACCTGGTCGTCAGCGGCGGGCTGTTCCACGGCACCCAGCTCTGGGTCAACCTGCCCAAGGTGGCGAAGATGAGCCCGCCGAAGTACCAGGACATCCGGGGCAACCAGGCCGCCCTGCTCACCACCCCGGACGGCGGTGCGCTGATCCGGGTGATCGCCGGTGAGATCGCCGGGCACCGGGGACCGGGCTCGACGTACACCCCGATCACGGTCACCCACGTGACCGTCGAGCCGGGGGCCCAGGTCGATCTGCCCTGGCGGCCGGACTTCAACGCCCTGGTGTACGTGCTGGGCGGGCGTGGCACGGTCGGTGCCAACGGCCGTGGGGTCCGGACCGGGCAGCTGGCGGTGCACGGCCCGGGTGACGCCCTGCGGATCAAGGCCAACGCCCGGCAGGACAGCCGGACTCCCACCCTGGATCTGTACATCATGGGTGGTCAGCCGATCCGGGAGCCGGTGGCCCAGTACGGCCCGTTCGTGATGAACAGCCGGGACGAGCTGATCCAGGCTTTCGAGGACTACCAGGCCGGACGGCTCGGGGTCATTCCGGCGAAGCGGCTGGCGCACACCGAGGGCCAGGGTTCCCGGCCCTGAGTCAGGCAGGACGACGAGTTGGGGGCGCCCGATGCGACCGGGGCGCCCCCGCTGGTCAGGAAACGGCGAAGATGCCGGCCAAGCCGAGCACCACCATCACCAGTACGGCCAACAGCGCTCCCCGCTCCCCTTCCACCGCCTGCTCGCGGTGCTCGGTCACAGCGCTGGTCGTCTCGCCGGGCATGGTGCGGCCTCCTCGAGTTTGGGGTGCGTGCCGATCCGGCCCTTGAGTAACCCGTCTGGGCCGCCGGAAACCCGCTGGCCGCACCCGACCGCGACCCGCCCGGCGACCGCATGCGGAGAGTAGTAAGCCCGGTCGATGTCCGTTACCCATGGCCAATTTGAACCGATTTCACGGTTTAAATCACTTAAACACATCGTCCGTTCGGCTAGATTTCTGTTGGCCTATCAGGCTATGGTGACTCCCGAACGTACCAACAGTGCCCAACCGAAGCGTCACGTCTTTATCCGCGGACGAGGTGCAGGGAGGACCACCATGACCGCGCCAACGATTAGCGAGGCGGCTACCGCGCCGACGACCGCGGCCAAGCTCGACCCGCGAGCGCTCACCGACAGCGCCACCGACCTGCTCAACGCGATGGCCGCGCTGCCCGCCGGACACCCGTCCCGCGCCGCGCTGCGCGACCGGGCCATCGAGGCCTGGCTGCCGCTGGCCAACCACCTGGCCCACCGCTACAGCGGGCGGGGCGAGCCGACCGACGACCTGGCCCAGACCGCGGCCGTCGGCCTCATCAAGGCCATCGACAAGTTCGACCCCTCCCGGGGTGTCGACTTCGCCGGCTACGCCATCCCCACCATCATCGGCGAGCTCAAGCGCCACTTCCGCGACCGCACCTGGGACATCCGGGTGCCCCGACGGTTGCAGGAACTGCGCCTGGCCATCTCGGACGCCAACAGCTCGCTGCTGCAGACCCTCGGCCGCTCGCCGACCGTGGCCGACATCGCCGCCCACCTCAAGCTCACCGAGGAAGAGGTCCTGGAGGGCCTGGAGGGCGCCCGCGCGTACAACGCGGTGTCCCTGTCCACCCCCACCGGCGACGGCGACCGGGCCACCGAGCTCGGTGACATGCTCGGCGGTGAGGACAGCGAGTTCGAGCTGGCCGAGCTGCGCGTGGCGCTGGGGCCGGCCCTGGCCACCCTGGACGAGCGGGAGCAGAAGATCCTGACCCTGCGCTTCTACGGCAACCTGACCCAGTCGCAGATCGCCGAGCAGATCGGGGTCTCCCAGATGCACGTGTCCCGGCTGCTGGCCCGGGCGCTGACGAAGCTGCGGGGGCAGCTCGACGGAACGTACTAGGAGGGGGTGGCGAAGGTGGCCGGGCCGGCGGGCCCGGCCACCTTCGTGTCCACGATCAATCGGTACGCGGCTCGCGCCACATCGGCCAGAACGGGGTGCCGTCCGGCAGCCGGAACGGCTCGGACTCCTGGTAGCCGTGCCGGGCGTACAGGACCCGGTTGCTCTCGCTGCTGGCCTCCAGGTAGGCCGGTATCCCGTTGGCGTCCAGCCAGGCGTGGTGGTGCCGCAGCAGGGCGCTGCCCACCCCGGTGCCCTGCCGATCCGGCCGCACGGCCAGCAACGCCAGGTGGTGGTGATCGGCGTGCGGATGGTGGGTGGCGAACAGCTCGTCCAGGTGGGCGAAGCGGGGGGTCCACTCGCCACAGGCGGCGGCCAGCCGGGCGTCGTAGTCCTCCGGTTCGGGCAGCGGGTCGCCGACCGAGGGCAGCCAGACCGCCACCCCGGCCCGGTCGGTGGTGCCGAAGACCAGCCCGTGCCGCAGGGCGTGGGAGACCACGATCTCGAACTGGCCGGCCAGCACCGCCTCCCGCTTGGCCTCGTCCGGCACCAGCCACCGGGTGGCGTCCAGCACCAGGAAGGCCTCCGCGATCCGTTCGGCCACCCACCGGGCGTCGGCCGGTTCCAGCCGTACGATGCTCACCTCGGTCATCGCCCCACCTCCGTGGTGGGCAGCACCGCGGCGGTGCTCTCCGCACCCAGACCGATCCGGGCGTAGGTGTCCGGGCGGCTGTTGCGCAGCACCAGCCCCCAGAGCACGCCGAGTGCGGCGGCCACCGGGTATGCCGCCGGGAAGAGCCAGCGCAGCGGCGAGTCGGGCTCCACCCCGAGCAGGTCGGCGAGGTTCTGCACGGCCAGCACGATGATGGAGATCAACGCGATCCCGGCGATGGCGGGGGCGATCAGCCGGCGCCACAGGGTCTCCTGCTCCCCGCTGCGTGCGAAGTAGGCGATGATCGCGACGGCGGTCGTGGCGATCAGCAGCAGCACCCCGAAGCCACCGGTGATGCCCAGCCAGAAGAACAGTTGGAGCACCGGGTCCCAGCCGTTGATCGCGTACAGCAGGATGACCGCCAGGCCCAGGGTGCTCTGCGCCAGCGAGGCGGCCCGGGGGGCCCCGGTGACCGGGGAGGTACGGCCGAAGATCGCCGGCAACACCCGCTCCCGGCCCAGCGCGAAGGCGTACCGGGCGGTCGTGTTGTGGAACGAGATCATCGCGGCCAGCACCGAGGTCAGGAAGAGTGCCTGCCCGATGGTGAGCACGGTGTCACCCAGGTGCGCTCCCGCCAGGTTGAAGATCAGGTCGATGCTCTGGGCGTTGGCCTCCTCGACGATGCGGTCCGGTCCCACGGCGACCGTCATGCTCCACGAGGACAGGGCGTAGACCACACCGATGATCGCCACGGACAGGTAGGTGGCCATCGGCACGGTGCGCTTGGGGTCCTTGCTCTCCTCGCTGAACACCACCGAGGCCTCGAAGCCGACGAAGCCGAGGATCGCCAGCACCAGCACGGCACCGACCCCGGGCACGAAGAAGTTGTCCGGGGAGAAGGCCGCGAAGCTGACCCCGCCGGAGGCCGGGTTGCTCAACTGGCCCAGGTCGAACAGCAGGATGATGGCGATCTCGGCGCAGAGCAGGGCGGCCAGCACCATGCCGTTGATGTCCACCCGCAGCAGGCCCAGCAGCCCCACCATGGCCCAGGCCACCAGTGCCACCACCCACCACTGGGGAGCGATGCCGAACAGCCGGTCCAGCACCGGGGTGGCCGCCGCGCCGATGGTGCCGTAGAGCCCCACCTGAAGCGCGTTGTAGGCCAGCAGCGCCACCCAGGCCGTACCCACCCCGGCGGGGCGACCCAGGCCCCGCGCGACGTAGGCGTAGAAGGCCCCGGCGTTGGCCATCCGACGGGCCATCGCCACGTACCCGGCGGAGAAGATCGCCAGCACGGCGGCGACCGCCAGGAAGGCCAGCGGGATACCGAGCACCCCGATGACCCCGTAGCCGGTGGTGACCACCCCGGCCACCACAGTCAGCGGCGCTGCCGCGGAGAGCACGAAGAAGACCACGGAGGGTACGCCGAGCCGGCCCCGGGCCAGCGCCTCGGAGACGTTGCTTGGTCGCTGTGGTGTCAGTGTGGAGGACATGGATGACTCCGGATGAGTGTGAGGGGGTTTAGGCGCCGGCTCAGGAGGTGCCGCGCAGCACGGCCGCGCCCACTGCGGCCTCGGTGTGCGCCACGAGTTCCTTGAGGGGGGCCGGCAGAGCGGGGATGATCAGATTGAGTCGGTGGTGGGCACGGGGGCCGGCGCTCCACAGCACTTCCCGGGTCAACCCGGCGGAGGCGACCAGACCCAGCAGCAGCGCGTCCGGCACGCTCGGCGGGTCGGCACGTTCCAGCACCGCACGCAGCCGGGTAGCCGGCCAGGCGGCCACATTGGGATCGATCGGCACGTAGCTGACCGTGGTGCGCAGCAGCCGTCGGCTCTCCTGCCGACGCAGCGCACCGGCCCGACAGAGCCGCTCCCCCACCGAGGTCACCGAGGTCTGGGCGAGGAAGCTGAGCCAGGTGCGTACCGACTGGTGCTGGGCCTCACCGATCAACTGGTCCAGCACGGTGTGCGCCAGGGCGTCCGCGGGCGGACGGCGGTCGATCACGCTGACCTGACCGTTGGTGACGGTCAGGTGTCCATAAAGGATCAACTCGCCGAGCAGCCCGCCGGCCAGGCCCAGACCGGTGGCGGCCGGGTGCAGTTTCGCCTTGCCACGGATGTCGTTGTGGGCGATCAGGAAGAACTCGTCGGCGATGAGCAACGGTCCTCCCCCGAATGGCCGTCCTGTGTGATCGCGAACCCGGGAAAGCATGCACGTCGATGCACTGCAATGCAACTCCCGTTTTCGACAGTTGCACTCCGTGCTGATGCGACCTGCGGATTTCCCCGTGACAGACTCGGAGGGTGACCGCAAGCCCCACTGTTCGCCGCCGCCGCATCGCTCGGGAACTCCGTCAACTGCGGGAAAGCGCCGGAATGACGCTGGATGTCGCCGCCCGGCAACTGGACATGTCCAAAAGCAACCTCTCCCGTATCGAGAACGCCCAGATCGGCATCAAGCCCCGCGACGTACGCGCCGCGTTGGCCCTGTATCAAGTGACCGGAAACGACGCCGAGGCCCTCATCGAGATCGCCCGTGGTGCCCAGCAACGCGGCTGGTGGCAGCACTACAGCGATGTACTGCCGGAATGGTTCGAGTTCTATGTCGGCCTGGAGGCCGAGGCCGCCACTCTGCGCACCTACGAGGCCGAGGCGGTGCCCGGCCTGTTGCAGACCGAGGCGTACGCCCGGGAGGTCTACCGGCTGACCGCCGGCGAGGAGGATCTCGACCGCAAGGTCGCCGCCCGACTCCGCCGACAGGACGTGCTGCGCAGCGACGCCCCGGTCGAACTGTCGGTGGTGTTGAACGAGGCCGTCCTGTTACGCCCTGTCAGCGACCGGGCCGTAATGGCGGGTCAACTGT
This sequence comes from Micromonospora sp. NPDC047134, assembly GCF_040643455.1. Taxonomy (NCBI): domain Bacteria; kingdom Bacillati; phylum Actinomycetota; class Actinomycetes; order Micromonosporales; family Micromonosporaceae; genus Micromonospora; species Micromonospora sp. NPDC047134. The sequence continues at coordinate 106,897 of NZ_JBEYUI010000011.1, forward strand.
CGCATCTGGAGACGGTCGCTCAACTACCGAACGTCACGATCCAGGTACTGCCCTTCGAGGCGGGCGGGCACCCGGCGATGAACTCCCCGTACGTGATCCTCACCTTCGCCGACGCCGCCGACGCCGCCGTGGTCTACCTGGAAAACCTCACGACAGGCCTGGCACTGGAAGAGGCCGGACAGGTGGGCTCGTATAGCCTTGTGCACGAGCGGCTGCGCCGGTTGGCGCTGGATCCGGCGGCATCTCTGATCCGCCTGAAAGAAGCTGCTCGCTACTTTACGTGATCGCGTCAGCGCGATCACCCTCAGTATTTATGAAGGGATCGCGATGACCGCGCTCGACCTGTCCCGGGCGAAGTGGCGCACCAGCACCCGCAGTGTGGGTAACGGCAACTGCGTGGAAGTCGCCACACTCGACGGTCATGTCGCGGTGCGGGACAGCAAGGATCGCGGCGGGCCGGTGCTGACGTTTCCACCATCGGCCTGGAGCGCCTTCGTCGTCGGCCTGCACGAGGCCGACAACCGCTGACCGCTCCGACATCGCCGTCTGGCCGGCACCCGGCGTCGCCGCACGGCGCGATCGCCGGGCAAGGAGGCAGCCCTCCACCCGAGGGCTGCCCCCTTGCCGCAACCTCAGCCGGTACTCCCGGCGAGCAGGCGGCTCAGTCCTCCTCGACCACGTCCGCGATGACGACCGTGATGTTGTCCGGCCCACCGGCGCGCAACGCCAGGTCGATCAGCCGCCGCGCGCACTGCTGACGGTCCGGGTACTCGGCCAGCACCTCGGCCATGGTCTCGGCGCTGACGACGTTGGACAACCCGTCGCTGCACAGCAGCCACCGGTCCCCCGCCCAGGGCAGCATCGTCGCGTACGTCGGGGAGATCTCGTCGCCCTGCAACGCCTGGGTGACCACGGCCCGGCGCGGATGGCTGCCGGCCTGGTCGGGGGTGATCAGGCCCTGGTCGACCAGCATCTGCACGAAGGTGTCGTCCCGGGTGATCTGCTTGAGCACCCCCTCGCGGAACAGGTACGCCCGGGAGTCGCCCACATGCGCCAGGGCCAGGCAGCTGCCGGTACGCGCGAACAGCAGCGCGGTCAGTGTGGTGCCCATCCCCTGTCGTTGCGGATCATCCGCGACCGCCTGACGGATCCGGCTGGTGGCCGACTGGATGCCGCTCTGCAGGGCGGCCACCAGGGCATCCTCGGGAGTCTCCACGTCCAGTGGGGCCATCGCCTCGATGGCGATCGAGCTGGCCAGGTCGCCCGCGGCCATGCCTCCCATGCCGTCGGCGACCGCCACCAGCCAGGCGCCGGCGTGCAGGGCGTCCTGGTTACCACTGCGGATCAGGCCACAGTCGCTCGTTCCGGCAGAACGCAGCTTCAGGGTCATGGCACGCAGCCTGCCAGGCGAAGGGCGGGGTTGTCTCTAGGAGATCGGGACGACCGGGCGTGGCGCGGCAAATCTCACTGCTGAACGCCCCGATGAGGATCGGGTGCGATCGATTGACACGATCGGCCGTCCCTGGAAACATGCCCGATACCTGGGAGCGCTCCCAGGTTTCCCCCCACCATTTGCCCGTCCTGTTCGTCGGAAGGATCCCCCGTGACGCCACCCCGACGTCGTCTAGCGGTGCTCGCTGCGGCAACCGCCGTGGCGCTGGCCGGCACCACCGCCGGCACCGCCTACGCCGACCCCCCGGCAGACGCACCCGAACAAATCACCAACGGCGACTTCAGCAACGGCTCCTCGCCCTGGTTCTCCTTCGGCACCGGCCCCCTCGGCGTGGTCGACGGCCAACTCTGCACCACTGTCGCCGGTGGCCTGGCCAACCCGTGGGACGCCGGCATCGGCCACGACGGAGTGCCGCTGATCGCCGGCGCCGAATACACCCTGGGCTTCGACGTCACCTCGACCCCGGGTGGTTCGGTGACCGCGGTGCTGCAACTCGGCAGCGCCCCCTACACCGGCTACTACTCGGTCATCGCGGCCGCCACCCCCACCCAGCAGCGGGTCGAGCGGACCTTCGTGGCCCCGACCGACGACAGCCGGTCCCAGCTGATCTTCCAGGTCGGTGGGGCCGCCGAGCAGCAGACCGTCTGCCTGGACAACGTCTCGCTGCGCGGCGGCAACCCGCCCGAGCCGTACGAGCCGGACACCGGCCCCCGGGTCCGGGTCAACCAGGTCGGCTACCTGCCGCACGGGCCGAAGAACGCCACCGTGGTCACCGACGCCACCGAGGCCCTGCCCTGGCAGTTGAAGTCCGCCTCCGGTGCCGTGGTGGCCAGCGGCAACACCACCCCCCGCGGGGTCGACCCGGCCTCGGCGCAGAACGTCCACTCGCTGGACTTCTCCTCGTACCGCACCCCCGGACAGGGCCTGACCCTGACGGTGGACGGTGAGGTCAGCCACCCGTTCGACATCTCCGGCGCCCTCTACGAGCAGCTGCGCTCCGACGCCCTGCAGTTCTTCTACATCCAGCGCAGCGGCATCGCCATCGACGGTGACCTGGTCGGCGAGGAGTACGCCCGCCCGGCCGGCCACCTGGGGGTCGCCCCCAACCAGGGCGACACCGACGTGCCCTGCCAGCCCGGGGTCTGCGACTACCGGCTGGACGTGCGCGGCGGCTGGTACGACGCGGGCGACCACGGCAAGTACGTGGTCAACGGCGGCATCGCCACCTACCAGTTGCTGAGCACCTTCGAGCGGACCAAGAACGCGGCCACCGCCGGGTTCGGTGCCGCCCTCGGCGACGGCACCCTGCGGCTGCCCGAGCGGGACAACGGGGTACCGGACATCCTCGACGAGGCCCGCTGGGAGCTGGAGTTCCTGATGCGGATGCAGGTGCCGGCCGGCAAGCCGCTCGCCGGGATGGCCCACCACAAGATCCACGACGAGAACTGGACCGGACTGCCGTTGCAGCCCGAGGACGACCCGGAGCTGCGTGAGCTGCACCCGCCGTCCACCGCCGCCACCCTGAACCTGGCCGCCGTCACGGCCCAGTGCGCCCGGCTGTTCGCCCCGTACGACGCCGCCTTCGCGCAGCGTTGCGGCACCGCGGCCAAGACCGCCTACGCCGCGGCGAAGGCCAACCCGACCCGCTACGCCAGCCCGACCGACGGCAACGGCGGCGGCGCGTACGACGACAGCAACGTCACCGACGAGTTCTACTGGGCGGCGGCCGAGCTGTACCTGACCACCGGTGAGGCCGCCTACCTGGCCGACCTGACCGCCTCGCCGCACCACACCGGTGACGTCTTCGACGCCCGGGGCTTCGGCTGGCAGAGCGTGGCCGCCCTGGGCCGCCTCGACCTGGCCACCGTGCCCAGCGGGCTGGCGGCGGCCGAGCTGACCCGCATCCGCAAGTCGGTGACCGACGCCGCGGACGGCTACCTCGCCGAGATCGCCCGCCAGGCGTACGGGCTGCCGATGCCGGGTGAGTCCAGCAGCTACTTCTGGGGCGGCAACAGCAACGTGATCAACAACGCGATCGTGCTGGCCACCGCCTTCGACCTGACCGGTCAGGCCAAGTACCGCGACGGCGCGGTGCAGACGATGGACTACATCCTCGGCCGCAACGCGCTGAACATCTCGTTCGTCACCGGTTGGGGCGAGCACGCGGCGGAGAACCAGCACAGCCGCATCTTCGGCTACCAGCTCGACCCGACCATGCCGAAGCCGCCCGCGGGCTCGCTGGCCGGCGGTCCCAACGCCGACCTGCAGGACCCGTTCGTGGAGAAGCTGCTCGCCGGCTGCGCCCCGATGTTCTGCTACGTCGATGACATCGCCTCCTACTCGACCAACGAGGTGGCGATCAACTGGAACTCGGCGCTGGCCTGGATCGCCTCGTTCCTGGCCGACCAGGGTGACTCGGCGGCCGTGCCGGCACCCACCTGCTCGGTGACGTACACCAACTACGGCTCCTGGCAGGGCGGCACCGGCTTCACCGGCCAGGTGACCATCCGCAACACCGGCACCACCACCCTGAACGGCTGGACCGCCAAGTTCGCCTTCACCGGTGACGCCAAGGTGCGCGAGGCCTGGATGGCAGACGTCAAGCAGTCCGGCGCCACGGTGACCGCGAAGAACGAGTCGTACAACGGCAACATCGCCCCCGGCGGCACGGCGATGTTCGGCTTCAACGCCACCACCGGCAAGGGCGCCAACCCCGCACCGAACCTGATCACGGTCAACGGCGCACCCTGCACCGTCTCCTGATCCCCGGGTGGGGTGCCGTCGGCGACCGGCACCCCACCCGGCCCCACTCGCGAGGGGGCCCGGCCCGGCTGCGGCCCGGCCCGCTCGGGGCCCGGTTGATCAAGAAGTTTGGTCTGGATTCCGCCTCCAGGCGACCAAACCTCTTGATCACCGGGCCCCTCGCTGTTCGCCTGGTCGCCGGGTAGCAGGATGGCGGCATGGATGATCTGGTGTTGCGGGCCGGAGGGCCGGGGGACGCGGCGGCGGTGTTGCGACTGCTGGACGACGCCACCGCCTGGCTGGTGGCGCAGGGGCGTACCGGGCAGTGGGGCACCGAGCCCGCGTCGACCGACCCGCGCCGCATCGCCCAGGCCGACGGCTGGGCCAAGGGCGACGGTCTGTGGCTGGCAGAAATCGGCGACCGACCAGTCGGCGCGCTCGTGGTGGGCACCGCCAACGACTACGTGCCCCCGGCCACCGAACCGGAGCTGTACGTGAACCTGCTGGTCACCGACCGGGCGTACGCCGGAGCGGGAATCGGTGCCCGACTACTGACGCACGCCGCCGACCTGGGCCGACAACGCGGCGCCCGCCTGCTCCGCGTGGACTGCTACGCCGGCGACGACGGCGCCCTGGTCCGCTGGTACCAACGCCAGGGCTTCACCCCCACCACCCCCTTCACCCTCACCCGCCCCGCCCAACCCCCCTGGCCCGGCCAACTCCTAACCCACCCCCTGCCTCCGCCGCCTTGATCATGAGGTTGACGGCAGTCTGGAGATCGACAACTGCCGCTAACCTCATGATCAACGGGGCGCAGACAGAGGGCGCGAGGGGGGTGGGGTTAGGGGGTGGGGTTAGGGGGTGGGGTTAGGGGGTGTGGGGGAGTTTGGGGAGGACCTGGGTGCCGAAGGCGTCCAGGAAGGGGCGTTGGTCCTGGCCTACGTGGTGTAGGGCTATCTGGTCGAAGCCTAGGTCGATGCAGTCCTCCAGCCAGGCGGTGTGCCGGGCGAGGTCGGCGGAGATGTTGACCACCTCGGCCAGGCGGGACATCGGTACCTGGGCGGAGACCACGTCGAAGTGTTCCGGGGTGGCCAGGTCCCAGCAGACCGGAGGGGCGAAGACGTTGCTGCGCCACTGGTCGTACGCGATGGCCTCGGCCTCGGCCTGGCTGCTGGCCCAGCTCAGATGCACCTGGAGGTGGATCGGCCCGCGACCGCCGGCCTCCCGGTAGGCGTCGATCATGCGGCGGAGGTGGTCGGTGGAGGCGTTGACGGTGATCAGACCGTCCGCCCATTCGGCACACCAGCGGGCGGTCTCGACACTGACCGCGGCGCCGACCAGGGCGGGGGGCTGCTCGGGTCGGGTCCAGAGCCGGGCCCGGTCGACCCGGACCAGCCCGTCGTGGCTGACCTCCTCGCCGGCCAGCAGGGCCCGGATGACCTCTACGCACTCGCGCAGCCGGGCGTTGCGGACCTCCTTGCGGGGCCAGGCCTCGCCGGTGACATGTTCGTTGGCGGCCTCACCGGAGCCCAGCGCGGCCCAGAACCGGCCCGGGTACATCGCGGCCAGGGTGCCGATCGCCTGGGCGATGATGGCCGGGTGGTAACGCTGGCCCGGTGCGTTGACCACGCCGAAGGACAGGCTGGTGGCCTGGAGCGCGGAACCTAGCCACGACCAGGCGAACCCGGAGTGTCCCTGCCGCTCGCTCCAGGGTGCGAAGTGGTCGGAGCACATCGCGGCGTCGAAGCCGACCTCCTCGGCGTGGCACACCGCCTCCAGCAGGGCACGGGGATGAATCTGCTCGTGGGAAGCGTGGAAACCGATCGCCGTCATGCCGGCCTCCCTACCCAGGCCGGCGGAAAAGTAAGCCGGGCTACTCGGCGTGCGCCCCGGCGCCGGCCCCGGCCTCCCCCGCACCGATCCAGACCGTCTTGAGGTTGCAGAACTCGTGCATGCCCTGGGCGGACAACTCCCGGCCGTACCCGGAGTTCTTCACCCCACCGAAGGGCAGCTCCGGGTACGAGGTGGTCATGCCGTTGATGAACACCGCCCCGGCGACCAGGTCGGTGGCGAAACGCTCCTGCTCCTGGGGGTCCCGGGTCCAGGCGTTGGAGCCCAGCCCGAAGGCGGTGCCGTTGGCCACCTCGATCGCCTCCTCGTACGAGGACACCCGGTACAACCCGGCCACCGGCCCGAACACCTCCTCGGACCACATCCGCATGCTCGGATCCAGGTCGGCGACCACGGTCGGCGGGTAGAACCAGCCCTCCCCGGTGGGTTTGCGACCACCGCAGAGCACGGTGGCTCCCTTGTCGACCGCGTCCCGGACCTGGGCGTCGACCTCGTCGCGGCCCCGCTCGCTGGCCAACGGCCCGACATCGGTGTCGGCGTCCATCGGGTCGCCGACCCGCAGCGCCGACATGCGGTGCGCGAACGCCTCCGCGAAGGCCTCGTACACCTCGGTGTGCACGATGAACCGCTTGGCCGCGATGCAGGACTGCCCGTTGTTCTGGCAGCGTGCGGTGGTGGCCACCTCGGCGGCCAGTTCCACATCGGCCGAGGGCATCACCACGAAGGGGTCGCTGCCGCCCAGTTCCAGCACGGTCTTCTTCAGCTCCCGGCCGGCGATCTGGGCGATGGACCGGCCGGCGGGCTCGCTTCCGGTCAGGGTGGCGGCGCGTACCCGGGGGTCGCCCAGGATCTGCTCCACCGCCTCGGAGCCGACCAGCAGGGTCGTGAAGGCCCCCTCGGGGAAACCGGCGCGGCGGATCACGTCCTCCAGCAGCAGGGCGGTCTGCGGCACGTTGGAGGCGTGTTTGAGCAGCCCGGTGTTGCCGGCCATCAGGGCCGGGGCGGCGAAGCGTACGACCTGCCAGAGCGGAAAGTTCCAGGGCATCACCGCGAGGACCGGCCCGATCGGCTGGTAGCGGACGAAGGCCCGGGTCGCGGAGACCGCCTTCGCGTCGGCCGGGAGATCGGCCAGGAACTCGGCGGCGTGGGCGGCGTAGAAGCGGAAGGCGGCGGCGCACTTGGTGACCTCTGCCTTGGCTGCGGCGTACGTCTTGCCCATCTCGGTGGTCATCAGCCGGGCGATGTCGTCGCGTTCGGCCTCCAGCAGGTCCGCCGCCGCGTTCAGCCACCGCCCGCGCTGGTCGATGGTGGTGCCCCGCAGCTGCTGGTACGCCAGATCGGCCCGTTCGATCGCGTCGCTCAACTGCTCGTCCGACATCGGCTCGAAGGTCTTGAGCACCTGGCCGGTAACGGGGTTGGTGGTGGCGATGGGCATCAGGGCTTTCTCCCGTCACTCGAAGAGCGAGTGCCGCACACCGGGTTCCTCACGGCGGCGGGCGGCACGGCGGCGTTGGATGACGGCCAGGTCGACGACCGCGACCACCGCGAAGATCACGCAGACCACACCGAGCCAGGCCAGCTCGGCACGGAACGCCAGCACCGCGAAGACGACCATGGTGACGAGCCCGAAGCCGGCCAGCACCAGCCGCAGATTGAGTGCGCTGTACGCGTGGCCGACCGTGCCGCGGGCACGCCGGGGCTGTGATCTCGTCATCACCTCCACCTACCCCGCACCGCCCGGACTAACCGCCACCACCGCGACTAGCACGCTTCTCGACCCGGCGACAGGGATCTGCCGCATCTCCGACAAGGCGGCACGAAGGTCACGCGGCCCACGCGTACAGTCACCCTGCCGTCTCTGCGCGCTACGAGGCTGGGGAAGTCATGCCTGGACGCTGGACAACCGCCGCCGTCTGCCTGCTCGCGTTGGTCGCCCTGGCCTGCGAGGCGGGCGGAGAGGCGACCCCCCGACCCACCGGCAGCCCGCCACCCGGCTCCCCCAAGGTGGTCGCCGCCCTCGGTGACTCCATCACCACCGGCTTCGGCTCCTGCCTCGTGCTCACCTCCTGCGAACGCAACTCCTGGTCCACCGGGTCGGGGCTGCGGGTCGACAGCCACTACCGCCGGCTGCTGGACCGCAACCCCAAGCTGCGGGACAAGGCGTACAACCACGCCCGCCCGGGGGCCCGGGCCGCCGCGTTGGCCGGCCAGGCGGAGGCAGCGGTACGCGACCGGGCCGACTACGTGACCGTGCTGATCGGGGCCAACGACGCCTGCCGCAACTCCATCGAGGCGATGACCCCGGTTACCGAGTTCCGGGCCGAGATCGACCGAGGGCTGAAAGTGCTGCGCGAGGGCCGACCCAAGGCCCGGGTGCTGGTGGTCAGCATCCCCAACCTGTACCGGCTCTGGGAGGTCGGTCACGACGACTCCCGGGCCACCCGGGCCTGGCGACGGGGGGTCTGTCCGGCCCTGCTGGCCGAGCCGACCTCGACCGCACCGGCCGACCGGGCCCGCCGCACGGAGTTCAAGGAACGGATCTCGGCCTACAACAGACAACTGTCGGCCGCCTGCCGCGCGTACGGCTCCCGGTGCCGGTACGACGGCGGGGCGGTGCACCGGGTCAGGTTCGGCCTGGACCTGGTCAACGCCCTGGACTACTTCCACCCCAACACGGCCGGTCAGTCCCGTCTCGCCGAGGTGACCTGGCGGTCCTCCGGCTACGCCGACTGATCGTCGTCCTCAGGGGAACGACGAGGGGCCGGGATGTGCGGATGACCGTGCTGACGGTAGTGGGCCCGGGAACGCTCGGCGAGGTTCTTGGTGGCCGAGGAGTTCGCCCAGGTGCCCAGAATGATGGCCGCCCCCGGCACCACCTTGGCGAAGACCCGCTTCGCGGCCCGTACCCCGGCCATCTGGGCCAGCCGGATCCCGAGCCGCAGCATCGCCCGACCCAGGGTGGTCTGGCCGCCACCACCGAACAGCGCACCGGCCCGTTCCCGGCCCGCCGCCACCCCCAGGGCCAGTCGGGCGCTGGCCGCCACCTTGTGCACCTTCTGCAGGACCAGCAGGTCGGCGGCCCGGTCCGGGTGTGCCGGGTCCGCGCCGTAGGCGGCGGCGATGTGCAGCACCATGCGGGCCTGGGTCCAGGCGAGCACCCCGACATCGAGCACCGCACCGGGCAGACCGGCCGCCCCGGAGACCGCACCGGAGAGCCGGGCCTGGTTGACGAATCGGCGTACCACCTGATCGGCCAGGGAGTCCGGGGTGGCGTTCGGGTGCTGCGCGCGGGCCTGTCGGACCCAGGTGGCCGCCTCCGGACCGAGTCGGCGGACCGCCTCCAGGGCGAGATGTTCCGGGGCGTACTGCGGGTCCTGGCGCATCCGGTCCCAGAGGGTGACCGGTGGCGTCTCGGTGGCCTCACCCTCGGGCCGCCGGCCCGGCACTGCCGGGACGCCGGGCTGTCCGTTGACCGGAGCCGGGTCGCTCATCACCACTCCCTTCCACGATGCTCACTCATATGTACCCCCGGGCCGCAACGCCGTATTCGGGCAGGGTCGGATCGAATCCGGGTCGGGCGGACCGGCGCGGCAGGAATGCGCCAGGATGGCGGGTACGTTCTGGCGATCGGGGGAGCCGTCAAACCAGCAACCCCCGTTACGCGCAACCAGGGAGGCCGCACCGGTGCTCGATCCACACGAGCTCTACGAACTCACCACCGATCTGCCCGAACTAGGGCAACCGGTCCTGATCCAGGCACTCACCGGTTTCGTCGACGCCGGCAACGCCAGCCGACTGGCCCGCGAGCAGTTGCTGACCTCGTTGGAGTCCCGCCAGATCGCCCGCTTCGACCTCGACCAGCTCTTCGACTACCGATCCCGCCGCCCGGTGATGACCTTCGTGGAGGATCACTGGGAAAGCTACGACACGCCGGAGTTGGTGCTGCATCTGCTGCACGACGACGACGAGACCCCCTTCCTGCTGCTCACCGGGCCGGAGCCGGATCTGCAGTGGGAGCGGTTCGTCGCCGCGGTCGCCGGGCTCTCCGCCCGGCTGGACGTACGCCTGACGGTGGGGCTCAACTCGATCCCGATGGCGGTGCCGCACACCCGGCCCGCCGGGGTGACCGCCCACGCCACCCGGCCTGACCTGATCGTCGGCTACGAGCCCTGGCTGCAACGGGTCCAGGTGCCCGGCAGCGTGGGTCACCTGCTGGAGTTCCGCCTGGGTGAGGCCGGTCGGGACGCCCTGGGCTTCGCCGCCCATGTGCCGCACTACGTGGCGCAGGCGGAGTATCCTGCCGCCGCCGAGGTGCTGCTCGCCTCCGTGTCCCGCAGCACCGGGCTGCTGCTGCCCCGCGACGGGCTGCGCTCGGCCGCCGAGGCGGTCCGGGTGGAGATCGACCGGCAGGTGACGCAGAGCGAGGAGGCCAGCACCCTGGTGCAGGCCTTGGAGGAACAGTACGACGCGTACGCCCGGGGTCAGGAAGGTAAGAACCTGCTGGCGGCGGAGACCGGCCCCCTGCCCACTGCGGAGGAACTCGGCGCCGAACTGGAACGCTTCCTGGCCGAACAGACCCGCCCCAACAACGAATGAGGTGGTCCCCTGTTGACGCGAGGGCGTACAGCAGGGGTCCCCGTTTGACACCGCGCGCCCTCGGGTGGCGGCGCGCGGAGTCGGGCCGGGATACGGCAGGCTGACATCATGCGTCTGGCGACCTGGAACGTGAACTCGGTGAAGGCCCGCCTGCCCCGGCTGCTCGACTGGTTGGCCGGCACCGAACCGGACGTGGTCTGCCTCCAGGAGACCAAGTGCCCCGACGGCGCCTTCCCGGTGGCCGAGGTGGGCGAGCTGGGCTACACCGTGGCCAGCCACAGCGACGGCCGGTGGAACGGGGTGGCCATCCTGTCCCGGGTCGGCCTGGCCGATGTCACGGTCGGCTTCCCCGGGGAGCCGGGCTTCCCCGAGCCGGAGGCCCGAGCCATCGCCGCCACCTGCGCCGGGGCACGCATCTGGTCGGTGTACGTGCCGAACGGGCGGGCCCCCGACGACCCGCACTACGCCTACAAGCTGGCCTGGCTGGGGGCTCTGCGGGAGGCCCTGGCCGCCGAGTTGACCGGCCACCCGGCGTTGGCGGTCTGCGGGGACTTCAATGTGGCCCCGACGGACGACGACGTGTGGGATCCGGCGCTGTTCGCCACCTCCACCCATGTCACCCCGGCCGAACGGGCCGCCCTGGCGGCGTTGCGGGACCTCGGCCTCGTCGATGTGGTGCCGACCCAGATGAAGGGGCCGCACCCCTTCACCTACTGGGACTATCGGGCCGGCATGTTCCACCAGAACAAGGGCATGCGGATCGACCTGGTGTACGCCTCGGCACCGTTGGCCGGCACGGTCCACGCGGCCTATGTCGACCGGGAGGCCCGCAAGGGCAAGTCCCCCTCCGACCATGCCCCGATCGTCGTCGACACCACCTTCACCCCGGTTGTCGAATCCTGCTGAGGCGCGGCGTCTGCGCCGTAGTGGGCGCTGCCCGCGTCTAGGGTGGGGACATGGCAGTCGTGAAGATCAACGCGATCGAGGTACCCCCGGGAGCCGGGGAGGAGTTGGAGAAGCGGTTCGCCGCGCGGGCGCACGCCGTGCAGAACTCCCCCGGCTTCCTCGGCTTCGAGTTGCTGCGCCCGGTCGCCGGTGACAACCGCTACTTCGTCTACACCCGTTGGGAGAGCGAGCAGGCGTACCAGGACTGGGCCGCCGGCCCGGCCCGTGCCGCCCACGCCGCCCCGCCCGGCGGCGAACAACGCCCCCCGGTCGCCACCGGCGCCACCCTGCTGGAGTTCGAGGTGGTGCAGCAGGTTCCCTGAGTCACCGGCCCGCTCTGGGCTGCTGCTATGCGGGGCGGGTCTCGGTGTGGGTGGCGAAGGCGATGACATTGTCGGCGTAGCCGGTCGCGCCGCCGACCCACTGCCCTCCGCAGGTGATCAGCCGCAGGCTGGGCGGGCCGTCATGGCCGTAGATCCGGTCGGCCGGCAGTTGGTCCTTGGGGAAGCGTTCGACGGAGTCGACCGTGAACACCGCCACCGAGCCGTCCGCCCGCTGCACCTCGACGGTCTCCCCGACCCGGAGCTTGTGCAGGTCGTAGAAGACCGAGGGGCCGCTCTTGGTGTCGACATGGCCGACGATGACGGCGGGACCGGGCTCCCCGGGCACCGGGCCCCGGTCGTACCAACCGGTCTCCTCGTGCCGACTCAACGGCGGTACGTCGATCGTGCCGTCCGCGGCGTCCCCGACCGGTTTCACCGGGGCGTTGATGTCGACCGTCGCGACCGTGAGGCGTACCGGCCGGGGTGCGGCGGGCGCGGCGACCGTCTCGCGCGCCGGTGGCTCGGCACCGCCGCCGGCCGCGGTGGCCCACTGCAACGGATCGCCGACGCTGCGGCCCAGCCCGGCGCCGGTGGCGAAGACACCGAGCAGTACCAGCACCACCGCCAACGGCAAGGACCAGGGACTGCGGCCGGGGCGGGTGGCCCGGCGACTGGATCGGGTGCCCCGGGGGGCCTTCCCGGCGGATGCACGCGGGCTGGCCGGGGGAAGCGGACCGGCCGGGGGCAAGGAGCGGACCGGTCGGGCCGAGCCACGGGCCGGGTGGCCGGTGGATGCCGGTCGCTTCGAAGCCGGTGGGACGTCGCCCGGGACGAAGAGGTCCGCCCGGGCGATGGAAGTCCCGGGCCGCTCGACCGGCGGCACGAACACCTCGGGCCGAGGATGAGGGCTCGGCCGGCTACCAGCCGGACGCCCGACCCGCACCCCACCAGCCGATCGTGAGATGCGATCAACCCCGGCAGGGCGTGGGGTTCGGGAGGCGGCCATGGGGGCTCACCGGCCGGTGTGCCGACGCCGGACGGTCACGCCCCAGAGGATCACGCCGCTGACGGTCAACGCGAGCCCACCGGGCACCAGCAGGCCGAAGGTGGTCCCGGCACCGCCGCCGAATCCGGTGGCCGGTCCCCGGCTGGGTCTGACGGTGCGGACCACCTGAAGCATCGTGGAGGCGCTCTCCCCGCCCCGGCACTCCAGCTTGACCCGGTAGTTGCCGGGCAGCACCCGGTCCTTCACCTGGGCGGTACCGGTCAGCAGGCCGCGTTGCGGCTGCACGGCGACCCGGCCGAAGGCGTCCGAGACGACGATGGCCCCGACGGAGTTGTCCCGGCAACTGGCCCGCAGGCCGACCAGATGCCCCGGTTCCACCGTGCTCGGGCTGATCTCGATGAACACGTCCGGGCCAGGTGGCTGCGGAGCGGCGACCACTCGGGCGTCGACCGGCTGGGAGGCGTCGACCGGCTGGCCGGCACCGGCCGCGGCGGCGCGGGCCGGGGTCGAGATCCCGGTCAGGGCGACGGCGAGCAGCGGGGCGACGAGGGCGAACATCGAGGCCGCAGCCAGGGTGGCCGACCGGGCCGGGCGAGTACGGGTCACTGACACGATGCCCCCTCCCGGCGCGACGGAGCAGTCGCCGGGCGCCGCCGGACACCCGGTCTGCGGTACGGGAATGATGGTCTCATCCCCGGTCGTACATCACATCCGATCCGACACCGGGCTCGCGTAAGCTCGGTGCGCTGTGACCTCCACCGAACCGACCTCCGCTGGCGCCGCGCCCGACCCGGCGCGGGCGATCCGTACCTTCCACCCGCGGCGGGGCCGCATGGGCGAGCGGCAGACGGCCGCCCTGCAACACCTCTGGCCGGTGTACGCCCTGCGCGTGGGCGATGCCACGCCGTTCGATCCGGTCGCCCTGTTCGGCCGCCGGGCTCCGCTGGTGGTGGAGATCGGGTCCGGCATGGGTGACACGACGGTCGAGATGGCCGCCGCCGACCCGGATCGAGACTATCTGGCGGTCGAGGTGCACACGCCCGGAATCGCCAACCTGCTGGACCTGGTGCACCGGCGTGGGCTGCGCAATGTCCGCATCGCCGAGGGCGACGCGGTGGAGTTGATGCAGACGATTCCGGCGGACTCCCTGGACGCGGTGCACGTCTTCTTCCCGGACCCCTGGCCCAAGTCCCGGCATCACAAGCGACGGCTGATCCAGCCGAGGCATGTCGCGTTGCTGCGCTCCCGGCTGGCCCTCGGCGGCATCCTGCACTGCGCCACCGACTGGGCGGAGTACGCCGAGGCGATGCGGACCACCCTGGACGCCGATCCGGGCCTGGTCAACCTGCATGAGGGGTACGCCCCCAGGCCCGCCCACCGGCCGGTGACCCGGTTCGAGCGGCGGGCCCTGCGGGCCGGCCGCCCGATCGCCGACCTGATCTACCGCCGCCGCTAACGGGTAAGGAAGGGCCCCTTCTTAACGCCTCGTGCGGTAAAGGGGGCCCCTGTTAACAGCCGGTCCGGCGAAACCGGTCACCCGGTTGGCGTCGGAGGGCATGATCCAGGCACCATGGACCGGCCATGACTCTCACCGCCGCGCTGCCCAAGACCGCCGACCCCGACACCCTCTACGACGCGTTCGCCGGTTGGGCCTCCGCGCGCGGCCTCGACCTCTACCCCCATCAGGAGGAGGCGGTCATCGAGATCGTCTCCGGGGCCAACGTGATCATGAATACCCCGACCGGCTCGGGCAAGAGCCTGGTCGCGATCGCCGCGCACTTCGCCGCCCTGGCCGACGACCGGACGACCTTCTACACCGCGCCGATCAAGGCCCTGGTGTCGGAGAAGTTCTTCGCCCTCTGCGAGGTCTTCGGGGCGGAGAACGTCGGCATGCTCACCGGGGACGCCAGCGTCAACGCGGACGCTCCGATCATCTGCTGCACGGCGGAGATCCTGGCCAACCTGGCGCTGCGGGAGGGATCCCGGGCCGATGTCGGCCAGGTGGTCATGGACGAGTTCCACTTCTACGCCGAACCGGACCGGGGTTGGGCCTGGCAGGTGCCCCTGATCGAACTGCCTCAGGCGCAGTTCGTCCTGATGTCGGCCACCCTGGGGGACACCACCCGGTTCGTCGACGACCTGAGCCGGCGTACCGGGCGGTCCACCGCCGTCGTCCGCTCGGCCGAGCGGCCGGTCCCGCTGATCTTCTCGTACGCGATGACCCCCATGCACGAGACTCTCGAGGAACTGCTGGAGACCAAGCAGGCCCCGGTCTACGTCGTGCACTTCACCCAGGCCGCCGCCCTGGAGCGCGCCCAGGCCCTGATGAGCGTCAACGTCTGCACCCGGGCCGAGAAGGACATGATCGCCCAGGCGATCGGGAACTTCCGGTTCACCTCGGGCTTCGGCAAGACCCTGTCCCGGCTGGTCCGGCACGGCATCGGGGTGCACCACGCCGGCATGTTGCCCAAGTACCGCCGGCTGGTGGAGACCCTGGCCCAGGCCGGACTACTCAAGGTCATCTGCGGGACGGACACCCTCGGGGTCGGCATCAACGTGCCGATCCGTACGGTCCTGTTCACCGGCCTGTCGAAGTACGACGGGGTGCGGACCCGGCTGCTCAAGGCCCGCGAGTTCCACCAGATCGCCGGGCGGGCCGGACGCGCCGGCTTCGACACCCTGGGCCGGGTCGTGGTGCAGGCCCCCGAGCATGTGATCGAGAACGAGAAGGCCCTGGCCAAGGCCGGCGACGACCCCAAGAAGCGCCGCAAGGTGGTACGCAAGAAGCCGCCGGAGGGGTCGATCGGCTGGGGTGAGCCGACCTTCCAGCGGCTGGTCGAGGCCGAGCCGGAACCGCTCACCTCCAGCTTCCAGGTCAGCCACTCGATGCTGCTCAACGTCATCGGCCGCCCCGGTGACGCCTTCGCCGCCATGCGGCACCTGCTCACCGACAACCACGAGGACCCCGCCGCCCAGCGCCGGCACATCCGCCGGGCCATCGCCATCTACCGGGCGCTGAGAGCCGGTGGGGTGGTCGAGGAGTTGCCCGAGCCGGACGAGACCGGCCGACGGGTCCGGCTCACGGTCGACCTGCAACTAGACTTCGCGCTCAACCAGCCCCTGTCGCCGCTGGCCCTGGCCACCATCGAACTGCTGGACAGCGAGTCCCCCTCGTACGCCCTGGACGTGCTGAGCGTGATCGAGTCGATCCTCGACGACCCCCGCCAGGTGCTCTCCGCGCAGCAGTTCAAGGCCCGGGGTGAGGCGGTCGCCGCGATGAAGGCCGAGGGCATCGAGTACGAGGCCCGCCTGGAACTGCTCGACAACGTGACCTGGCCCAAGCCCCTCGCGGAACTGCTGGAGAACGCGTACGAGATGTACCGGCAGGGGCATCCCTGGGTCGCCGACCACCAGCTCTCCCCCAAGTCCGTGGTCCGCGACATGTACGAGCGGGCGATGACCTTCACCGAGTTCGTGCAGTTCTACGGGCTGTCCCGCTCGGAGGGCCTGGTGCTGCGCTACCTGGCCGACGCGTACAAGACCCTGCGGCAGACCGTGCCCGAGGAAGCCAAGACCGACGAGCTGATCGACCTGATCGAGTGGCTCGGGGAGCTGGTCCGCCAGGTCGACTCCAGCCTGATCGACGAATGGGAGCGGCTGCGCAACCCGACCGACCTGCCGGAGGTCGCCGCCGCCCTGGACGACCGTCCCACGGCGGTCACCCGCAACACCCGCGCCTTCCGGGTCCTCGTCCGCAACGCCCTGTTCCGTCGGGTCGAGTTGGCCGCGCTGCGGCAGTGGCACAGCCTCGGCGAACTGGACGGGGCCACCGGGTGGGACGCCGACGCCTGGGCCGAGGCGCTGGAGCCCTACTTCGAGTCGTACGGCGAGATCGGCATCGGGCCGAACGCCCGGGGCCCGGCGCTGCTCATGATCGAGCAGGGTAGGGAACGCTGGACGGTACGGCAGATCCTCGACGACCCCGAGGGCGACCACGACTGGGGCATCAGTGCCGAGGTCGACCTGGCCGCCTCCGACGAGGCGGGCACGGCGGTCATCCGGATCACGGACGTCGGCCAACTCTGAGGCGAGGCCGCCGGTGCCGGCGGCCAGCACGGGCCGTCGGCGTCCGGCGCCGCAGGGGTAGGACCTGAGCGGTCCGCTCACCCCTGCGGCGCCGACACCGTCGGTCAGTCGCGCGGGGCCTGGAACGCCACGCGACGGCGACGGAACATCACCAGGAGTACGGCGCCGACCGCCAGCACGGCGGCACCGACACCGGCGAGCAGGGTGGCCGAGGTGCCGGTCACCGGCAGGCCGCCGCCGGTACCGCCGTCACCGTCACCGGTGTTGATGACGATGCGGGCGGTGTTGTTCTCCGGCTTGGACTCGCTGGAGTACATGGCGCCGTCGGCCACGATCGTGCCGTCCGTACCGGGCTCGGACTTGATCTTGATCTTGACGGTCGCCTTGATCCGACCGAAGCCGGAGGCGGTGCTCGGGAACTCGCTCTCGAAGTTGCAGCGCAGCTTCTTCGACTCGGGCAGGGTCCGGCCCGGCTCGCCGTCGGTGTAGCACCACTCGGCGGGCAGCAGCACCGTGCCGCTGGGCGCGGTGATGAGCACCCCCGGGCCCCCGCCGTCGGAGGGACCGTGGTTGACGACCTCGTAGGTCAGGTCGACGGTCTCACCCACGGCGCCCTTGATCGCCGGGGCGGTGACAGCCACGTCCAGGGTGTTCTTCTTGCTCCAGAACCGGAAGTCCGCGTAGTTGTTCGACTCGTCGAGCTCCCGCTCGGCGGCGGACCGCCGGGAGGCCTTGGCGTCCGCGGCCTTGGCCTGCAGGGCCTTGGCGGCAGCGGCGAGGGAGGGACCTTTGCCCTTGCTGCCGGTGACCTTCTGCGCGGCCCGCGACTGCCCCGCCAGGGCTACGCTGACGACTCCACTGTGCTCCCCCGGCCCGGACAGGTTGCGACCGAAGGTGATGTTGAACAGCGACTCGCCGCTCTCGTCGTCGAACAGCAGCAGGCCCTCACCCGGCTCCAGGGGCAAGGGCAGTACGCAGGTGACCTCACTCGGCCCGTACACGTACGGAGCCCCGGTGGCGTCGGGGTAGTAGTCGGCGTACGTGCAGTCGCTGTAGCGCTCGACGAAGGTGGCGCCGGTGGCGAGGCTGACGCTGAAGCTGAAGCCCTCGGTGGTGGTGTCGCCCTCGTTGAAGACGCCACTGTAGAGGGGCACGGTGTCACCGCCGCCGACCCGGTCGGACTTGTCGTTCAGGTCCGCGGCTGCGGCCACCAGATCGGGCCCGGAGGCGACCACCGAGACCGGGAAGGTCGTGGTGTTGTCGTCCGGGTTCGCGTCCTCCTCCGCGCCGGCGATGGTCACCGAGATCGAGCCGGCATCGCCGGGCTTGGCACCCTTCTCGCTGGCCAAGGACACCGGGTAGAGGGTGTCGACCTGCCCGGCGACGAGCACCCCGACGGCACAGGTGATCTTCTTGCCGGCGAGCTTGCACTCGTCGACCCACTCCGGCACGGTCGCGACGACTCCGGCGGAGAGCTTGCTCAGGTCGAGGGTGACGGTCACCGCGCTCGCGTCCGCCTCGCCGTAGTTGTAGACGTACATGCCGACGGTGGTGCCGCTGTTGTCGACCTCGGCGACCGGCTCCTGGGTGAACGAGACGAACAGGTCGGGTCGTGCGTCCGCGGCGTACGCCACCGGGGCGGAGCCGAGGAGCGCCGCCGTCGCCAGCACCGCCGTGCCGACGGCAAAGCGTGGCCAACGAGCCATGAGGGATGTCATGTGGATGCTCCGGAAGAATTGGGGGAAGCCAGGACTTTAGACGATCTCCGAGCCCCGCGTTGTCCCCTGCCACGGTTCGTACCGCACCCGTCGGCCCGTCTTCTCCCCTGGGCGATGTCAGACCCGTCGATTAGAATGTATGTACTAATCGAGTTCCTGACCTGGGAGGATGCTCGTGACCGCGCCCATCTCCGCCCCCCTCACGCCGTACGCCACCCTCCTCGGTTTCACCCGGTACGTCGACCGCACCGGGCCGACGAAAGCCACCTTCGTCGGCGGCCTGCGCCGCCAGCGGGCCAGCCGCTCCGGCTTCAACCCGCACGGCCAGTTCGTCAAGGCCCTCAAGACCGACATCGCCTTCCACACTGGAGGGACCCACCTGGCGCAGGTGGTGGACCTGGTCAAGCCCCGGTGGCGCCCCCTCTACCAGGCACTGGTGCCGGGCGCCACGACCTGGCTGCACTCCCTGGGCGAGCCGCGCACTGTGGACCTCGCCCAGACCCGCGACGCCCTGGCCCTGCTCGGTGACCTACCCGTCAAGATCAACCCCCACTTCGGCGTACGCCATTCCGACGGCCGCGCCGAGGCGGTCCGACTGCACTTCGACGAGACCCCACCCAGCGAGGAGGCCGCACTGGCCACCCTGCACCTGATGGCCCGGCACATGGATGCCGTCCTGCCGCACGCCGAGCCGATCCTGGTAGACGTACGCCGGGGCGTAACCCACCGGATGCCCGAGAGCGTCCGGTCCGAGGAGATCGAACGCTGGCTGGCCGGCGAAGCCGCCGCCTTCCGCGCCATCTGGTCCGCCGCCGCCTGACCCCGCCCCACCCGCACGTTGCGTACGAGCAACTTCGGGGAAGATGTCGCCTCCGTGCGCCCAGAGGCAGCATCTTCCCCGAAGTTGCATACCCGCTGCCTGCCGGTGGGAGCAGGGTTATCCACAGGGGTGTCGGGCGGGCAGGGCGGTGGGTCATGGTGGCTGGCGTGGCTACTTCTGCTCGGCGCCCACCGCAGCTACGCGGGCGCGTCTTCCGAGGTTCCCGTGCCGTGGCCCGAGGGCTGTTGACCCGGGGTCAGCTACGCAGCAAGGCATGGCGGCCGATCTTCCGAGACGTGTACGCCGATGCCCAGCTCACGGTCTCGCACCGCACCCGGTGTCAGGCTGCCGCGCGGTGGCTGCTCCCACCCGGTGCGGCGATCGCCGGACGGAGCGCCGCAGCGCTGTTCGGCGCCGGGTTCATCGCCGACGCCGACCCCCTCGACGTGCTGGTGCCCGCCGGGCAACGCTTCGGGCCGGTAGCCGGTCGAGCCGTGCACACCGCCGAGGTCGACGGGTTCGAGGTGCTGTCGCACGACGGATGCCGGTCACCACACCGCTGCGGACCTGCTGGGATCTGGCCCAATGGCTTGACCTGGCAGAGGCCGTGGTCGTGGTGGACCGGCTGCTCGGCCGTCGGCTGGTACGAACCGAGCAACTGCTGGACCTGGCACAAGATCGTCGCGGTGCCCGGGGCTGGAAACGCATGCTGCGGGTGGCAGAGCTGGCCGATCCCGGCGCGGAGTCGGCACCGGAGTCACGGCTACGGGTACGGATCGTGCTGGCCGGTCTCCCCCGGCCGGTCACCCAGTTCGTGGTGCAACGGGACGGTCGTTTCATCGGCCTCTGGCACGACGACCCGGCGCAGTTCCACCGCGACCGACGTCGCCTCAACCGCCTGCTCGGCGAGGACTGGATCGTGTTGCACGTGACAGCGCAACGCCTCCGGGAAGACTTCGACGGCTTCCTGGCCGAACTCCGCCAAGCGATCCGCACCCGCACCCGCTGACCCCCGCGCATGCCCGGGCGCCCCGGTGACGGGAGTCAGTGGGGGGTGGTTGGGGGGAGGTCGGTGATCGGTAGGACTCGGGGGTCGTCGAGGGGGCCGATGATCACGCGCAGCGACGGGAGCAGGTCGCCCAGGAGTCGGCGGCAGGCGTCGCAGGGGGCGACCAGGGACCGGCCGCGGTCCCGACCGTGACCATCGTCTCCAGCTCGCCCACACCCTGGGTGACGGCGGTGCCGAGCGCGACCACCTCGGGGCATGCTCCTGCCGTGGGGTGCACCACATTCACGGCGGAGACGACCCGACCATCGGCGGTGCGGGCCGCGGTGGCGAGAGTGTGGGCAGCACTACGGCAGCGCAGCTTCGCCACCGCGCTGGCCGCCTGCACCAACGCCCGATCGGTGTCACGCATCGTCATCGGCGTCCCCGCGTTCCGCTCCCAGTTCGACGCCCCACGATAGACCGCCGCCGTCCGGCTGCATCGTCACCGCCCCCTTTGCTCTGCTTCACCCCACGCACAGGTTGCGGACCAGCACCATTGCGCCGGTTGAAGCAGAGCAATGGGCGCCGGGGAGACCTGACACCGCCGGCCCTGGACCTGGCGCTCCACCGCCCCGGCAACGCCCGACTCGCAACGCCCGGCACCGCACCATCCTGCACCGCCCGGCAGCCCGAATGCCGGCACGGCTCAGGCGGGCACCGTGCCAGCCCCGACAGCCAGCGCCCGGCGCCGCACGGCGCAGGTCGGCGCGGCAGGCGCCGCGCGTTGTCCGGGCCTTGGCTGGCGAATGCGGTCAGGGGGTCGGGGGCGGTGGGCGGGGTGGTGGGGATAACCAGGAGGCGGGGGCGGCGGCGGGCTGCATATCCTTGGGCACGACATGCAGAATCCAGTCTCACCTGCCGCGACCGACCCGATCCGCGCGTTGCAGCGTCGCCTTCCCCCGTTGATGTTCCGCGACCAGCGCCAGCTGCGCCGACGGCTGGACGGGGTGCGCAGGCTGCGCGACCCGCAGCGGCGGGAGTCGACGCTGGCCGAGATCGCGGCCGAGGTGGCGGCGGCGGAAGGGCGGCTGGAACGGCGCCGGGCCGCGCTGCCGAAGATCACCTATCCGGCGGCGCTGCCGGTCAGCGAGCGTAAGGACGATATCGCCGCCGCCATCCGGGATCACCAGGTGGTGATCGTGGCCGGTGAGACCGGGTCGGGCAAGACCACCCAGTTGCCGAAGATCTGCCTGGAGCTGGGGCGTGGGATCAGCGGGCTGATCGGGCACACCCAGCCTCGTCGGCTGGCCGCGCGTACGGTGGCCGACCGGATCGCCGATGAGTTGGGCACCGAGCTGGGCGACGTGGTCGGCTACAAGGTGCGCTTCACCGACCAGGTCAGTGAGCAGAGCCTGGTCAAGCTGATGACCGACGGCATTCTGCTGGCCGAGTTGCAGACCGACCGGATGCTGCGCCAGTACGACACCCTGATCATCGACGAGGCGCACGAGCGCAGCCTCAACATCGACTTCATTCTGGGCTATCTCAGGCAGCTGCTCCCCCGCCGACCCGACCTCAAGGTGATCATCACCTCGGCGACGATCGAGACCGACCGGTTCGCCCGGCACTTCGCCGGGCCGCCGACGGAGGAGCATCCCGAGGGCGTACCGGCGCCGGTGGTCGAGGTGTCCGGGCGGACCTACCCGGTCGAGGTGCGTTACCGGCCGCTGATCGAGGTGGCGGAGGCCGACGAGGAGGAGGCGGACGAGGAGAACGTCCGCGACCAGATCCAGGCCATCGGCGACGCGGTCGAGGAGCTGGCCGCCGAGGGCCCCGGCGACATCCTGGTCTTCCTCAGCGGCGAACGGGAGATCCGCGACACCGCCGACGCGCTGGGCAAGCTGGTGCAGAACAAGCGGTCGCTGCTCGGCACCGAGATCCTGCCGTTGTACGCCCGGCTGAGCGTCGCCGAGCAGCACCGGGTCTTCGCCCCGCACAGCGGGCGGCGGGTGGTGTTGGCGACGAATGTCGCGGAGACCTCGCTGACCGTGCCCGGCATCAAGTACGTGGTCGATCCGGGTACCGCCCGGATCTCCCGCTACTCGCAGCGCCTGAAGGTGCAGCGGCTGCCGATCGAGCCGGTGTCGCAGGCCAGTGCCAACCAGCGCAAGGGCCGCTGTGGGCGTACCTCGGACGGTATCTGCATCCGGCTCTACGACGAGCAGGACTTCCAGTCGCGGCCCGAGTTCACCGACCCGGAGATCCTGCGTACCAACCTGGCCTCGGTCATCCTCCAGATGACCGCGATCGGCCTGGGCGACATCGCCGCCTTCCCGTTCATCGACCCGCCGGATCGACGCAACATCGCCGACGGGGTCAACCTGCTGCACGAGTTGGGTGCCCTGGACCCGGCCGAGACCGACCCGGATCGGCGGCTCACCGCGCTCGGGCGGCGGCTGGCCCAGCTTCCGGTGGACCCCCGGCTGGCCCGGATGGTGCTCGAAGGGGAGCGCAACGGCTGCGCCACCGAGGTGATGGTGATCGCCGCGGCGTTGTCGATCCAGGATCCGCGTGAGCGGCCGGCCGACAAGCAGGCCCAGGCCGACCAGGCGCACGCCCGGTTCACCGACAAAGAGTCGGACTTCGTGGCGTTTCTTAACCTGTGGCGGTATCTGCGCGAGCAGCAGAAGGAGCTGTCCTCCAGCGCCTTCCGTCGGATGTGCAAGGCCGAGTACCTCAACTACCTGCGGGTACGCGAGTGGCAGGACATCGTCAGCCAGTTGCGCCAGGTGTTGCGTACCGCCGAGCAGGAGGGTCGGGGACGCGGACGGCGAGGCGCCGACGAGGAGGCCCCGCGCGGCGGCGGGCGACGCCAGGCCGGGGCGGACCTGCCGGAGGAGATCGACACCCCTAAGGTGCACCAGTCCCTGCTGCCCGGCCTGCTGTCCCATGTCGGCCTCAAGGACGCCCAGAAGAACGAATACCTGGGGGCCCGGGGGGCGAAGTTCGGGCTGTTCCCCGGCTCGGCGTTGTTCAAGAAGCCGCCGCGCTGGGTGATGGCCGCCGAGTTGGTGGAGACCTCCCGGCTCTGGGGGCGGGTGAACGGGCGGATCGAACCCGAGTGGGTCGAACCGCTGGCCCAGCACCTGGTCAAACGCAGCTACAGCGAGCCGCACTGGGAGAAGAAGCAGGCGGCCGTGATGGCGTACGAGAAGGTGACCCTCTACGGGGTGCCCCTGGTCACCTCCCGCAAGGTCAACTTCGGTCGGATCGATCCCGTGCTGAGCCGGGAGTTGTTCATCCGGCACGCGCTGGTGGAGGGCGACTGGTCCACCCACCACCAGTTCTGGCGGGACAACGAGCGGCTGCGCACCGAGCTGGAGGAGCTGGAGAGTCGGGCCCGGCGGCGGGACATCCTGGTCGACGACGAGACCATCTTCCAGTTCTACGAGGAGCGGATTCCCGCCGAGGTGGTCTCCGGGCGGCACTTCGACACCTGGTGGAAGAAGACCCGCCGGGAGCAGCCCGACCTGCTCACCTTCACCCGTGAGCTGCTGGTCAACGCCGGTCGGGGCGGGGTGGACGAGGCGGACTTCCCCGACCAGTGGCGCACCGAGGGTGTCGAGTTGCCGTTGACGTACACCTTCGAGCCCGGCTCCCCGGTCGACGGGGTGACCGTCGACATCCCGTTGCCGCTGCTCAACCAGGTACCGGCGGAGAGCTTCGACTGGCAGGTGCCCGGCCTGCGGGAGGAACTGGTCATCGCGTTGATCCGCTCCCTGCCCAAGCCGGTGCGGCGCAACTTCGTACCGGTGCCGGACTACGCCCGCGCCGTGCTGGCCGCGATCACCCCCGGCGAGGAACCCCTGCTGGAGGCGTTGACCCGGCAGCTGCGCCGGATGACCGGGGTGACCGTGCCCCGCGAGGCGTGGGATCTGAGCAAGCTGCCGAACCACCTGCGGGTCACCTTCCGGGTGCTCGGCGAGGACGACAAACCGGTAGCCGAGGGCAAGGACCTGCCGGCCCTGCAACGCCGACTCAAGGCGGAGGTACGCCAGGTGGTGGCCGCCGCCGCGCCGGAGGTGGCCCGCACCGGGCTGACCGGCTGGGAGATCGGCACCCTGCCCCGCACCATCGAGCAGGTCCGGGCGGGGTACGCGGTGACCGCGTACCCGGCGCTGGTGGACGAGGGGACCACGGTCGGGGTACGGGTCTTCGACTCCCCGGCCGAGCAGGAGGCCGCGCACTGGGCCGGTACCCGGCGACTGCTGCGGCTGACCGTGCCCTCCCCGGCGAAGTTCCTGGCCGGACGGTTGTCCAACGAGGCGAAGCTGGCCCTGTCGCGCAATCCGCACGGCGGGGTGCAGGCGTTGATCGAGGACGCCACCGGCGCGGCGATCGACAAGCTGATCGGGGATGCCGGGGGGCCGGTCTGGGACCCGGAGGGCTTCGCCGCCCTGCGGGACAAGGTCCGCGCCGGTCTGGTGGACACCGTGACGGAGGTGATGGAGCGGGTCCGGGCGGTGCTGGCCGCCGCGTACGCGGTGCAGCAGCGGCTCGGCGCGACGAGGAACCTGGCCGTGGTGGCCGCCCTGGCCGACATCCGCAACCAGCTCACCGGGCTGGTGCACGCCGGTTTCATCACCGAGGTCGGCTACGCCCGACTGTCCGATCTGCTGCGCTACCTGACCGCCATCGAGCGGCGGCTGGACCGGCTGCCCGGCAATCCGCCCCGGGACAAGCAGTTGCAGGACCGGATCGCGGTGGTGCAGCGGGAGTACGACGAGATGCTCACCGCCCTCCCCCCGGCCCGACGCGGTTCCGTGGCGGTGCGGCAGATCCGCTGGATGATCGAGGAGCTGCGGGTCAGCGTCTTCGCGCAGGCCCTGGGCACCCCGTACCCGATCTCGGAGCAGCGCATCTACCGGGCCATGGACGAGGCCGAGGGGCGCTGACGTCTGCCGAGGAGTACCCGGAGCATCACGTCCGGGCCCAGCAGCCGGGCCGGCGGGTCGATCAGGTTGACCACCCGCAGGAAGGCGGCGCCGAGCACCGCGTCGCGCGCAGCCGCGACATGCAGCCGGGCCAGGTAGGCGTTGACGAACCGGACCTTCCAGGTACGCCGCCCGGTGACTCCCGGGAAGCGCAGGTCGGTGCCGACCGCGATGGACCAGGGCCCGTCGATCACCCGGGCCGCCCGCCGGAAGAACCGCCGGGCCAGACGGTGGCGGCCCCGGGCCAGCAGGCTCCGCAGCAGCAGGGCCTGTACGGCGGCGACCGTGATGCCCTGTCCGTAGACCGGGTTCAGGCTGCACAGGGCGTCGGCGAAGATCAGCAGGCCGTCCGGAAACCGGGACAGTCGTTCGTACCGGCGTCGGACGCTGGCCGGGAAGCGCATCAGCACCGGCTCGTCCAGCGGCTGGGCCTGCCGGACCAGTTCCCCGACCTGCGGGGCGGCCAGCGAGGTGGCGTACCGGATGAATCCGGCCTCGTCGACCGGCGGCGCCTCGCCCAGGATGCCCGCGACGGTGACCGCCAACCGCCCGCCCTCCTGGGGTGCGACCACCCCGTAGCGGGCCCGCCCCGGCATCGCGTTGGACAGTACGCCGAGCTTGTCCTCCAGTTGGCCGTCCTCGCGCCGGTACCGGCGGGTGACGTAGGTGACCCCCACCTCGACACGTTCCTGTTCGACCGTCGGGTAGCCGAGTTCGGCCAGCCAGATCGGGCTGCGGCTGGCCCGGCCACCGGCGTCGACCACGAGATCGGCGGTCAGGGTCGCTGCCGGGCCCTCGCGGGGGGCCAGCCGTACCCCGGTGACCCGGCGGCCATCGGCGGTGGCCAGCAGGCCGGTCACCTCGCAGTCGGGCACCAGGCGTACCCCGGGCAGGGCCAGGATCCGTTGCCGGACGGCCTGTTCCAGCAGCGGGCGGCTCATGCCGAAGCCGGTCAGGTCGGAGCGGGCCGACCGCATCCGGTGGCCGTCGTTGTACCAGTGCACCTGCCCGTGCAGGTCGACCGGGGTGGCCCCGAGGCGGTACAACTCGGCGCCGAGTTCGGGCAGCAGACACTCCAGGGCCTGCCGACCCCGGGCCAGCAGGACGTGTACGTGCCGGCCCTGCGGTACCCCCCGGCGATGCACCGGTTCGGCCGGCGGGACGTCGCGGTCCAGCAGGATCACCTCGGCGAAGCTGTCCACCAGCGCCCGGGCCGCGAGCAATCCGCCCAGACTGGCTCCGATGACGACGGCGCGACCGGAGGCTGCCATGCCGGGAGCCTATGCGTGCTCTCATCCCCGGGGCTGCTTCCGTCGTGCTCGATCCGGACAGGTCAGGTCAACGGCTCGACCCCGGGCGGGAGTTCGCTGGCGGTGGTGGCGGTCTGCACGTAGTCGAGCAGGATGCGGCGCAGTTCGCGCCCGGCGTGGGTGGGCACCACGTCGCGGCGGCGGGCCACCGCGATGGTGCGGCGCACCCCGGGTGGGGCCAGTCGGGTGACCCGGATGCCGGGGCGGCGGGCCACCACGATGCCGGGGACCAGGGCGATCCCCAGCCCGGCCTCGACGAAGCTGAGTACGGCGTCCATCTCCCCGCCGTCGACCGACAGGGTCGGCTCGAAACCGGCGTTGCGACAGGCCTGGAGGGTGGCGTCCCGCAGGTCGTAGCCCTCGCGGAACATCACCAGCGGCTGATCCCGCAGGTCGGTGATGCGCAGGTCGGCCCCGGGGTAGGCGGTCGGCAGGGGGTCGACCGAGGCGACCACCAGGCTCTCGGTCAGGATCGGGTCGGCGCGCAGGCCGGGATCGGTGCCCTGGGCGGGCATGATGATCAGTGCCAGGTCCAGCGCCCCCCGGAGCAGTTCCCGGACGAGGTCCTGCGATCCGCCCTCCTCGACCCGCAGGTCGACCGTGGGGTGGACGTCACGGAAGCGGCGCAGCACCGGGGGGGCCAGCGAGGTGGCCAGGCTGGGGGTGGCCCCCAGGCGGACCCGCCCCCGGCGCAGCCCGACCAACTCCTGCACCTCGCGGGTGGCGGTCTCCACGTCGGCGAGGATCCGCTTGGCCAGGGGCAGCAGCACCTCGCCGGCCGCGGTGAGGGTGATGTTGCCCCTTACCCGCTCGAACAGGGGGGCGCCGAGGGTGGCTTCCAGGGCGTGAATTTGCTTACTCAACGAGGGTTGGGTGATGCCGACGACATCGGCCGCCTGGGTGAAATGTCGTACTTCGGCCACCGCAACGAAGTACTTGAGCTGATGGAGCTGCACCTGGATAGCTTATGGCTATCAAGACTGCGGTGTCGATGCATTGGACGACTGATTGAACTGCTCCTAGCGTCGGCCTCGTGGTAGTCACGACGCGAACTCGGTCGCCCATCCGCTCGAACGTCGGCCTGAAGGCCGTCATGGCGGTGACGGGCATCTTCCTGGTGTTCTTCCTCATCGCACACATGCTGGGCAACCTGAAGGTCTTCTCCGGCGACTCCTCGTTCAACGGCTACGCCCACTGGCTGCGTGACGTCGGCAAGCCGGTGCTGCCGGGGGTCTGGTTCCTCTGGTTCATGCGCATCGGCCTGGTGGTCGCGGCCGTCGGGCACATCTGGGCCGCCACGGTGCTCGCCATGCGGGCCCGCGCCGCCCGCCCGGTCCGCTACGCCCACCGCAAGAAGGTCCAGGGCAGCTACGCCGCCCGCACCATGCGCTGGGGTGGGGTGATCATCCTCTTCTTCGTGATCTACCACCTGCTGGACCTGACCACGGGCACCCTGAACCCGGTCGGCGACCCGACCCGGCCGTACGCCAACGTCGTCGCCGGCTTCGCGCCGGAGCGCTGGTACGTCACCCTCTTCTACGCCCTGGCGGTCACCACCCTCGGCTTCCACCTGCGCCACGGGGTCTACAGCGCGCTGCGCAGCCTGGGCCAGCAGACCCCGCGCGGGGAGCAGCGTGCCCGGGTGGTGGCGCTGGTCCTCTCCGTCGGGCTGGTCGTCGGCTACCTCGTGGTCCCGTTCGCCGTACTCACCGGATTGGTGTCCTGACCATGGATCTGTACATCGAAGGCGACCCGGTCGCCGACACCCGGGCTCCCGACGGCCCGATCGAGAGCCGCTGGGAACGCCGTCGGTTCGAGGCCAAGCTGGTCAACCCGGCCAACCGGCGCAAGATGACCGTGATCGTGGTCGGCACCGGCCTGGCCGGCGGTGCCGCCGCCGCCACGCTGGGTGAGCAGGGCTACCAGGTCAAGTCCTACTGCTACCAGGACAGCCCGCGGCGGGCGCACTCCATCGCCGCCCAGGGTGGCATCAACGCCGCCAAGAACTACCGCAACGACGGTGACTCCGTACACCGGCTGTTCTACGACACCGTCAAGGGCGGTGACTTCCGCTCCCGGGAGTCGAACGTGCACCGGCTGGCCGAGGTCTCGGTCAACATCATCGACCAGTGCGTCGCCCAGGGGGTGCCCTTCGCCCGCGAGTACGGCGGCCTGCTGGACACCCGCTCCTTCGGTGGCGCCCAGGTGCAGCGCACCTTCTACGCCCGGGGTCAGACGGGCCAGCAGCTGCTGCTCGGGGCGTACCAGGCCCTGGAGCGGCAGATCGGCCTGGGCAACGTGGAGATGAACTCCCGGCACGAGATGCTGGAGCTGATCGTCGTCGACGGCAAGGCTCGGGGCATCGTGGTCCGGGACCTGGTCACCGGTGAGATCACCAGCGAGTTCGCCGACGCGGTGGTGCTCGCCTCCGGCGGCTACGGCAACGTGTTCTACCTGTCCACCAACGCCAAGGGCTGCAACGTCACCGCGACCTGGCGGGCCCACCGCAAGGGCGCCTACTTCGCCAACCCCTGCTACACCCAGATCCACCCGACCTGCATCCCGGTCTCCGGCGACCACCAGTCGAAGCTGACCCTGATGAGCGAGTCGCTGCGTAACGACGGCCGGGTCTGGGTGCCGAAGGCCAAGGGCGACGACCGCGCCCCCCGGGACATCCCCGAGGACGAGCGGGACTACTACCTGGAGCGGATCTACCCCTCCTTCGGCAACCTGGTGCCCCGGGACATCGCCTCCCGGGCCGCGAAGAACGTCTGCGACGAGGGTCGGGGGGTGGGCCCGACCAAGCTCGGCGTCTACCTGGACTTCGCCGACGCCATCAACCGGCTGGGCCGCAAGGCCATCGAGGCCAAGTACGGCAACCTGTTCGAGATGTACGAGCGGATCACCGGCGAGGACCCGTACGAGGTTCCGATGCGGATCTACCCGGCCGTGCACTACACGATGGGCGGCCTCTGGGTCGACTACGACCTGCAGTCCACCATCCCCGGCCTGTTCGTGATCGGTGAGGCGAACTTCTCCGACCACGGCGCCAACCGGCTGGGCGCCTCCGCCCTGATGCAGGGGCTGGCCGACGGGTACTTCGTACTGCCCAACACGATCGCCAACTACCTGGCCGCCGGGCCGTTCGAGAAGATCGACGGCAGCCACCCGGCCGCGATCGAGGCCCGCCGCGACGTGGAGGACCGCCTCCAGCGGCTGCTCGCCGTCAACGGCGACCGCACGGTGGACTCCTTCCACCGGGAACTCGGCCAGATCATGTGGGAGCACTGCGGCATGGAGCGCTCCGAGGCCGGGCTACGCAAGGCCATCGACGAGATCCGGGCCCTGCGCGAGCAGTTCTGGCAGCGGGTACGGATCGTCGGTGACGCCGACGGGCTCAACCAGTCCCTGGAGAAGGCCGGCCGGGTGGCCGACTTCTTCGAGCTGGCCGAGCTGATGTGCATCGACGCCCTGCACCGGGAGGAGTCCTGCGGCGGCCACTTCCGGGCCGAGCACCAGACCCCCGACGGGGAGGCGCAGCGCGACGACGACAACTTCGCCTACGTCGCCGCCTGGGAGTTCACCGCCACCGGTGAGCCCTCGGTGCTGCACAAGGAAGACCTGAAGTTCGAATACGTCCACCCCACGCAGCGGAGCTACAAGTGAACCTGACCCTGCGCATCTGGCGCCAGTCCGGTCCCCAGGACAAGGGTCGGATGGTGACCTACAAGGTCGAGGACGTCTCCCCGGACATGTCGTTCCTGGAGATGCTCGACGTGCTCAACGAGCGACTCATCCTCGCCGGAGAGGAGCCGGTCGCCTTCGACCACGACTGCCGTGAGGGCATCTGCGGCATGTGCGGCCTCATGATCAACGGCAACGCGCACGGGCCGCAGCGCGGCACCACCGCCTGCCAGCTGCACATGCGGCAGTTCAAAGACGGCGACACGATCGACATCGAGCCGTGGCGGGCCCGGGCCTTCCCGGTCATCAAGGACCTGGTGGTCAACCGGAACGCCTTCGACAAGATCATCGCCGCCGGCGGGTACATCACCGCGCCCACCGGCAGCGCGCCGGAGGCCCACTCGGTGCCGGTGGCGAAGGCCAACGCGGACGCCGCCTTCGAGTCCGCCGCCTGCATCGGCTGCGGCGCCTGCGTGGCGGCCTGCCCGAACGGCTCCGGCATGCTGTTCACCGCCGCCAAGGTCACCCAGCTGGGCCTGCTGCCCCAGGGCCAGCCGGAGCGCTTCACCCGGGTCATCGGCATGGTCGACGCCCACGACGAGGCCGGCTTCGGCGGCTGCACCAACGCCGGTGAGTGCACCGCCGTCTGCCCCAAGGGCATCCCGCTGACCACCATCGGCCGCCTCAACCGCGACTACCTGGCAGCCACCACCACCAAACGCCCCGACTCCCCCACCCCCTAACCCCAACCCACCCCCACCCCCCTCCCCCCACCCCACCCCCACGGGGTTGATCATGAGGTTGACGGCAGCGTAGAGATCGACTACTGCCGCTAACCTCATGATCAACGCGGTGAGAGAGGGGGGTGGGTGGGTGGTTAGGGGGCGGGTTGTCGGGTAGCAGGGTAGCTACATCGACGGTTGGGGGCAGAGCATGCGGGCGTTGACGTGGCAGGGTAGGCGGGAGGTGCGGGTCGAGCAGGTGCCGGACCCGCGGATCGAGGAGCCTACGGACGCGATCGTACGGATCACCTCCACCGCGATCTGCGGCTCTGACCTGCATCTGTACGAGGTGCTCGGGCCGTACCTCAAGCCCGGGGACATCCTGGGGCACGAGCCGATGGGCATCGTCGAGGAGGTCGGGGCGGGGGTGACCCGACTCAAGCCCGGCGACCGGGTGGTGGTGCCGTTCAACATCGCCTGCGGGTCCTGCTGGATGTGCTCCCGCCAGTTGTACGCCCAGTGCGAGACCACCCAGGTCACCTCGGAGGGCAAGGGCGCGGCCCTGTTCGGCTACACCAGCCTGTACGGCTCGGTGCCCGGGGGCCAGGCCGAGTACCTGCGGGTGCCGCACGCCGAGTTCGGGCCGATCAAGGTGCCGGAGACCGGCCCGGACGAGCGCTGGCTCTACCTCTCCGACATCCTGCCCACCGCCTGGCAGGCGGTGAAGTACGCCGACACCCCCCGTGGCGGCACCCTGGCCGTGTTCGGCCTGGGCCCGGTGGGCCAGTTCTGCGCCCGGGTCGGGCGGCACCTCGGCGCCGAGCGGGTGATCGGCCTGGACCTGGTTCCGGAGCGCCTGGAGATGGCCCGCCGGCACGGTGTCGAGGTGCTCGACACCAGCCAGATCGACGACGTGCCCGGCGCGTTGATCGACCTGGTGGACGGGCGGGGGCCGGACGCGGTGATCGACGCCGTCGGCATGGAGGCGCACGGGGCGCCCCTGGGCAAGATCGCCCAGACCGCCGCCGGGCTGCTCCCGGACAAGCTGGCCGGGCAGATGATCGACAAGGCCGGGGTGGACCGGCTCGTCGTGCTCAAGGCCGCCCTGAAGGCCGTGCGACGCGGCGGCACGGTCTCCATCTCCGGGGTGTACGGCGGTGAGGTCGATCCGCTGCCGCTGATGGAGATGTTCGACCGGGGCGTCCAGGTGCGGATGGGCCAGTGCCATGTCCGACGGTGGACCGACGAGATCATCCCCCTGCTCGCGGCTGACGAGGACCCCCTGGGGGTGGAGGACCTGCGGACCCACCGGCTGCCGCTGGCGCAGGCCCCGCAGGCGTACGAGATGTTCCAGCGCAAGGAGGACGGCTGCGTGAAGGTCGTCCTCGCCCCGTGAGCGCATTCGAACCGCAGGACCGCCCTCGGCCTGGGCAGCATGGCCACGGCCGGCACGGTGTTCGGCGCGGCCGGGCCGGCCGCCGCTGACCCCGGACGGGCCGGGCAGGCCGGCGCGGTGACCGGGCAGGCAGGGGTTGGTGGCGACCGTGGGCGGGTGGCGGCGCGCATCGCTGCCGCGTACCGCCGGGAGAGCGGCCGGGCCGGGGGGAACTGGCAGGCGTACGTCAGCCTGACCGACCCGGCCGGGGCCGACCCGGTGGTCGCGGTGGCCGAGTCGGCGGACCGCCGGATCGAGGCGTACAGCGTCAACAAGATCGCCGTGGCGGTCGCCGTGCTGGACAAGGTCGACCGGGGCCTGCTCACCCTGGACCAGCAGGTCGAGGTGAGCGCCGCGATCGTGGTGCCCGGCGGCGACGGCATCTTCAGCCTGGACGGGGCCTACCCCAGCCAGGTGACCCTGGGACATGTGCTGGCCAACCTGCTGACCGTCTCCGACGACACCGCGGTACGGCTCTGCGGGCTGGTCTGCCCGGCCGCCGAGCTCAACCAGATCCTGCGGGACAAGGGCTTCCCGAACACCCAGGTGCAGCCGGTGGCCAACCCGAACCGGTTCTTCCTCGGCACCAGCACCCCCCGGGAGACCCACGACCTGCTCCGGGCCCTGGTCGGCGGCGCCCTGCTCACCCCGGCCTCGACCGAGGTGGTGCTGCGGCTGCTGCGCTCTCCGGTGGCCTTCACCGACGGCATCCGGCGGGAGATGTCCTCGGCGCAGCGGGCCCGCGTCGCCACCAAGGCCGGCTGGTTCGCCGACGCCCGCCACGAGGCCGGGGTGATCTTCGACCCCGCCGGTGCCCCCGTGCTGACGTACGCCCTCTTCGCCGACGGCCAGGCCGGCGCGGACGACTACGGCGCCACCCACCCCGCCGTGGCGGCCCGGGCCCGGATGGGGCGGCGTTTCCTGGAGGCCACCGACCGGCTCGGTGGCAGCGGGACCAGACACCGGGCCCCCGCCCACCGCCCCAGCAACGGCGGCTGAATCGACCGACGGCGACTAACGTGGACCCCGGGCAGTCACGGGAGGGGATCCATGCGGACGCCGAAGAGGTCTACCGGTCGACGGATCGGCGCATCAATGGCCGGGCTGGCGGCCCTGGCCGGGCTGGCCGGCCTGGCCTGGGTCGCCCGGGAGGTGCCGGCCGCCCTGGGTGGTCGGCTCACCGGCCCCCGGGCGGACCGGGCGGCCCGCTCGCCGCAGTTCCGCGAGGGGGTCTTCCACAACCGGCCGGGCACCCCGATCACCGCCCCGGCCCCGGACCGCAACATGCTGCGGGAGCTGCTCTTCGGTAAGCAGAAGCGCCGCCCCAGCGCCCCGGTGCCGCTGGTCCGGGCCGCCCCGGTCACCCCGGTCGACCCCGCCCGGGAACTCAACGTGATCTGGTACGGCCACGCCACCACCCTGATCGAGATCGAGGGACGGCGGGTGCTGCTGGACCCGGTGTGGAGTCAGCGGTGCTCCCCCTCGGCGGCCCTGGGACCGCACCGGCTGCACGAACCCCCGGCAGGCCTGGCGGAACTGCCCCGCCTGGACGCGATCCTGATCTCCCACGACCACTACGACCACCTGGACATGGCCACGGTCCGGGAACTGACGGCCCGGCAGTCGGCGCCCTTCCTGGTGCCGCTGGGGGTCGGCGCCCACCTGGACCGGTGGGGGGTGCCGGCCGACCGGATCGTCGAACTGGACTGGGGGCAGACCCACCGGCTGGCCGGTCTGGAGATCACCTGCGCCGCCGCCCAGCACTTCTCCGGGCGAGGGCTGCGCCGCAACGGCACCCTGTGGAGTTCCTGGGTGGTGGCCGGTCAGCAGCGCCGGGTGTACTACACCGGGGACTCCGGCTACTTCCCCGGCTACGCCGAGATCGGGGCGGCGCACGGCCCCTTCGACGTCACCCTCATCCAGATCGGGGCGTACGACCGGGCCTGGCCGAGCATCCACATGTTCCCGGAGGAGGCGGTCGCCGCCCATGTGGACCTGCGCGGCGGGCTGCTCGTACCGGTGCACTGGGGGACCTTCAACCTGGCCCTGCACGACTGGTCCGAGCCGGTGGACCGGCTCTGGGTCGAGGCCAAGGCCCGCGACCTGCGGCTGGCGGTGCCCCGGCCGGGCGAGCGGGTGGTGGTCGACGACCCTCCGGCGGTCGACGGCTGGTGGCAGGCGATCGCCTGAGACTCGCCGGACCGTGGTCAAGGGGGTACCGGCCCGCTGAGTCACGACCTCACAGCACGAAGGCGTCCGTCCACAGGGCACCGGAGCGGCCGGAGAGGGCGTCCAGCATGGCCACCGCCTGCCCGTCGGTCAGTTGGGCCACGAAGTCCACGATGGCCCGACCCCGGGCCCGGCCGATCCGATCCGGGGTACGCGGATGCAGTTCCGCCTCGGCCAACTCGACCAGGTCGTGCAGGCGTCGGGGCAGCCGGGACTCCTCCTGCGGATCCAGCAGCCACTCCAGCAGCGCCTCGACCAGGGTGC
The DNA here is from genome assembly GCF_040643455.1 of Micromonospora sp. NPDC047134. NCBI lineage: Bacteria > Bacillati > Actinomycetota > Actinomycetes > Micromonosporales > Micromonosporaceae > Micromonospora > Micromonospora sp. NPDC047134. Next base: position 142,063 of record NZ_JBEYUI010000011.1, read on the forward strand.
CGAGCAGCCGGGCCTGACCCCGCTGGTGCAGGGCCAGGTCCGGGCGGGCCAGCACGAACCGGTGGTGGACGAACTTGAGCACCTGCACCTCGTGCCACTGCGGTGGGGCCAGCAACACGTGCCCGGAGCGCAGCGAGGGCTTCTCGGTGAGGGTGATCGCGTCGACCAGCCGGGTGGTCCACCGGGCGGAGAACCGGGCCACGTACTGCTCCGCCTCGATCGAACCGTCGAACGGCATGGCCAGCAGCCCCTCGACCAGTTCCTCCCGGACGTGTTCGACCGCCGCGGCGAAAGCCTCGTCGTCGGCCACCCAGCCGTCCTTGTGGTGCAGGTGGCGGCGCAGCCGTTCGATCGCCGCTCCGGGACGACGGGCCGAGGTGGCCAGGGCCGCGTCCGTGATGGCCCGCAGGTGCCCGCCCTCGCGCTGCCAGGCCATCAGTTCGGCGGCCACCGCCCCCTGCTGGAGCACCCCCACCCGGTAGAAGTCCTCCACGTCGTGGATGGCGTACGCGATGTCGTCGGCGATGTCCATCACGGAGGCCTCGACGGTCTGCTGCCAGTCGGCGATCCGCCCGACGAAGGGTGCCCGGGCCTGCCGCAGGTCGTCCAGCTCGGTGCGGTACGCCCCGAATTTCGCCGAGCCGCTGTCCGGGTCCTCCGGCAGCGGAGCCGCCCCGCGCGGCGGAGGGTCCATCAGGCGGGGGTGGGGGTCGGGGTGGTCCAGCCGGGTCCAGGGGTACTTCAGCATGGCCGCCCGCACCGCCGCGGTCAGGTCCAGGCCGGTGGTCGCCGCCCCCCGGATCTCGGTCGAGGTGACTATCCGGTACGACTGGGCGTTGCCCTCGAAGCCGTCGGTGAGACCCAGCCGGTGCCGGGCCAGCCGGTCCAGCACCCGCTCCCCCAGGTGCCCGAAGGGCGGGTGACCTAGGTCGTGGGCTAGGGCGGCGGCCTCGACCACGTCCGGGTCGCAGCCACCCAACTTCTCCGCCAGATCCCGCTGCCAGTCGTCGGCGGTCAGGCGTTCGGCGATCGCCCGGGCCACCTGGGCGACCTTGAGGCTGTGGGTCAGCCGGTTGTGCACCAGCAACCCGGACCCGCCGGGGCTCACCACCTGGGTGACCCCGGCCAGCCGGGCGAAGAAGGGCGAGCCGACGATGCGGTCCCGGTCGGCCCGGAACGGGCTGGTAGCCAGGTCGCCGAGGGCCCGAGCGCTGCCGCCGAACAGTCGCCGCGCCCGGGGCTCCACAGGTGCTTCCATGATCGCCACGGTAGCCCGGCAGAATGCACGGCGGAACCCACATCAGAAGGCGGAGCATCGTGACCCTCTCTGTTCATCAGCGCATCGCCGGGGAGCTCGGGGTCGCCGAGCACCAGGTACGCGCGGCCGTCGACCTGCTCGACGGCGGCGCCACCGTGCCGTTCATCGCGCGGTACCGCAAGGAGGCCACCGGGCTGCTCGACGACACCCAGCTGCGCACCCTGGAGGAGCGGCTGCGGTACCTGCGCGAGCTGGACGAGCGGCGGGCCGCGGTGCTGGAGTCCATCCGCAGCCAGGGCAAGCTGGACGAGACCCTCGAGGCGCAGATCATGGCCGCCGAGTCGAAGTCCCGGCTGGAGGACATCTACCTGCCGTACAAGCCCAAGCGGCGCACCCGGGCACAGATCGCCCGGGAGGCCGGGCTGGAGCCGCTGGCGGACATCCTGCTCGGTGACCCGACGCAGGACCCGAAGACGGTGGCGGCCGGTTTCGTCGACCCCGACAAGGGGGTGGCGGACGCGGCCGCCGCGCTGGACGGGGCCCGGGCCATCCTGATCGAGCGGTTCGCCGAGGACGCCGACCTGATCGGCACCCTGCGGGAGCAGATGTGGTCGCGGGGCCGGCTGGTGTCCCGGGTACGCGAGGGACAGGAGACCGTCGGGGCCAAGTTCGCCGACTACTTCGACTTCGCCGAGCCGTACCCGAAGCTGCCCTCGCACCGGATCCTGGCCATGTTCCGGGGCGAGAAGGAAGGCGTACTCGACCTGACCATGGACCCGGAGGCCGAGGGGGACGCCGATGCGGTCGTCACCGGCCCGACCCGGTACGAGGCCGCGATCGCCGGCCGTTTCGGGGTCACCGACCAGGGGCGGCCGGCCGACAAGTGGCTGACCGACACGGTGCGCTGGGCCTGGCGTACCCGCATCCTGATCCACCTCGGGGCAGACCTGCGGATGCGGCTGTGGCAGGCGGCCGAGGAGGAGGCCGTCCGGGTCTTCGCCACCAACCTGCGGGACCTGCTGCTCGCCGCCCCGGCCGGTGCCCGACCCACCATGGGGCTGGACCCGGGTCTGCGTACCGGGGTGAAGGTGGCCGTGGTGGACGCCACCGGCAAGGTGGTCGCCACGGACACCATCTACCCGCACGAGCCGCGTCGGCAGTGGGACGCCTCCCTGGCCACCCTGGCCACCCTGGCCGCCGCGCACGGCGTCGAGTTGATCGCGATCGGCAACGGCACCGCCAGCCGGGAGACCGACAAGCTGGCCGCCGACCTGATCAAGCGGCATCCCGAGCTGAAGCTGACCAAGCTGGTGGTCTCCGAGGCGGGCGCCTCGGTCTACTCCGCCTCCGCGTACGCCGCCCAGGAACTGCCCGGGCTGGACGTGTCGCTGCGGGGTGCGGTCTCCATCGCCCGCCGCCTCCAAGACCCGCTGGCCGAACTGGTCAAGATCGACCCGCGGTCCATCGGGGTCGGGCAGTACCAGCACGACCTGTCCGAGGTGAAGCTCTCCCGGTCACTCGACGCCGTCGTGGAGGACTGTGTGAACGCCGTCGGGGTGGACGTCAACACCGCCTCGGCGCCCCTGCTCACCCGGGTCTCCGGCATCGGCGCCGGCCTGGCCGAGAACATCGTGCTGCACCGGGACGCCAACGGCCCCTTCCGCACCCGGGCCGAGTTGAAGAAGGTGTCCCGGCTGGGCCCCAAGGCCTTCGAGCAGTGCGCCGGCTTCCTGCGCATCCCCGGCGGCGACGACCCCCTGGACTCCTCCAGCGTGCACCCGGAGGCGTACCCGGTGGTGCGCCGGATCCTCGCCTCCACCGGTCAGGACCTGCGCTCCATCATCGGCCGCAGCGCCATCCTGCGGGGGTTGCGCGCCACCGACTTCGTGGACGACACCTTCGGTCTGCCCACTGTCACCGACATCCTCGCCGAGTTGGAGAAGCCGGGCCGCGACCCCCGCCCGGAGTTCAGGACGGCGACCTTCGCCGAGGGGGTGGAGAAGATCAGTGACCTGACCCCCGGCATGGTGCTGGAGGGGGTGGTCACCAACGTCGCCGCCTTCGGCGCCTTCGTGGACGTCGGGGTGCATCAGGACGGCCTGGTGCACGTGTCGGCGATGTCGCGCACCTTCGTCAAGGACCCGCACGAGGTGGTGAAGTCCGGCGACGTAGTCCGGGTCAAGGTGCTGGACGTGGACGTGCCGCGCAAGCGCATCTCGCTGACCCTGCGGCTGGAAGACGAGGCCGAGCCGGGCACCGGCGGGCGACGCGACCGCGACAGCCGACAGGGTACCGACGGCCCGCGTGGCGGGCAGGTCACACGCGATGGGCAACGTGGCGGGCAGCGCGCAGCCCGCACTGGCGAGCGTGGCGGACCACAGCAGCGGTCGGGGCGGGCGGCGCCCAGGCCGGCGAACGACGCGATGGCCGAGGCGCTGCGCCGAGCCGGCCTGGCATGAGGACGACGGAGGCGCTGTCGAGCGAAGCGGTCACGGATCCAGGTGGCGACGCAGGTCCGCTCGACAGCGCCTCCCGGGGCACCGGAACCAGTCAGCCTGGTTGGCCGCGTACCGTGTCGGTGTGGCGGACGACGGCATCGAGTGGCGGGAGCGGCAGCGTCGAGCAGTGCGGGCACACGCCGACGCGGACGCGCGGCAGCGCGCGGCCGAGCAGGCCAGGGCGGCGGAGTTGGTGGCCGAATTCGCGGCCGAGGCGGCCCGACGCGGTCTGCGCACCGACCGTCTCACCGCGACGTCCTACGACGGACGCCGCCGATACCGCACTGCGGTCAGCGGCTGGTACGTGGACCGGGCGCGGACCCGGGCGGTGGACACCGAGGGTCGTTTCTACCTGCTGGTCGTGCCGTCCAGCCTCCGGTCCCGGGTGCTGGGCAGCCGACCGGAGCCGTCGATGCCGCCTCTGGTTGTGGGCGCAGGCGGGCGGGACGGTGAGTCGCTGCCGTTGGCGACGCTGCTGGAGCGGCGTCTCGCCGCGGGCGACGACTGGCGGTGACTCGTCTCGGCGCCGGTCGGGCCGTCCCGGTTGATGTCCGTCCAAAGTTCGGTCAACGAGTCAGCTAGGGGATGCATCGGCACCCAGTCAAGGATGCGCTCGGCCCGAGCACGGTCGGCGCACATCCACCCGACCGCAGCTGACCTGGCCGCTTCTGGCGCGAACGGCCCTGCGGCCACCACGCCCGCGTAGCCGGCGGTCTCGGCAAGCTGGTCGATGGCGGTGCTCAGCGAGAGCGCCCGGCCGCTGCCGATGTTGAATACCCGGTCACCGGCAAGTTCGGTGCGAACGGCCGCCCAGGTGGCGCTGGCGACGTCACGCACGTCGATGAAATCCCGCCAGGCGGCGTGCAGGCCGAGGTCCACAGTCTCCGCTCCGGCGCGGATGGCTTCCCGGAACAGGAGCGCGGCGCGCGCGAGCAGGAAACTCTTCGGCATGCCCGGCCCCACCGGGTTGAAGACACGCAACACCCGCCCGTCCACCCGACCGGCCGAACCGGCGAGCTCGACCAACGCGGTCGCCGTGAGATGGCTGAGGCCGTATTCACCGACTGGGCGGGCCGGATCGTCCTCCCGGACCGTGTGCCCGTGCGGTACCGGTCCGTACTCCGCAGCCGAGCCAATCCTGACCAGTCGCGCCTGCGGGGCTGCCAGGGCGATGGCGTCGATGAGTTTGGCTGTCACCATGGTGTGTGCCTGAAGCAGTTCGGTGGCGGTGCCGAAGGTCCTACCTGCGGCGATCACGATGGCTTCGGGGCGGACCCGGCGCAGCAGCCTGACAAGTGCACCGTGGTCGATCGCCGCCAGGTCACAGTCCTGTCGGGTCGGGGCCAGCACTTCGGCGTGCGCGGCCAGGCAGGCGTGGATGTGCCGGCCCAGGAAACCACCGCCGCCGAAGAGGAGCACCTTCATCGGGCGCTCTCCGAGGTCACGCCCTCCCGTACCTTCGGCGGACCGGTGTACTCGTGCCAGGTGGCGGCGCCGGGGGCGGCGATGCCCTCCCGGCGGACGACGACGCGGACGGTCGCCGCCAGGATCCGGAGATCAAGCAGCAGGGACCTCTCGTCCACGTACTCGATGTCGTACGTGAACTTCTCCTCCCACCCGATGGCGTTGCGCCCCCGTACCTGCGCCAGCCCGGTGATCCCCGGCCGGACATCATGTCGACGTGCCTGCTCGGACGTGTAGAGCTCGAGGTACTTGACGAGGTGCGGTCGGGGACCTACCAGGCTCATCTCACCGCGCAGCACGTTCCACAGCTCGGGCAACTCGTCGAGGCTGCTGGCACGTAACCACCGACCGACCCGGGTGAGTCGCTCGGCATCGGTCACCAGCCCGCGCGCCGGGTCGACCTCGTGCATCGTCCGGAACTTCACCAGGTCGAAGAGCGTGCCGTGTCGGCCCGGTCGGGTGTGGCGGAACAGCACCGGCCTACCCATCGTGGCCAGCACCACCAGCGCCACGACGAGCATCACCGGCGCGGCGAGCACCAGGAGAAGGCTCGCGGCGACCAGGTCGAAGAGTCGCTTCAGCGGGTCGTACATCCGGGTTCGGGAGTTGCGATCGGGAGCCGCGTCATTCGTCACATTCAGAGTTCTACCGGCTCTCGCTACTACATCTCGGACACCACTCCGTTCCCAGTTCCCACAATCGCAACAGATGCGCTGTATGGTCGATACGCCTGATTCTCAAGCAATCGAAGGATTCTTCATGATTGTCGCCATTGCGACAGGCTCAGGTGGGTTTCGCCGGTTGTCCGGTGAACTGGCCTCGTACACCCATTGGTCGGTGGATGTCCGCGACCGCGACGGGCTCGCGAAGATCTTCGCCCGCTACGGCCGCGACATCCACACGGCGAACGTCGACAGATGGCTTCCGGGTGCGGCGGTGGCGCGTTGACCAGGATCGGCATCATCTCCCAGTGGTACGACCCGGAAGGCGGCTCAGCCGTTCTCCCGGGGATCATCAGCCGGTCCTTGGTCGCGCTCGGTCACGAGGTGCACGTACTCACCGGCTTCCCGAACTACCCGTCGGGCAGGCTGCACCCGGGATACCGCCTCCGGGCATACCAGTTCGAGATGATGAACGGCGTCTCCGTACATCGGGTGCCGCTGTTTCCCAGTCACGACGGGTCGGCGGTCAGGCGGACCGCCAACTACCTCAGCTTCGCCGCCTCGGCGGTGGCCCGGCTGGACCTGCTCCGCAAGGTCGACGTCTGGCTCGTCTACTCGTCACCGGCGACCGTGGCGCTTCCCGCGATGGTGGCCCGGTGGCTGCACGGACGCCCGTACGTCATCCTGGTCGAGGACATGTGGCCGGACACTCTGGCGGAGAGCGACTACGTGCGTCCCGGCCGTGCCCTGGATCAGATCGTCCGGATCCTGCACCGGTTCTGCAACGCCAGTTACCGCCAGGCCACGCACGTGGCCGTCATCGCGCCCGGCATGGTCGACATCCTCGCCGAGCGCGGTGTCCCCCGGGACAAACTCTCGGTCGTCTACAACTGGGTCGACGAGCGCCGCTTTCGCCCCCGGCCCCGCGATCCGCAGCTGGCCGAATCGCTCGGGCTCTCCGGCTTCGTGGTGATGTACGCCGGCAGCATGGGAAACCTGCAAGGGCTCGACGTCGTGATCGACGCCATGGAGCACCTGACCGACATCTCGGACCTGACGCTCGTGTTCGCTGGCAGCGGGGTGGAGGAGCAGCGGCTGCGCGAGTTGGCCAGCGGCTACCCGCCCGGCCGGGTGGTCTTCCTCGGTCAGCAACCGCTCGAACGGATGATCGAGCTGATGCCGCTCGGCGACGTCCAGTTAATCTCTCTGCGTGACCGGCCGTTGCACCGCAAGACCATGCCGAGCAAGGTGCAGAGCTCGCTCGCCTGCGGCCGGCCGATCGTCGCCGCCCTGGCGGGCGACGCGGCGCGGCTCGTCGACGAGTCCGGCGCCGGTTTTGTGGCACCACCCGGTGACCCCCGCGCCCTGGCCGACGCGATCCGCCGGATGTACGAGTTGGGCACCGAAAAACGCCAGGAACTGGGCCGAACCGGCCGCCAGTTCTACCTGGAGCACCTCTCGGAGCGGATCGGCAGCGTGGCCCTGGCGAATCTGCTGGAGCAGGCGCGGGGCCAGGACCCGCTGCGCCGTTAGGTGGTGTGGTCGGCGTCCTCGGTCACTCTCGTACCATCACGTTCCGGAATGAACGGCCGAGACGCCGATAGACGTTGACCGCGGTGCGTGACGTCTGAAGTCGCAACTTGTCGCTGTTCGTGAGGACGGCACGGGTGACCGCAAACTGCCCGGAGAGCGCCTGTCGAAGCCACGGCAGCACGACGTCGGCCGCGCGCGGGACAGAGTTCGGCTCCACCGCAGGTGCCACCACCTGGTCGTACGTCTTCAAGCCAGCGAACGGTTGGCCGAAGAACGCCGCCGTCTTCGGCGCGTACGAGATCGGGAAGATCGGCACACCGAGTGCCGCCCACAGCGCGCTCGAATGCAACTTCATCGAGACGGCGACCGAACATCCGGCCATCGCCTCGGCGAAATCGAGCACGTCCGCGCCCAGGTACGGGACGACATCCGCTTCACGGCCACCGAGTTGCCGACACACCTGCTCGGTAAAGGCCACGTCCACTCCGCTGGCACTCGTCTCTAGGACGAACAGCCGAATGTTCCCGACACCGTACGCCTCTGCGACGCGTCCGATGTGGCGGGCGGTGCCGATGGGGTCGAGCCCCGGCCATCGGCGTAGCGCCACCCCGAGCAGGCCTTGACCGTCTGCCGAGAAGCCGCGCCGACCGATGCCGAGTCGAGTGAGAAATGCGGAGTCGACGAAATCCCGGCACCGGCCGACGCGCCAGCCAAGTCGCTGTTCGGCATAGGCGACCGAGTCGTCATCACGCAGGTAACACTCGTCGAACGGGGAACCAAGCTGGTGCAAGCGCCGCTGCCAGTAGTCGCTCAACGGGCCGAGGCCGAGGCCGACGGCAAGCACCGGAACCGCCGGATGGTGCCGCGGCAGAAAGCTGAGCCAGTGGTAGGGGGTGTGCGGATGGTGGCTGGTTTGCAGGAGACCACCGCCGCCGAACAGCACCGCCTGACAGCTTTGGAAGCTGAGTTCGCTGCGTCGCGAGCCGGGTAGGTCTCTGGTCGGACGTACCGCTTGCGGGCTCAGGTCACGACCGATGCGTGCGGAGACCGCAGGCCAGTTGACGGGCCTTCCGAAACTGAGATGCCGGACCGCGACGTCGTCCCCTGTCTCCGTGGCCGCCACGACCGCGGCAATCATGATCAGGTCGTCCCCGAAGTTTCCCGCCTCACCGAGACAGATCAGCCCGACGGTTGGTCGCGCCATCGCTTCTCCCTTTGCACATCGAGGGTCAGGTAGCTGAGACACCAGCAGCTCGCGCTGACCACGACGATCAGGGCAAGCGCTCCGGCAGCGCCGTACGCGCCGAACAGGACACCGCCGGCGACGATCGAGACGACTCGGATCGGGCCGAGCACCCCGCCGATCAACAGAGCCCGCCCCCCGGCTCCCTGCACCCGATGCCCGGCGAATCCGACGAGCGCGATCGGCGCCAACAGAACCTCGACGGCGATCAACGGCAGCAACGGCCGGGCCACCGCCCAGTTGTCCGCGAGCAGCGCCGCACCAGCCCGGTCCGGCAACAGGCAGACGCCGATCACCACCGGGGCGCTGAGGGCAATCGTCAGGCCGACCACCGGCCCGGCGGTACGCAGCCGCGTACGGACTCCCCGGGGGCGGCTGCGCGCGAGAAACGGGACGATCAACGAATTGAGCGTGGCGGTCAGCAGGGCCACCGGCCCGAATACGGTCCGGGCCGCACCCAGCGCTCCGACGACGGCGACGCCGGCAGCGCCGCCGACGACGGCCAGTCCGGTCAGGGCCAGTTGCGCGGACCCGGTGGTGACCAGGAACTGCGCCGCAAAGGTCGCGGAGACCTTGGTCCGCCGTCGATCGAGGTTCCATCCCGGCCGGACCGGATACCGCTGACCGACGGCGGCGAGAACCCCGATGAGGGCTCCCGTGGTGGCCCAGGTCGCGAAGACCAGAACGGGCGTGATGGGCAGAACGAGGGCTGACAGCGTGATCGTCAACACGCACCCGGTCCACAGCCCCTCCTGCACCACGGCAACCCGGGTCTCGCCTGCGCCGAGGCTCATCGCCTTCACGTAGTCGTACAGCACCAGGCCCGGCAGCATCCCGCCGGCGATGGCGAGGTACGACGATCCGTGACCGACCCCCACCACCACGACCACTGCCCCCGTCAACACGCCGAGCAGGCAGGCTCGGCGGGCTCCGTACGCCGCCTCGGCCGACGAAGGTTCCGCGCGCTCCGCGAGAACCGACTCCGTAACCGTCGTACGCGACAGCCCGGTGACCAGCACGTAGATCGAGAACGCGAGGGCGAACTGCCCCAAGCGACCCAGCGGTTCACCACGAGCAACCGACACCGACACGGCAAGGTTGCCGATACTGGACAGCCCGTTGACCGCAAACGCCACGACGGCACGCCGCCCGAAGGAGCGCCCGGCCGGAGATGACGCGGATGCCCGACCTCCGCCGGTCGCGCCACGGAGATCCGCCGATGCGGTCAACTGGCGTACCCGCTGGCGGCAGGCGGGACAGGTGCTCGGGTCTGCCTGGTCAGGTAAATGATCAGCAAAACCGGCAGCGCAGCGACCGAGTACTGCACAAACGCGATCATGGACTCGGGGTAGGTGGCCGACCAGACGAGCGGAGTTGCCATCACGAAGCACAGGTAGGAGAGCCGCACCGGTCCCGGCGCGCCCCGGATCCGCATCAGCGCGACGACGGCGAGCGCCCAACCGCTGTAGAAGAGGATTACCCCCCAGGGGCCGTCAAGAAAGTAGATGGTGCCGAGAGCGAGGAATGTATAGGCGGACGTAGGGCTTCCACCGAGGAACTCGTTGATCCGCGCGCCGGTCGACAGCGCCGGCCGATCCGGATCCAGTATCCGGGGCACAACGCCATACCGAACGATTTCCGGCAGGCCGGGACGGCCGATGTCGACCGGCACCTCGTAGTCACTCGCCCGCGAGACCTGAAGGTCGAAGCGGAGTCGGTCGCTGGCACTGATCCTCTCGTCCACCGCATACCCGCCCCCGACCCTGACTTCGTTGCGCTGCGCGAAGATCGTCGGCCAGACGAGGAACAACACAAGCACAGCGGCGATCACGAAGCGTGGGCGGACCACACCACAGATGGCGGTCACCGCGAGAAGAAAGGACAGGAACCCGATCAGCGGGGCCGAGATTGCCGTGATCAGTATGAGCACAACCTGGGTGGCGACGAGGAGGGTCGCCCACAGCAGGAAACGCAGGTGACCCACGTGGCCCCCGAGCAGGCTCGCCAGCAGCAGGGCGACCGCGAGGTAGCGCCATCCCGAGAGAGCGGAGGTGACGAAGGCCGCGGGTGATGAGGCCAACTCGCCCGCAGCCTGGGTGAAGACAGTGCCACGGCCTTCCAGCGCACCGACCACGTCCGCGACGATGCTGACGACAGCGGTCAGCCGGGCGAGGAGGAACAGGTGTGGGTAACCGGCGTTGGCCTGTGCAAGGCCGCGCTGCCAGTCACCGCGCTTGCCTATCCGGCTGCGAAAGGCTAGTTCCACGGCCAGGGTACTGGCCAGGGCCAGCCCCAGCAGGCTCAGTATGAACCCGGTCTTCGGGTTGCCGTGGAACACCGCCATCGGAACCACAAGGATCGCGTACGGTGCCAGGATCACCGCAGTCACCGGGAACTGCTGGAGCAACCCGGTGAGTCGGGAGGTCTGCCGCCGGGCGATCCGATGCTTCCCCCGTTCCCTTGAGGGCTGGACCGCCGCTGGTGCGCTCACCGCGTCTCTGCCCCGTGCGCGAGCAGCCGATCGTACGTGTCGATGAAACGGCGGAGCGTGACGTGCCGGGAAAAATGTTCTTCGCAGCGGCGGCGAGCTGCGGTGGCCATACTGGCACCGGCGCCGTCGAGGATCTCGTGCACCCGCGCCGCCACTGACCGGCTGACATCGGCCGCGGGTTCCAGCGGAACCAACCAGCCGGTCCGTCCGTCGGCGACGCTCTCGCGCGCGCCGTAGGTGGCCGTGACCACGCTCGGAACCCCGCAGGCCATCGCCTCGATGACGGACAGACCGAGGCCCTCCTCGTAGGAGGTCTGCAGAAACACCGAGGCACTACGGTAAAGCTCGACCAGTTCATTGACCGGAACATCGGCACGCACCACGATCCGCCGGTTCAGCCCGAGATCGGCGATGAGCGCGCTGATCGAGGGATCCAGGCGTCCCTTTCCCGCGAGCACGAGCGGGGGCGCGTCGGGCCGATCACACACGAGCTTCCCGTACGCGCGGACCATTCGGTCCAGTCCTTTACGTGGGTCGGCGAGTCGACAGACCGAGAGCAGGTGTCCATCGGCACGCCAGCCGTCGGATGGCGGTGAGAAGATGGTCGTGTCGACGCCGGGAGGCGCGAGCACGACGTTGGAATGGCCGACTGTCCTCATCCAGTCGAGGATCACCTTGTTCTCGACGAGGACCGCGTCGGCCGCGCTCAGGGCCGACCTCTCGATCCGTGCGGTGATCCGGGTCATCATCGCTCGCCAAGCGGCTACGGCGGACGCTCCCGCTTTCGGATATGAATCACGTTCCCACTCCACCAACGTCGCCATCTGGATCACGACCGGCGGGCCGGCGTTGAGAATCGGTGCCGCCCACGCGGGCGAACCGCAGACAACCTGGATGAGGTCGTACCCCGCCAGCGCCTTGGTCAACTCACGTCGTGGCCGGTACCGCATGAACTCGAGTTCGACCGCGTTCGCACCCCAATACCATTCGTCCGGCCTCTCCCCTTTGCGCGTGAGCACGCTCGGCTGCAGCCACGACCGGGGCGCCAGAATGCGCCGGCTGGAACTGTCCCGATACGACATCGCCAAATCGTGTATGTCCACGGCGTACCGGCCGCTCGCGGCAAGACCCTCGCAGAGCCAGCTGACAACGCTTTCCACGCCGCCACTCCTGTGCAGCCCATGGGTGACAACCGCAACGCGACGCGTCCCCTCCCTAATGGGAAGAAGGTTGGCCCGATCCTTGACCGGCTGGTTCACCGCTATCTCCCATTCACGAATCAGCGCCACAGCACGACGGGTGGATCGGGTCACCGGGCCGTACCCATGACGCCCGGCGAGCCTGCTCGAGGATGTTCGGGCCGTCAACGCGCCGACGCCACGATCGGTATGCGTCGCCAGCTGCACGACGCGCGTGCGCCCGAGCGACCTGATCCAACGCGGCGAACCGTTCGAGCTGCCCGGCGAGATCGTCGGCGGTGAGCCGCTTCAGGACCGCGCCACCACCAGCGGTCAGCAGGTCCGTCCAAGGCGTCTGGTCGGAGCAGATCACGGGACAGGATGCGGAAAGGCTCTCGGCGATGACATGCCCAAAGTTTTCGCCGAGCGTGGGGAAGACAAAGGCGTCGTACCTGGCGAAGGTGCTCCGTACCTCGTCCGCAGCCAACTCGCCGCAGTACCGCACCTGTACCGTCGTCGGCAGGCGCGCGAACAGGTTCTGGCACTTCTCCCAGTAGCCGACATTCTCCATCGGCCCGTATATGTCGAGATCCATCGGCGTCGAGACCTGCTGCAACGCCCGCAGTACAAGGATCAAGTTCTTCTCGGGGCTGATGCGACTGATAAACACGAGCCGGGCAGGGCCGGGTACGACCGGTCCCGGCGGAAGCGGTTCGTACGGCAGCGACACCTGCGACCTGTTGATCTCGATCTGTGCCCATGGGCACGCTCGCCGGATACTCTCCGCCTCACGATCACTGGTGGCATGCCAGACGACTCCCAGCGTCCTGAGCAGCGGCAGCCAGAACCGGAGGAACACCTGCTTCTTCCGCCGCTTGAGGGAGAGCGAGCCGGTCGACAACTCCCCCCGCGGGGCCACGAGGATCCGCGACACCCTCAGCACACCCAGCCGTGCCGCGATGATCGGCACGAGTGAGAACATCGAGAAGAGACTGTTCACGTACAGCAGGTCGAAGGAAGTATCTCGGAACTCGCGCCGCAGCTGACGCCATTGACCCGCCCGTGAGACGGTCAGGTAGAACACCCGCGCTCCGGACTGCCTGACCCAACGGCCAGAGAGACCCGGATACGGAGTCGGCGTGGCGAGATCGCGGTCACGCGTCACCAAGGTCAGGTCGATGCTCTCGGATATCGATTCCACGATCTGGACGAGAGAGCGCACCGGGCCTCCATACCGATGCCCCGGCACGAACCCGCCACAGGTAGCCAGGACGCGAAAGGGTTCAAGGTCGTGTTCCCGAGTCGGGTTGGCCTCAGCTCCCACCGCATCGAGCACCAGTTTCTCCTCTCCCCCTGCGAGCACACCGGGACAAACGACCGACCCGGGCGACAGGTCGCGCGGGAATCAGCGGACCTGAAAACCCTTCGATTTCGTCGCGCCCTGATCGACGCATTGGCATGTGTCCCGTCGGAGATCGAGACGGTGCTCAGCCGTAGCCGGGCCGAGCGGCTGGCCCGCAAGGGCATCGACCTCAGGGTCAAGAAGGTTCGTGGTAAGACCAGTCGACGGTTGCGCGCGGCCCACTGGCGTGAATGGCATTCGACTGTTCCTGAATACCGGCCGGCGGAGGCGACAATATTTCGCCCCAGCGACGAGCCATACCAACAACCGGCCACAGAAACGCGAAACCCAGAACCCGCAGAGCAAACGTCGGCTAAGCAGTTACGGGATGCATGTGGCCCTGACCTGCCGTAGGTCATCATCGGCCACCGACAGCAGGACAGGGGAGTTTGTACATGCTGCGGGAAATTGAGCGTGTCCAGCGAACGCCATCCACGGCCACCGACCGCATCAGGGCGAGCAGCCGACGTACCGCCGTCTTTCTCGTCGCCGACGCGCTCGCCTGGGTCGGTGGATTCACGGTCGCCGGTTGGGCAAGGTACGAACAAATCCTCACCATCGATCAGGCTGTCAACGCGGTGATGCTCGGCGGCGCTGCCGCCGTACTGCATGTCGGATTGAGCGCGCTGCGCCGGATCTATTCGGGTCGGCAGCCGCTCGGCAGTGTCGAGGAGGTCCGCGGTCTCGCGGGCACCACCGCCACCACGGCTGCCGTTGTGCTGATCGCCCTGCTGGCGTTCGACCAACGCCCGGTGCCTGGCAGCACCCCGGTGGTCGGTGGGGCGTTGGCACTGTTGCTGATGCTCAGCTGCCGTCTGCTGCATCGGCACCGGCGGGACCGGGCCATGCGTCCGGACGCCCGTTCAGCGACCCCGGTGCTGCTCTTCGGCCTCGGCGAGGCCGGACAGGGACTCGTCCGCGCGATGCTCGGCGACCCGAAGGGCCGCTACCTGCCCGTCGGCGCCCTCGACGACGACCCGGACAAGCAGGACCTGCGCATCGCCGGCGTCTCGGTCCTGGGTGGCCGGGCCGAGATCGCCAAGGCCATCCACCGCACCGGCGCGACCGCGCTGATCTTCTCCGTGGCGAACGCCGACGCCACGCTGATCCGCGAGATCCGGGAGGCCACGCTCCGCACGGGCGCCACATTCAAGATCCTTCCACCGATGCGGGAGCTGGTGGATCACCGCATCACGGTCAGGGACGTACGGGACGTCCAGATCAGTGACCTGCTCGGCCGACGTCAGGTCGTCGGTGATCTGACCCTGGACGACAACGTGCTCGCCGGCCGGCGCGTCCTGGTCACCGGCGCCGGCGGCTCGATCGGCTCCGAGTTGTGCCGGCAGATCATGCAGGCCAACCCCGGTGAGCTGATGATGCTGGACCGGGACGAGTCGGCGTTGCACGGCCTTCAGATGTCGCTCACCGGTCGGGCACTGCTGGACGGCCCCGAGCTGATCCTCGCCGACTTGCGCGACGACGAGGGTGTCCGGCGCATCATGCGGCAACGACGCCCCGAGATCGTCTTTCATGCTGCGGCGCTCAAGCACCTGACGCTGCTGGAACGGCACCCGGGAGAGGCTGTCAAGACCAACGTCTGGGGCACTCTCACCGTGCTCGACGCCTGCCGGGACGTGGCCCGGTTCGTGAACATCTCCACCGACAAGGCCGCCGACCCGATCAGCGTGCTGGGTTACTCGAAACGCATCACCGAGATGCTCACCGCGCACGCCGCGGCGGCCTACCCGGGCACCTTCCTCAGCGTGCGGTTCGGCAACGTGCTGAGCAGCCGCGGCTCGGTGGTGACCGCCTTCCAGCGACAGATCGAGGCCGGGCAGCCGCTGACCGTCACCCACCCGGACGTGACCCGGTATCTGATGACGGTGCAGGAGGCCGTCCATCTGGTCCTCCAGGCGGCGAACATAGGCCGGGACGGCGAAGCCCTGGTGCTGGACATGGGTGAGCCGGTACGCATCGACGACATCGCGCGCCGGATGGTCGAACAGGCCGCCAGCACAGTCGAGATCGTTTACACCGGTCTGCGGCCGGGCGAGAAGCTGCACGAGGATCTGCTGGGTAGCGGCGAGTCCGACCACCGGACGCTGCATCCGCTGATCTCGCACGTCAGAGTGCCTGTGTTGGATCCCCTGGAGGTCAGCGGACTGGATCCGTTCGACGAGCCGGACAAGGTCATCGACCAGCTCGCCCGGCTCTGCGGCGTCCTTCCCGGCGCGCTTCTCAACCAGAAGACCGGCATACCGCTCGCCCGCTGAGCCGGAACCGGATGCATACGGCGGGGACCCTGTTGTTGGGGTCCCCGCCGTTCAGCCTGTCGCCTTCAGCACCTCGGTGACCAGGTCCTGGGCCTCCTCCTGGAGGCGGGCCAGGTGTTCGGGGCCCTGGAAGGACTCGGCGTAGATCTTGTAGACGTCCTCGGTGCCGGACGGACGGGCGGCGAACCAGCCACTGGCCGTGGTCACCTTCAGCCCGCCGATCGAGGCGCCGTTGCCGGGTGCCGTGGTGATGGTGGCGGTGATCGGTTCACCGGCAAGTTCGGTGGCGCGTACCTGTTCCGGAGAGAGCTTGCCGAGCACGGCCTTCTGCTCCCGGGAGGCGGGGGCGTCGATCCGAGCGTACGCGGGGGCACCGAAGCGTTCGGCCAACTCTGCCCAGTGTTCACTCGGGGTGCGGCCGGTCAGGGCGATGATCTCGGAGGCGAGCAGGCAGAGCAGGATGCCGTCCTTGTCGGTGGTCCAGGTGCCACCGTCGCGCCGCAGGAAGGACGCCCCGGCGCTCTCCTCCCCGCCGAAGCCGACCGTGCCGTCGAGCAGCCCGGGCACGAACCACTTGAAGCCGACCGGCACCTCCAGCAGCGGACGCCCGAGGTCGGCCGCCACCCGGTCGATCATGGAGGAGGAGACCAGGGTCTTGCCGACCGCCGCGTCCGGGCCCCACTTCTCCCGGGTACGGAACAGGTGGGAGATGGCCACGGCGAGATAGTGGTTCGGGTTCATCAGCCCGGCGTCGGGGGTGACGATGCCGTGCCGGTCGGCGTCGGCGTCGTTGCCGGTGGCGACCTGGTAGTCGGCGCGCATGGCGATCAGCGAAGCCATCGCGTTCGGCGACGAGCAGTCCATCCGGATCTTGCCGTCCCCGTCGAGGGTCATGAACCGCCAGGTCGGATCGACGATCGGATTGACCACGGTCAGGTCGAGGCGGTGCCGGTCGGCGATCTCGTCCCAGTAGGCGACGCTGGCCCCGCCGAGCGGGTCGGCGCCGATGCGGACCCCGGCGGCGCGGATCGCGTCCAGGTCGAGCACGGCCGGCAGGTCGTCGACGTACGCGCCGAGGAAGTCGTACGTGCCGGTGGTGTCGACGGTGCGGGCCCGCGCGTACGGGACGCGGCGCACCTGCTGGAGCCCGGCAGCGAGGATCGCGTTAGCCCGGTCCTGGATCCACTTCGTGACGTCGGAGTCGGCCGGGCCGCCATGGGTGGGGTTGTACTTGAATCCCCCGTCGTCCGGCGGGTTGTGCGACGGGGTGATCACGATGCCGTCGGCGAACCCGGCGGTGCGGCCCCGGTTGTGGGTGAGGATCGCGTGCGACACCGCGGGGGTGGGGGTGTAGCCGTCGCGGCTGTCCAGCAGCACGGTGACCCCGTTGCCGGCGAGCACCTCCAACGCGTCCACGGCGGCGGGCGCGGAGAGCGCGTGGGTGTCCCGGCCGAGGAACAGTGGCCCGTCGATGCCCTGCTCCCGCCGGTAGTCGCAGAGCGCCTGGGTGACGGCGAGGATGTGGTCGGAGTTGAAGGCGTTGCGCAGGCTCGACCCACGGTGCCCCGAGGTGCCGAAGGAAACCTGCTGAGCCGGGTCGGCCGGGTCCGGATGCTCGGCGTAGTAGGCGGTCACCAGCCGAGGCACGTCGACCAAGTCGGCAGGCTGAGCCGGCTGCCCGGCCCGGGGGTGAGTACCACCACTCACGGTTCCACCTTCTGTCCTTTGCCGATGACCACGATGCCGTTGTCGGAGACGGTGTAGCGCTGTCGGTCGCGTTCCAGATCGACGCCGATCTCGGCGCCCTCGGGAACGTGGACATTCTTGTCCAGAATGGCCCGACGCACCACCGCGTGCCGACCGATCTCCACCCCCTCCATCAACACCGAGCCGTCCACATGGGCCCAGGAGTGCACCTTCACCTTGGGCGAGACGATCGAGTTCTCCACCAGTGAGCCGGAGATCACCGCCCCGGGGGAGACCATCGAGGCGACCGCGCGGCCGACCCGCTCCCCCCACTGGTGCACGAACTTGGCCGGCGGGTACGGCGGCTGCTCGGTGTAGATCGGCCAGTCGAAGTTGTAGAGGTTGAACACCGGGTGCACGTTGATCAGATCCATGTGGGCGTCGTAGAAGGAGTCCAGGGTCCCCACGTCCCGCCAGTAGCCCCGGTCCCGGTCGGTGCTGCCGGGCACCTCGTTGTCACGGAAGTCGTAGACGTTGGCCTCACCCCGCTCGACGAGCATCGGGATGATGCTGCCGCCCATGTCGTGCTTGCTGGAGCGGTCCTCGGCGTCCCGCTCGACCGCCTCGACCAGGGCCCGGGTGGTGAAGACGTAGTTGCCCATCGAGGCGTAGATCTCGTCGGGGGCGTCCGGCAGCCCCACCGCGTCGGTGGGCTTCTCCCGGAAGGCCCGGATCCGCCGGCCGTCCTCGGCCACCTCGATGACCCCGAACTGGTCGGCCGTGGACAGCGGCTGCCGGATGCCGGCCACGGTCACGGCGGCCCCGGAGGCGATGTGCTCCTCCACCATCTGCCGGGGATCCATCCGGTAGATGTGGTCGGCTCCGAAGACGATCACATAGTCGGGCTGCTCGTCGTAGATCAGGTTGAAGCTCTGGTAGATCGCGTCCGCCGAGCCGGAGAACCACCAGGGGCCCCGGCGCTGCTGCGCGGGCACCGGGGTGACGTAGTTGCCGAGCAGGGTCGACATCCGCCAGGTCTTGGTGATGTGCCGGTCGAGCGAGTGGGACTTGTACTGGGTCAGCACGACGATCTTGAGGAACCCGGCGTTGGCCAGGTTGGAGAGGACGAAGTCGACCATGCGGTACATCCCGCCGAACGGGACGGCCGGCTTGGCCCGATCCGTGGTGAGCGGCATCAGGCGCTTGCCCTCTCCGCCGGCCAGGACGATCGCGAGCACCTTCTCAGCCATGACCAGACGCTATCCATCCCGGTGCCGCTTCACCACTTGTACGGCCACACTTCTGCACTAGGGTGCCGGGCATGACCGACTCCATCCCGCTGCGCGTCGACCTGCTCACCCGGGAGTACCCGCCGGAGGTCTACGGGGGCGCCGGGGTGCATGTCGAGTACCTGGCCCGGGAGTTGCGCCGGCTGACCGAGGTCCGGGTGCACTGCTTCGGCGCGCCGCGTACCGAGCCGGGAGTGCGGGCGTACCCCGAACCGGCGGGCCTGGCCAGCGCGAACCCGGCCCTGCGGACCATGGGGGTGGACCTGGAGATGGCGGCCGGGTGTGCCGGCGCGGACGTGGTGCACAGCCACACCTGGTACGCCAACCTGGCCGGGCACACCGCGAAGCTGCTGTACGGGGTGCCGCACGTGGTGACCGCGCACAGCCTGGAGCCGCTGCGCCCCTGGAAGGCCGAGCAGCTCGGCGGCGGGTACGCCCTCTCCTCCTGGTGCGAACGCACCGCCTACGAGTCGGCCGACGCGATCGTGGCGGTCAGCGCGGGGATGCGCCGGGACGTGCTGACCGCGTACCCCTCGGTGGATCCGGACCGGGTGCACGTGATCTACAACGGCATCGACACCGCGCAGTACGCCCCCGATCCGGGCACGGACGTGCTGGCCCGACTCGGCATCGACCCGGCCCTGCCCAGCGTGGTCTACGTCGGGCGGATCACCCGGCAGAAGGGCCTGCCGCACCTGCTGCGCGCCGCCCGCGACCTGCCCCCGGACACCCAGCTCGTGCTGCTGGCCGGGGCACCGGACACCCCGGAGATCGCCGCCGAGGTGGAGGGTCTGGTCGCCGAACTGCGGGCGGGCCGCTCCGGGGTGATCTGGGTGGCCGAGATGCTGCCCAAGCCCGAGGTGATCCAGGTGCTCACCCACGCCACCATCTTCGTCTGCCCCTCGGTGTACGAGCCGATGGGCATCGTCAACCTGGAGGCGATGGCCTGCGAAACCGCGGTGGTGGCCACCGCCACCGGCGGCATCCCCGAGGTGGTCGCCGACGGCGAGACGGGCCTGCTGGTCCCGATCGAGCAGGCCGGTCTGGACGGCACGCCCGCCGACCCGGCCCGCTTCGAGGCCGACCTGGCTGGGCGGCTGAACTCGTTGCTGGCGGATCCTGAGCGCGCCGCCGCCCTCGGCCGCGCCGGCCGCCGACGCGCCGTCGAGCACTTCTCCTGGGACGCCATCGCCGCCCGCACCCTCAACCTCTACCGCTCACTGATGTAAGGAAGGGCACCCTGTTAACGCCTCGGGTAGAGGAAGGGCCCCCTTTTAACTGATCGGTCGCGGGTGACGAGTCAGGTGACGTGGAGGGTGGCCGCGAGGCGGGTCAGGGCGGCGGGTGCGGCGGTGGACCGGGCCACGGCGGCCACCAGCTCCCGGGCAGCCGGCCGGTCGCGCACCTCGCTGCGCGCGGTGCGTTCCGCCTCCAGCAGCGCCCGGCCGGCCCGGGACATCTCGCCGGCCGAGGCGTACGCGCGGGCCACGTCGAGCAGGTACGCGGCCCGATGCTCGGGCGGCATCCAACGCCAGCCGTCGCTGGTGAGCAGCCGCTCGTGGCGTACCGTCGCCACTGGCAGGTCTCCCCGCGCGGCCTCGACGAGCACGCGGGCCGCCTGCACCGCCGCCGGACCGAACCCCTCACCGCCGAAGCTCCCCTGATCCGCGAGCGCCACGGCCTGGTCGACCAGCCCTCGGGCACTGCGATCGTCGGCCCGATCGGCGGCGGCCAGCGCGGCCTGAAGCAGCAGCGTCCCGCGCAGCGACCCGAAGCGGGCAGCCGGATCGCGGGGGCCGAGGCGGTGGGCGGCCACGACGGCGGCCCGCAACGCGGCCCCGTTACGGTCACAGCAGCGCAGTGCCTGACACAGCGGTACGGTGGCGACGGCGCTCACCTGCGGATCCTCAGTGGCCAGCGCGACGGCCATCCCTCGGTCGGCGGCCAACCACGCCAGCTCTCCCTGATCCACCTTGACCAGGGTCAACGCGATCAGGCCATAGACCGGCACCAGCAGCGCGTCGGTGACCCGGTGGGGCCGGGCGGCCCGCACGGCGTCGAGCAGACCGGGCAGCAGGGTGAGCAACGCCGGGTAGCGGGCGTGCCGGTAGCTCTGCTTCGCGTGTTCTAGACCGGCCCGTAACTGCGCGACGTCGGGCGTCCGGGGCGAGGCCGACACGTCATACTGAGCCAACGCGGTCCGGATCCGCTCCACACCGCTGTCAGCGGCTGCCGGCCGCCCAGGGCGTTCCGCGAGGAGGACCTGCACGTCGATCCGAAGGGCGTCGGCGATCTCCCGGAGGTTCGACACCCGTTCCAGTCGACGTGCCCCACGCTCGATCTTGTCGACCCAACTTTTGGACTTGCCGAGCCGGTCGGCGAACTGCTGCTGCGTCATGTTGCGTCGTACCCGCCATTGCGCGACCCGCCGCCCCACCGGCAACTCGTTCACCGCAAGATCCAAATCGCCAGGAGCGCGAGTACGAGGACCGCGACGCCCACGCCGCGGGCGTACCGCCGCCAGGCCAGCGGGGCACGGGCGGGTCGGGCTGGCCCGAGCACCCGGTCGCCGTCGGGGTGCGGAGGCCGAGCCCCGGGAACCGGGTACGCCTGCGGCATTGGCCCGTCAGTTGGGCGCTCACGCATCTGTTCCTCCTTCCTCTGGGTGCGTTTGTTGTCGTCACAGCAACAACAAGTGCACCCAGATCCGGGATAAGGACGGTGCAATCAGGAGCAGGTCAGGGCGGGGCAGCACGGGGACGATGCCGCCCCGCCCAGGTGAAGGCACTCCGTTGCTGACGAGAGAGCCTCTGGCAACTCAACTTAGAAGGCTATGCCTGCACAATCAACAGAGAATGCACGGCACGTCACTCGGGGTGCGAAGATCAGAGCGCTGACGAGAGGTGATGCCCCATGCCGCAAGCACCGCTATACGAGCAGATCATCGCTGATGTCATGGCCGCAGTCCGCGCGGGCACCCTGAAGCCCGGCCAGAAGCTGCCGTCCATCGCCGAACTGCGCGAGCAGTACGAGTCGAGCGCCTGGCCGGTCCGGTATGCCCTACGCATCCTGGAGGAGCGCGGCTGGATCGTCACCCGCCAGGGCAAGGGTTCGTTCGTGGCTAACGAGCCGCCCGCCTGACAAGGACAGTCCAGCCGCCGACGGCATGCCTCAGCCCACGGCCGATTATTGGCGTACCACGCCAAAAAGTGTTTCACTTGCCGCATGGCCTCGGAGAACCCGCCCACCCCGCGCCGACGTGGCCGTCCCACCGTGCTCGATCCCGAGGCGGTCGGCACCGCGGCCCTAAAGCTCTGGGCGGAGCGCGGCTACGGCACCACCGGCTGGGACGACATCTCCGCGGCCACCGGGATCAGCGTCCGCACCCTGATGCGGTACTTCCCCTCCAAGGCCGCCCTCGCCTGGGTGGGGGTGCCCGCCGCAACCCGGCGGCTGACCGAGACGTTCCGCACGCTGCCCCTTGACGTCCCGCTGTCGGACGCCCTGCGCGCCGCCGTGGTCGCCTCCGTCTCCGACGACGCGCTCGTGCTCAGCGCGGGCGGGTACTGGATGCGGGTCGTCGCTGAGGAACCCGAGCTGGCGGGAGCCTCCGCGCGCGCCTACGCGCCCTGGACCGAGGCCCTGGCCCAGGAGATCGCCCGGCGTCGACCGGGAGCGCCGAGGGCGATCTACCACGCCGTCGCCACCGCGTACCGCGAGGCGGCCCAGGCCGCGCTGTACGACTGGGCCCGCAGCCCCGACGGCTCGCCCGCCCACGCCGTCGACGCCCTGCTGCGTCGGCTGGACATCCGCATCACCACACCCGAGGAAGCCCCGTGACCACCACCCGCCCGATCCCCGACCCGCTCGCCCCCGCCGTTCTCGGTCCGGTGCGCCTGCGCAACCGGGTCATCAAGTCCGCCACCTTCGAGGGGGCGACCCCGGACGCCCTGGTCACCGACCGCCTGATCGAGTACCACACCGCCGTGGGTCGCGGCGGCGTCGGCATGACGACGGTCGCCTACCTCGCCGTCGCGCCCGAGGGGCGCACCGAACGGGGCCAGGTCTACTGGCGGCCCGAGGCGTTGCCCGGGCTGCAGCGGCTGACCGAGGCGGTGCACGCCACCGGCGCCAAGGTCAGCGCCCAGATCGGGCACGCCGGTCCGGTGGCCAACCCCCGCTCGAACGGGCTGCCCTCGCTCGCGGCGTCGGCGCGGTTCAACCCCCTGGGGATGGGCTTCGACCGCGCCGCGAGCCACGACGACATCCACCGCATCGTGGCCGCCCACGGCAGCGCCGCCGCGGCGGCGCGCGAGGTGGGCTTCGACGCCGTCGAGGTGCACCTGGGCCACACCTACCTCGCCGGATCGTTCCTTTCGCCGAAGCTCAACCGACGCCGGGACGAGTTCGGCGGTGCGCTGGCCAACCGCGCCGAGTTCCCGCGCCGGATCCTGGCCGCCGTCAAGGAGGCCGTCGGCGACGACATGGCCGTCATCGCCAAGATGAACATGCGCGACGGCGTGCCCGGCGGTTTCGACCTCGACGAGTCGATCCCGTTCGCCCGAATGTTGCAGGCCGACGGACACCTGGACGCCCTGGAGCTCACCGGTGGGTCCTCGCTGCTCAACCCGATGTACCTGTTCCGGGGCGACATCCCGCTCGCGGCGATGGCCGCGCCCCAGCCGCCGCTGCTGCGGCTCGGGATGAAGATGTTCGGCCGGTTCCTGTTCCGCGACTACCCCTACCAGCCGCTCTACTTCCGCGACCTCGCGCTCCAGTTCCGCCGTGAGCTGTCCATGCCGCTGATTCTGCTCGGCGGCGTCACCGACCTCGACGGGATGCGTACGGCCATGAGCGACGGCTTCGAGTACGTCGCGATGGCCCGCGCCCTGCTCAGGGAGCCGGACCTGATCAACAAGATCCGCCGCGACGCCGCCACCCGGTCGCGCTGCACCCACTGCAACCTCTGCGCCGCCAGCATCTTCACCGGCACCCACTGCCCCCTGGACGCCGAGGGGACGACGGCGCTCGTCGCCGCCGGTACCCGGCCCGTCGTCGCCCCGTAGTAAGGAGTTCCCCGATGTCCGTTCCCCGACAGCCCCGGCCCACCTCGGTCGACCTCGTCGTGATCGGCTCCGGCACCGGCCTGGCCGCCGCGCTCAGCGCCCACGAGGCCGGCCTCTCCGTGGTCGTCGTGGAGAAGTCGCGCTGGGTCGGCGGCTCCACGGCGCGCTCCGGCGGCGCCTTCTGGATCCCGGCCAATCCCGTGCTGGCCGCCGAGGGCTCCGGGGACACGCCCGAGCGCGGCGCGGCGTACCTGGAGGCCGTCGTGGACGGCTCCGCACCCGAACAGCGCTGGCGCAGCTTCCTCGAGCACGGCACCGCCACGGTCGAGATGCTCACCCGGACCACCCCGATGCGCTTCCTCTGGGCGCGCGGCTACTCCGACTACCACCCGGAGCTGCCCGGCGGCACCGCCGTCGGCCGTAGCTGCGAGTGCCGCCCGCTCGACCTGAAGCTCCTCGGTGCCGACCGGGCGCGGCTGCGTCCCGCCGTCCTCTCCGCGCCCGTGCCCATGCCGGTCACCGGCGCGGACTACAAGTGGCTCAACCTGATGGCGAAGACCCCGGTTCGCGCGCTGCCCCGCATCATGACCCGCCTCGCCCAGGGCCTCGGCGGCCTCGCGGTCGGGCGGGAGTACGCCGCCGGCGGCCAGGCCATCGCCGCCGGCCTCTTCGCCGGCGTCCGCCGCGCCGGCATCCCGGTCTGGACCGAGACGGCGCTGGAGCGGCTCCTGGTCGAGGGAGACCGGGTCGTCGGCGCCGAGCTGCGCCACGGGGAGACGACCTTCGCCGTACGGGCCGAGCGGGGTGTCGTGCTCGCCACCGGCGGCTTCGACCACGACCTGCCGCTGCGGCACGCCCACCACCACCGCGACCTGGGCGGCTGGAGCCTCGGCGCGGACAGCAACACCGGCGACGGGATCCGCGCCGCCCAGGAGGCGGGCGCCGGCACCGACCTGATGGAGCAGGCGTGGTGGTTCCCCGCCGTCGCCCCGGTCGGCGACGCCGCGCCGTCGGTGCTGCTCGCCGAGCGTTCCCTGCCCGGGTCGCTCATGGTGGACGGCACCGGCCGCCGGTTCGTCAACGAGTCCTGCGACTACATGACGTTCGGGCAGCGGGTGCTCGGCCTCGCCCGCGAAGGTGGGGCGCTGCCCACCATGTGGCTGGTCTTCGACAAGCGGTACCGCAACAGCTACGTCTTCGCCGGCACGCAGTTCCCGCGCGCCCCGCTGCCGAAGTCCTGGTACGCGGCGGGCATCGCGCACCGCGCGGGCACCCCGGGTGACCTAGCCCGGTCGATGGGCGTGGACGCCGACGCGCTGAGCGCCACCCTGGCGCGGTTCAACCGGTTCGCCGCCGCCGGGGTCGACGACGACTTCGCGCGCGGCGCCAGCGCGTACGACCGCTACTACGGCGACCCCACGGTGACGCCGAACCCGAACCTGCGGCCCCTGGCCGGCACCCTGTACGCAGTCCGGGTCGTCCTGTCCGACCTCGGGACCTGCGGCGGGATCCGGGCCGACGGCCTCGGCCGGGCGCTGTCCGACGCGGGGACCCCGGTCCCCGGGCTGTACGCCATCGGCAACGCCGCCGCCAACGCCTTCGGCCGCACCTACCCGGGAGCCGGGGCGACCATCGGCCAGGGCCTGGTCTACGGCTACATCGTCGGACGGCACGCGGCGGGCAAGCTTCCCGCCGCCGACCCGGCCCCGGAGGGCCCGACGGTGGAATAGGCACGGTTTCTGTCGCGATCGTCGCACCCGGGGCCGCCGGGCGTGCCAGCATCCGGCAAGACGCAAGGGCCGTCGGCGAAGCGGAGAGGAACCGACATGGGTACGTACGTGGTGACCGGCGCGGCCTCGGGCATGGGCCGGGCGTCCGCCGAGCGGCTGCGGCGCGACGGGCACACCGTCGTCGGCGTGGACCTGCGGGACGTGGAGGTGATCGCCGACCTCTCCACGCCGACCGGGCGCGCGGCGGCGGCCACCGAGGTGTTGGAGCGCGCCGGAGGGCGGCTCGACGGGGCGGTCTGCGCTGCCGGGCTCGGCGGCATCCCCGGCCGGGACCGGATCGTGCAGCAGGTCAACTTCTTCGGCGTGGTGGAGCTGCTCGAGGCGTGGCGACCGACCCTGGCCGCCGCCGGCAACAGCAAGGTCGTGGTGTTCGGCTCGAACTCCGTCACGCTCACCCCGATGGTGCCGGAGCGCGCCGTGCGGGCCCTGCTCGACCGCGACGCCGCCCGGGCGCTGCGCGTGGTGGGACGCTTCGGCAAGCGCTCGGCGCCGTTCGCGTACGCGAGTTCGAAGCTGGCGGTGACCCGGTGGGCGCGCCGCGCCGCGATCTCGCCGGAGTGGGCCGGTGCCGGCATCCGGGTGAACGTCCTGGCCCCCGGCATCATCTCCACTCCGCTGTTGGAGGAGCAGATGGCCCGGGGCGAGAAGGAGGCGGTCGAAGGGCTGCCGGTGCCGATCGGCGGGCGCGGCAACCCGGCGGACGTCGGCGAGTGGGTGGCGTTCATGCTCTCGCCGGCCGCCGACTTCCTCTGCGGTTCGGTGATCTTCTTGGACGGCGGCTCGGACGCCTACTTCCGCACCGACGACTGGCCGGTCTCGACCGGCCCGGTCGGGGTGCTGCGCTACCTGCGGCGCGCCAAGGCGTGGCGGGCGCGGCGCTGACCGGCACGGCGGAAGCAGTGCGCAACCGAGCGCGAAAGGATCTCGCGCAGTAGGTTGACAGGGTGACTGGACGGTTCCCGATCGAAGACGTCTCCCCCGTCGTCTCCTGCGGGCGTTATCCGGCCCGCGCCGTGGTCGGTGAACTCGTGCCGGTGTCGGCGACCGCGTACCGGGAGGGGCATGATGCCCTCGGCTGCAACGTGGTCTGGCTGGGTCCGGACGGTCGGGCCCGCCCGTTCACCCGGATGCGGCCCGGGGAGCCCGGCCATGACCGGTGGCACGCCACCATCACCCCGGACACCGTCGGGGAGTGGGTCTTCACCGTGGAGGCCTTCAGCGACCCGTACCTGACCTGGCACAACGCGGTGACCAAGAAGATCGCCGCCGGTCAGGGCGCGGAAGACCTGGCCAACGACCTGGCCGAGGGGGTACGCGTGCTGGGTGCCGCAGCGGTGCCCAAGGCCGAGCAGGCCCGACTCGAACGGGCCGTGGCCGCGCTGCGCGACACCGATCTGCCGCTGAAGGACCGGGTCGGCCCGGCCCTCGACCTGGCCGAACTGCTCTGGGCGCACCCGGTGCGGGAGCTGGTCACCACCGGCGAGGCGTACCGCATCTGGGTGGACCGGGAGCGGGCCCTGTACTCCGCCTGGTACGAGTTCTTCCCCCGCTCGGAGGGGGCGGTCCTGGCCACGGCCGAGACTCCGGCCCGTTCCGGGACCTTCGCCACCGCCACCGAGCGGCTGCCCGGGGTGGCCGCGATGGGCTTCGACGTGCTGTACCTGCCGCCGATCCACCCGATCGGCCGGGTCAACCGCAAGGGCCCGAACAACAGCCTGGTCGCCGGGCCGGAGGATGTGGGTTCGCCGTGGGCCATCGGGGCCGCCGAGGGCGGCCACGACGCCATCCACCCCGACCTGGGTACCCCGCAGGACTTCCGCGACTTCGTGGCCGCCGCCGCCGAACACGGCCTGGAGGTGGCGATGGACCTGGCGTTGCAGTGCGCGCCGGACCACCCCTGGGTGACCGAGCACCCGGAATGGTTCACCACCCGTGCCGACGGCAGCATCGCGTACGCGGAGAACCCGCCGAAGAAGTACCAGGACATCTACCCGCTGAACTTCGACAACGATCCCGAGGGCATCCGGGCGGAGATCCTGCGGGTGGTGCGGCACTGGGTCGGCGAGGGGGTGAAGATCTTCCGGGTGGACAACCCGCACACCAAGCCGGTCGACTTCTGGCACTGGCTGATCTGGGAGGTCAAGCGGGTCGACCCGGAGGTGCTCTTCCTGGCCGAGGCGTTCACCCGACCGGCGATGATGCACGGGCTGGCCAAGGTCGGCTTCACCCAGTCGTACACGTACTTCACCTGGCGGACCTCGCCCGCCGACATGCGGGAGTACTGCGCGGAGCTGGTGGCGGCGGCCGACTACATGCGGCCGAACTTCTGGCCGAACACCCCGGACATCCTGCCCGAGAACCTCCAGCACGGCGGGCCCCCGATGTTCAAGATCCGGGCGGTGCTGGCCGCCCTGCTCTCCCCCTCCTGGGGCATGTACGCCGGCTTCGAGCTGTTCGAGCATGTCGCCCGCCCGGGTGCCGAGGAGTACCTCGACAACGAGAAGTACGAGCTGCGCCCCCGGGACTGGGCGCAGGCCCAGGCGCAGGGACGCTCCCTGGCCCCGTTCATCGCCACCCTGAACCGGGTCCGCCGGGAGAACCCGGCTTTGCACCGGCTGCGCAACCTGGTCTTCCACGACATCGACAACCCGGCGTTGCTGTGCTGGTCCAAACGCGACCCGAGCACCGGCAACACCGTGCTGGTGGTCTGCTCCTTCGACTCGCACACCGTGCAGTGGGGCAACACCACCCTGGACATGCCGGCCCTGGGCCTGGACTGGCACGACCGGTTCACCGTGCACGACGAGCTGACCGGGGCCCACTACGACTGGGGGCAGCACAACGCGGTCCGGCTGGATCCGTACCTGCAACCCGCCCATGTGTTCACCCTGCGCCCTACCGACGCCGCCGCGCCCTCCCCGGCTCCGGCGGCCACCGCCACCCCCGCGCCGATCACCACCACCGTGCCCGCCACTGCCGCCGGTCTGAGTGGCGGCACCGCCTCCGCGACGAAGGACGACGCCCGATGGACCAGCTGATCTCCGGGGAGACCCACGACCCGCACGCCGTGCTCGGGGCACACCCGGGCGACGGTCGTACGGTGATCCGCACCCTGCGGCGGGGCGCTACCGAGCTGTGCCTGCTGGTCAGTGAGCAGCGGTACCCGATGACCCGGGTGCACGAGGCGGGCGTCTTCGAGACGACCGTGCCCGGCGAGGTGCTCGACTACCGCATCGAGTGGGACGGGCAGCCGCACGACGACCCGTACCGCCACCTGCCGACCCTGGGTGAGCTGGACCTGCACCTGATCGGCGAGGGGCGACACGAGCGGCTCTGGGAGGCCCTCGGCGCCCGCGTCCTCGACGGCGGGGTGGCCTTCGCGGTCTGGGCCCCCAACGCCCGGGGGGTGCGGGTGGTCGGCGACTTCACCGGCTGGGCACCCGACGACGGATGGCCGATGCGGTCCCTGGGCTCCACCGGAGTGTGGGAGATCTTCGTACCCGGGGTGCAGGTGGGGGCCCGGTACAAGTACCGGATCCTCGGCGCCGACGGTCACTGGCGGGACAAGGCCGACCCCCTGGCCGGGTACGCCGAGGTGCCGCCGGCCACCGCCTCGGTGGTGCACCACTCGACGTACGAGTGGGGCGACGCGGACTGGCTGGCGCGACGGGCGACCCGCCAGCCCCACCAGGAGCCGATGAGCGTGTACGAGGTGCACCTCGGCTCCTGGCGTCCCGGCCTCGGCTACCGGGAACTGGCCGAGCAGTTGGCCGGGTACGTGACGGAGTTGGGCTTCACCCATGTGGAGTTCCTGCCGGTGATGGAGCATCCCTTCGGCGGCTCCTGGGGCTACCAGGTCACCGGCTACTTCGCCCCGACCTCCCGCTTCGGTGACCCGGACGACTTCCGTCACCTGGTGGACCGGCTGCATGCCGCCGGCATCGGGGTGATCCTGGACTGGGTGCCGGCCCACTTCCCCAAGGACGAGTGGGCCCTGGCCCGCTTCGACGGCACCCCCCTGTACGAGCACCCCGACCCGCGCCGGGGGGAGCACCCGGACTGGGGCACCTACGTCTTCGACTTCGGCCGCCGGGAGGTGCGCAACTTCCTGGTCGCCAACGCCCTCTACTGGCTGGAGGAGTTCCACATCGACGGGCTGCGGGTGGACGCGGTCGCCTCGATGCTCTACCTGGACTACTCCCGCCCCGACGGACAGTGGGTGCCCAACCAGTACGGCGGCCGGGAGAACCTGGAGGCCATCGCCTTCATGCAGGAGACCAACGCGACCGTCTACAAGCACCACCCCGGGGTGGTGATGATCGCCGAGGAGTCCACCGCCTGGCCCGGGGTGACCCGACCGACCAGTGAGGGCGGGCTGGGTTTCGGGTTCAAATGGAACATGGGCTGGATGCACGACACCCTGCTCTACACCTCCAAGGACCCGATCTACCGGCAGCATCACCACCATCAGCTGACCTTCTCCCTGGCGTACGCCTGGAGTGAGAACTACGTGCTGCCGATCAGCCATGACGAGGTGGTGCACGGCAAGGGTTCCCTGCTGAGCAAGATGCCCGGCGACCAGTGGCAACGACTGGCCAACGTCCGGGTGCTGCTGGCCTACATGTGGGCGCACCCGGGCAAGCAACTGCTGTTCATGGGCTGCGAGCTGGCCGACGACCGGGAGTGGAGCGAGGAACGCGGCCTCGACTGGTACCTGCTGCACGACCCGGCCCGGGCCGGGGTGCAACGCCTGGTCGGCGACCTCAACCGGGTCTACCGGGACACCCCCGCCCTGTGGGCGCAGGACACCTCCCCCGCCGGTTTCCGCTGGCTGGCCGGGGACGACGTCGCCAACAACACCATCTCGTTCGTCCGGATCGCCCCCGACGGCGCCACCCTGGTCTGTGTGGCCAACTTCTCCGCCCTGCCCCTGGAGGACTACCGCATCGGCCTGCCGGCCGCCGGGGCCTGGGCCGAGGTGCTCAACACGGATGCCCACCACTACGGCGGCTCCGGGGTGGGCAACCTCGGCACCGTGCACGCCGAGCCGCTCCCCTGGCACGGCCAACCCGCCTCGGTGGCGCTGCGCGTCCCCCCGCTCGGCGCCCTCTGGCTCCGCCCCGCCTGAACCACCGCTGCCCGTTGCTCTGCGTCAACTGACGCACTGGTTTTCGTTCACCGGGCGTAGGGCTGACTCAGACCAGGCCGGCGCCGCGGAGCAGGGTCCACAGGCCGGCACCGTCGGGGGCGGAGAGCCACTTCTGTCCCACCGGTCCCTCGGTCGGGCGGTCGTGCGGGACGGGCAGGCTACCGGCGAGCACCGCCTGGGCGGGTGAGAGGCGGCGGATCGCGACGCCGGCCACGTTGTCCGGGTGGGCGGCGGCGAACTCCCGGTAGATCTCCTGGTCGTGCTGGCCGTCGTCGCCGACGAGCAGCCAGCGTACGTCCGGGAACTCCTTGGCCAGCCGGGCCAGGGTGGCCCGCTTGTGCTCCCGCCCGCTGCGGAACCAGCGGTCCTGGGTGGGTCCCCAGTCGGTCAGCAGCAGCG
Source organism: Micromonospora sp. NPDC047134 (assembly GCF_040643455.1). Lineage (NCBI taxonomy): Bacteria > Bacillati > Actinomycetota > Actinomycetes > Micromonosporales > Micromonosporaceae > Micromonospora > Micromonospora sp. NPDC047134. The sequence continues at coordinate 173,444 of NZ_JBEYUI010000011.1, forward strand.
GACCCGCCGGGTAGAGGTGCCGGGACAGGAAGCGGGTGAGGGTCGGTGCGACATTCCAGGCACCGGTGGACAGGTAGAAGACCGGGGCTCCGGGGTGGGCGGTGACCAGCCGCTCGTACAGCACGGCCATGCCGGGCACGGCGGCCCGGGCGTGCTCGTCGAGGACGAAGGTGTTCCAGGCGGCGAGCAGCGGACGGGGTAGCGCGGTCACCATCACGGTGTCGTCGATGTCGGAGAGGACGCCGAAGCGCACCTCCGGATCCAGGATCCGCACCGGCGCCTCGACCGGTTCGGCGTCCGGCATGCTGATCCGCACCGAGCCCCAACCGGGAGGCAGATCCGCCTCGACCGTGGTGTCGATGAACCCGCTGCGATCGGCCCGGGCCTCGTGCACCACCCCACCGGTCTCGATGCTCACCGTGACGTGCTTGGCCGGCAGGGTGGTGAAGCTGCGCCAGCCGCGGACCTTCTCCAGCCGCCCCCGCTGGCGGGTGTCCGGCCGTCCCAGCAGCACCCGGCACATCACCCGCGCCCATCCGGGGGCCCCGTACCCGGTGTAGGCGATGATGTTGGTCCGCCAGCCGGTCCGCCGCAGTCGGCGTTCGACCAGTGCGTGCACGGCGTCCTCGATCCGCGCGGCCCGGTGCAGGCTGGGTATGGCCAACTGGCCAGCGGGTGTGGGTGGCACGTCTGCAACCCTGCCACACCCCGCCGACCTCGGCCACGCGAGACCGGGGCTTCTTGATCGTCTGCGGGGTGCATTCCCCCAAGCCGCGACGGCAGGTGACACATAAGTAGATCCCGGGCAAATGCCCGCGAATGCGCCGCTACCCGTGAAACACTCCCGTCGGAACGGCGACGGGGGCGAGGTCGTGCCACGACCAGGGTCGGAAGCGCAGCGAGGTCGGAGCCGGTGGCTGCCACGGCTGGATCGTCCGGCCCTGGTCGCACTGATCCTCGGCGTACTCGGGGTCGGCTACCGGTTGTACCTGGTGCTGAACACCGTGCCGGTGGCCAACAGCGACGAGGCCACCTTCGGGTTGGCCGCCCTGCACATCGCGCAGGGCCGGGAACATCCGGTCTTCCTGTACGGCCAGCGGTACATGGGCATGTTGCAGTCCTACCTGGCCGCTCCCCTGCTCGCGGTGACCGGGCCGAGTTGGCCGGCGTTGCGGCTGCCGGTGCTCGCGCTCTACGCCCTGTTCCTCTGGCTGATCCACCGGCTGACCCGAAGGATCGGCTCACCCTGGTTCGCCACCACCGTCGTCGGGCTGCTGGCGCTGGGCTCCGAGCGGGTCATCCGCGACCAGGTGACGACGGTCGGCGGCCGTCCGGAGGTCAAGGTCGCCGTGCTGGCGATGCTGCTGATCGTGATGGGGTTGGCCCGGGGCACGGTACGGCACCGCCGGTGGGCCGTCGGCGGCTTCGGGCTGCTCGCCGGGCTGGCCCTCTGGTCGGACTGGCTGATCCTGCCGTACCTGGCGGTGGCCGGGTTGGCGCTGCTCTGGGTGCTACGCAGGGAACTTCTCGGGTGGGCCGGGCTGCTGCTGATCGTCGGGTTCGGTGTGGGGATCGCCCCGATGATCCGCGACAACCTGGTGGCCCCACCCGGGCAGGACTCCCTGTCCGTGCTGGGTCGGATCAGCGGCGCCCAGGGGCCGACCCCCTCGTGGGGGCAGCGGCTCGACGGCGGGCTGCTGGAGGGGGTTCCGCAGGCCACCGGGCTGTGTCCGCTGACCGGCTGCGCCCGCTGGCAGGAGTGGTTCGGCCTGCTCTACCCGGTGTTGCTGGTCGTCGCGGCGGTGCTGGCCGGGTTCGCGTACCGGCGGATGACCGGACCGGGTGAGCGGGTGGTCGCGGTGGTGCGTCTGGCACTGCTCGTCGGCGCCGCGCTGACCCTGCTGGCGTACGTGCGAAGTTCCCTCGCCGCCACCGAACCCCTGGGTAACGCCCGCTACCTGTCGGTGCTGCAACTGTCCCTGCCGGCGGTGCTCTGGCCGCTGTGGGTGGCGGCGGTGGCCTGCTGGCGGGGTACGGTCGGCGCGGCGGGGCGGCTGGTCGGCGCGGCGGCCACCGCCGCCCTGGCCGCCCTGACGGCGACCGCCCTGGTGGTCACGGTGTTGTTCGCCACTGCCGGTGCGGAGCCGGGCCGGGTGCAGGAACGGCAGTCCCGCCAACTCGCGGAACTGGTCCAGGCCGCCGGGCTGCGCGAGGTGTACGGCGAGTACTGGACCTGCAACCGGCTGGTGTTCAACACCGGTGAGCAGGTGGTCTGCGGGGTGCTCGACAGCGACCTGCGGCCCGGGCAGAACCGCTATTCGGCGTACTGGTGGCGGCTGGCCCGGGCGGCACGGCCCGGATACGTGTTCGAGGCCGGTGGACCGGCGGACCTCCGACTGCGGGAACTGCTCGGCGACCGGGCGGACACCGACCTGCTGGCCGAGGTCGGCGGCTTCCGGGTCTACCACCCGCCCACGCCGCTGCGACCGTGGCGGTGAGGGGGGTCGTACGCTGGCCGGACCCCGGCGCGGATGGCCCGGTCCGGGTCGTCGAGGAGTCTGTCGATGCTCATCCTGCTGCCGCCCTCGGAGGGCAAGGCCGAGGTCGGCGCCGGTCGCCGTCTGGACCTGGCCCGGCTCTCGCTGCCGGAGCTGAACCCCGTCCGTGAGCAGGTGCTGGCCGCGCTGCTGAGGCTGCGCGAGGGGCCCGCCGAGGCGGCGCTGACCGCCCTGGGACTCGGTGCCGGCCAGCACGGTGAGCTGGGCCGCAACGCCCGTCTGGTGCGGGCGGCGACCGCACCGGCGGGTCGGATCTACACCGGGGTGCTCTACGAGGCACTGGACCTGGCCACCCTGCCACCGGCGGCGCACCGGGCAGCGGCCCGGCAGGTGCTGATCAGCTCCGGCCTGTGGGGGGCGGTACGGATCGGCGACCGGATTCCGCCGTACCGCTGCCCGATCGGGGCCCGGCTGCCCGGGGTCGGTGCCCTGCCGGCGCTCTGGCGACCGGTGCTGGGGCCGGCGTTGACCTCGGCCGCGGGTACCGGGCCGGTGCTGGACCTGCGTTCGGGTGCCTACGCCGCCGCCTGGACCCCCCGGGGTGCCCTGGCCGAGCGGACCCTCACCGTACGGGTGCTGCACGAGCGGGAGGTCGACGGCGTACCGGTGCGCTCGGTGGTGAGTCACTTCAACAAGGCCACCAAGGGTCGGTTGGTGCGGGACCTGCTGCTGCACGGGGTCCGTCCACGGAGCATCGATGCCCTGGTGGGGGCGCTGCGGGAGCTGAAGTACACCGTCTGCGAGCAGCCCTCGGCAGCGGGACGGCCACGTCAGGTGGACGTGGTGGTTTCCGAGCTGTGAACAGCCGCAAGATTTCCTCAAGGCTCGACCTGATCGGTACCACCACGCGGCGTCTCGGGTCACTGTAACTACACCCGACACCACGAGGAGGCCCTCCGGGTGGTTGCCGAACCGATTCTGCTCGACCGACACCGCACCCCGTCGACCCTGCCGCCCCTGGACTGGACGACCCTGGCCGACGCCTTCGAGGCGGCCTGTCTGCTGCGCTGTATGCCGCCCCCGGCCACATCCGGTCACCGTTACCCCGGACAACAGCCCAGCCTGCCCACGGCCATCGAGTTCAACCGGGAAGAGGCGGCCCGCCGCACCCGCCAACTGCTGGACCGGCTGGGAATACCGGTACGGCATGAGTTGGCCGTGGGTGGCCTGCGCCGCCGCTACGAACTGCACCGGCTGCACGTGTCCCACGAAGACCGGCCGGAGTACGCGGCACTGATGGAGAACGGCTGGCGTCGGGGCCGACGGGAACTGCTCGGGGGTCCGGTGCCCGGTGCCTCGACGGCTCGCCGGCAGTGGCGCACCCGGTTGGCCTCCGCTGCCTGGCGGGCCGCTCTGCTGGCCGGTGGACGGCACGTACGGCGACACATCCTCGGGGTACGGATCACTGACCGGGAACTCGCCGCCGTCCTGGTCCGCGGCGCCGCCCTGCTCGACGTACCGGCGCTGCTGCGCGCGGGCACCGGCTGTTACCTCGTCAGTGTCGCCCACGGCCCGGACCGGGATCGCATCCTGCACCATGCCGGCGAGGAGGTGGCCCACCGACCGGTCGCCTGAGTGAACCACCCCGGTCAGGACAAAACTGCACCGCGGTCGGGACAGACTCCGCCATCCTGGGGTTGCGCCGCAGGGGTCCGGCGGCGCACAGTGCTGCCCGTGACCAGTTCCCGGTATGCTGCCCGAGACCGGCGGCCCGTCGCCAGTGCGGCCATCCTGGTGGCCGTGCTGCTGGTCCTGCCTGGTCTCAGTGCCTGCCGGGACGAGCCCGAGGATCCGGTGCGCATTCGGATCGCCACCGGCAGCCCGACGGCCGTCTACCACGCCATCGGCACCTCCCTGGCCGCCATCCTCAACCGGGAACTGCCCAACGTACGCGCTGAGGTACTGATCACAGCCGCCTCGGTGGAGAACGTCCGGTTACTCAAGGCAGGCGAGGCCGAACTCGGGTTCACCCAGGCCGACGTGCTGCCGGCCTATCCGGGACCGGATCCACCCGTGGTGGCGGTGGCCCGGGTCTACGACGACCTGTTGCACCTGGTCACCACCGCGGACAGCCCAGTCCGAAAGCTGACCGACCTGGCGGGTCGACGGGTGTCCATCGGCGCGGCCGGTTCCGGAACGGAGATCACGGTCAACCGGCTGCTCACCGTGGCCGGGCTGGACGACGTCGAGTTGCACCGGGTGCAGCTCGGTCTGGACGACTCGGTCACCGCGCTGCGCAGCGGTGAGATCGACGCCTTCTTCTTCTCCGGTGGCCTGCCGGTACTGGCCGTGGCCCAACTCGTCGAGGACACCCCCACCCGCATCGTCGACCTCGGCGAGTGGACCGTGCCGCTGCGCCGGGGCAACCGGGAGGTGTATGTGCCCCGGGACATTCCCCGCTCGGTGTACGGCATCGACCCGGTCACCGCCGTGGCCAACCCCAACTATCTGCTGGTCCGAGCCGACCTGCCGGAAGACCTGGTGCGCCAGGTGACCCGGCTGCTGATGGAACGACGGGCCGAGTTGGCCGAAGCCCATCCGGCGGCCGGACGGATCAGCCCCCGTTCGGCGATCGCCACCCCGCCGCTGCCCCTGCACCCGGGGGCGGCCGCGTACTACCGCGACAGCAAGCCCTGACCGGGCCGGTCAGCCGGGGCTGGCGGCCGGTTCCAGCGCGACGGGTGGCTCGTCCAGGGCGGGTGGCTCCTCCGGGGCGGGTGGCTCCTCCGGGGCGGGGAACCACAGGGCGGCGACCAGTCCACGGGGCGAGTTCGGCTGCATGGTGAGGCGGCCGTCGGAGGCGTCCACCAACACGGCCGCGATGGTCAGCCCCAGCCCGGCGCCGTCGACGTTCTGCACCTCCGGGGCCCGCCAGAAGCGTTCCGTGGCCTGGCCCAACTGACTGCGGGTCATGCCGGGGCCGGTGTCGCGTACCTCCAGGACACAGCCGCCGTCGCGGGCCGTGACGGTCACGGTCACCTCGCCGCCCGCGCCGCTGAACTTGACCGCGTTGTCGATCAGGGCGTCCAGCGCCTGGTCGATCGCGGTCGGTACGGTCCGGGCGTGAACCGGGTCGGGGTTGGCGGTCAGGCGCAGGGTGACCGACCGGTACCGGGCCAGGGGCTCCCACGCCGCCACCCGGGACTCCGCCACCGCGACCGCGTCGACGGTCACCCGCTGGTTCTCCTGGCGCTCGGCCCGGGCCAGGGTGAGCAGGCCGTCCAGCAGCAGGGCCAGCCGGTCGGTCTCCTCCAGGGCCAGCTGATGTTCGGCGCGGCCCTGCTCGTCGACCAGGCTGGGCCCGAGTTCCTCCACCCGCAGCCGCAGGGCGGTCAACGGGTTGCGCAGCTGGTGGCTGGCGTGGGCGACGAAGGCCCGCTGCCGGTCCATCACGTCGGAGACCACGTCGGCCATGTGGTTGAAACTCGCCGCCAGGCGGCGCAGTTCCGGCGGACCGAGCCGGTGCTGCACCCGGGCTCCCCGGTCCCCCTCGGCGATCTCGTGGGTGACCGCGTCCAGTTCGGTGATCGGGCGCAGCACCCAACCGGCCAGCCCGAAGGCGGTCAGCACGCAGGCCAGCACGGCGATCAGCCCGGTACCGGCCAGCAACAACCACCAGGTCGTCACCGTACGACGGACCCCGTCGGCCGGACTGGCGGTGATCACCGCCCCGAGGACCTCACCCCCGTCGTTGATGGGCACCGCCACCACGATCGGCTCGTCCACCCAGGGCCACACCGAATCGGGTCTGCTGGTCTGCTGGCCGGACAGGGCGACATCCAGGGCCTGGCGGGTGCCCAGTGTCCACTGCCAACCGGGCGACGGGATCACCGCGGCCCCGTCCCGGTCGACCACGGCCGCGTTGATGCTGTACAGCCCCTCATAGCTGGTCAGTTCGCTGGCCAGCGGGCCGGTCGTGCCGTCGCGCAGAGCCGGCCCGGCCAGCGAGGCGAAGCGGGTGGCGTCGGCGATCCGGTCGGCCCGGATCCGTTCGGTCTCCCGGGTGGCCAGCGTCATCGCCAATGGCGTACCCAGGGCCACCAGCACCAGCACCATCAGCAGCAGATAGCTGATCACCAGGCGGCGTCGCACACCCGGCCCCTCACTCGGCCCGCAGCCGGTATCCGACGCCGCGCACGGTCTCCACCAGGCGGGGATCGCCCAGCTTGTTGCGCAGCGACCCGACGTGCACCTCGACGGTGTGCCGATCGGTGAAGGTGGTCCCCCAGGCGTCGAGCAGGATCCGGTCCCGGGGTACCGCCACCCCGGGCTGGCGGGCCAACGAGAGCAGGACGTCGAACTCCTTGCGGGTCAGCGACACCGGCCGGTCGGCCACCGTGACCGTACGGGCCGCCGCGTCGACCCGGACCGTGCCGACCTCGATCATGGTGCGCTGCGGTGGCGTGTGCGAGGCCCGCCGCAGCACCGCCTCGATCCGGGCCTGCAGCTCCACCATCGAGAAGGGTTTGACGACATAGTCGTCGGCACCGATGCGCAGGCCGAGCACCCGGTCACGTTCCTCGCCCCGGGCGGTCACCGCGATGATGCCCAGTTGGCTGCTGCGTCGGCGCAACTCCCGGCACAGGTCGGTGCCGTCCCCGTCGGGCAGGGTCAGGTCGAGCAGCACCAGGTCGCACGGGGCGGCGCAGAGGGCGGCGGCCACGGTGGCGGCGTGCTCCACCTCGTAGCCGCGCCGGTTCAGCGCCGATGACAGCGCACCGGCCACCCGGCGGTCGTCCTCGACCAGCAGGATCCGCACACCCGGCCTCCCATCAGGTCTGTTGCGCTGCCGCACTGGTTGCGTTGATGGTGGCAGAAGACCGGCCGGGGTGACAGGCCCGGGGGAAGGTTTTGACCTTGCTCAGAGGCCGAAGACCTCATCGGAGCTGGAGTCCCGCACCCCGTCCACGAAACCCTTGAAGGCGGGGTCGTCGTGGCTGGCCGGTACGGTGCTGACGACCTCGCCGGTGGCCTCGGTGACCGCGTCGACAAGCGGCGGAAAGTCGATCTCGGCGTCGGCCAGGGTGTCGTCGTCGGCCTCACCGAGATTGATCACCTGCTGGACGTCCTCGGCCGGGGTGGCCGGGTCCTCGGCCCAGTCGGCACCACGGCGGTAGCACTCGTCGTAGAGCGCGCGTTGGCTGTCCGTCCAGTCCTCGTGGTAGCTGTCCATGCCCACCTCCCGTGTACGACGGCCCTGCCCTGTGAGCATGCCCGCCCCGGCGGCGGACCGGGCCGGTACCGCTCAAGCCGCCGGCCCCGGCCGCGCGAATTCCGACCGGGCCGTCGCCGTCGAGGGCCCGGTCGACCCGGTCACCCTCGGACCATGCAGGTGACCGCGTTGGGGTGTACGGGGGGTTCGGCGGGCCGCTCGGCGGCCAGGGTGTAGCCGGCCCGCTCGGCCGTACGCAGGGCGAACCGGTTCTGGCTGTAGAAGCAGATCGTGCCCACCTCCAGCCGATCCAGCGCGGCGATGACCTCGTCCCGCTCCGGCCGCTCCGCCCTGGGACCCCCGTTGGCGAACTGGGTCAGCAGCAGCCGGTCCTGGGAGAACTGTGAGTTGAGGTCGTACTCGACCAGGAAGAAGTCGCGGGGCAGCACCACCCGGGGCCGGGCGGACATCACCGGGATGGTCCGCATGATGCTCGCCGGGGCGAGCACCAGACCCGGCGGGCGGTCCAGGTCGATGATGAACTGCGCGATGGCCTGCCGCTGCGGCCGGATCTTCCAGGTCGGCTCGGCGTGCACCAGCACCCCGCTGCGCTCGTCCCACATCGGCACGGCGTAGACGGCGAAGGAGGTGATCATCGCGGCGGCCAGCACCACCCCGACCAGGGCCCGCACCACCCGCAGCCGGGTGGGCAGCCAGACGGTGCAGAGCAACCCGATCAGCGCCGGCACGGCCAGCAGCCAGGGGACCCGCCAGAGCACCACCGAGATGCCGGTGACCGCGCTGAGCCACTCCAACACCCCCGGAACCAGCAGTACGCTCAGCGTCAGGGCGCCCCCGGCCGCGAGCAGGGCCGGGGTACGGCGGCGGGCCAGCAAGGCACCACACCACAACGCCAGTCCGCCGATCACCCCCACGATGCCGATCTCGAAGGTCCGCCGGTAAGTGTGCGCGGCGTCGTAGAAGTTGACGTCGGCTGCCGCCTCGTTGGCCGAGGTGCCGAGGACCAGCTGGGTGATCACCACCGCCCCGACCGGGTACGCCAGCGCGGCCACCCCGGCCACCAGGGCGGACTTCCAGCGCCCCACCAGCAGCATCATCAGGGCCGCCCCGCCGACCAGCATCGGCAGGATGATCGCCGCCGTGGTGGTGAGTCCGATCGCGGTGATCGACAAGGCGACGATGAGCAGCAGCCCACGCTTGGACCGGTCGTCGAACCAGCGGGTCAGGTACAGCCACATCAACGGCACGACCGCGGAGACGAACATCCCCTTGCCCTGGTAGAGGCGGGGCAGGTGGAAGGTGCCCAGCGCCGCGTCCGGGCCGCAGACCAGGGCCAGGAAGGCCACGGCCACGGTGAAGGCGAGCACCGGACGGCGCGGGGCCCACCGCTGCACCAGCCGCCACAGGGCCAGCACCGCGAGCACGGCCAGGACGGGCAGCAGCAGATACCAGGTGGCCGAGGCGGCCGGGATGCCGAAGAACCGGGCGAGGGCCCCGGCGAAGACCTCGATGCTCGCGACCGGGGGCTGGGAGGCCATCGCCGGGAGGACGTTCTCGCTGAACAGGAAGTCGTTGAGGGGGACGTTGTCGCGCTCGGCCACCCACACCGAGCGGCCCACGTAGTAGATGTCGTCCGGGGTGCTGCGGGCCAGGTAGAGCGAGGCCACCGCGGCCACCCCGGCGATCAGCAGGGCGTACGCCGACTGCCAGGCCGTCGTGGCGGGGGCCTCCGACCGGCTGGGCGGGGTGGCTCGCCAGGTCCGCCAGGTCAGCAGCACCGCACCGATCGCGGCCACCAGTCCGGCGGAGCCCGGCACCCACCAGGAGATGCCCGCACCGGCCGGGGTACCGGCCAGCCCGGCCGTGATCGCCGCGCCGGTGCCGACCAGCAGGGTCAGCGCCGTCCACCACCGCTGGGCCACGCTCATCGACCCGGCCCGGTCGGCGACCGGCTCGGTCTGGTCGGCGGGCTCTGCCGGTTCCTCCGGGGCTGCCTGGTCCGCTGGATCGGCGGGCTCTACCGGTTCCTCCGGGGCTGCCTGGTCCGGCGGGTCGGCGGGGGCCTGGGGGGCGGCCGAGTTTTGGGCCGTGCGGCGGCGTCGCCACCGGAGGGCCACCCGGAGGAGTACGGCGAGCACCGCCAGCGCCGATCCGGCGATCAGCCAGATCCGCAGCGTCAGCGAGGGGGCCAGCCCCAACGGCAGGGCGGCGTGGTAGAGCAGGGTCCAGAGCGCGAACGCCAGCACGGCGCAGTCGGTGAGCAGTGCGGGTATCGCGGCGATGCCGTCCCGGACCCCACCCAGCACGGCCCGGATCGGGCTGCGCCGGACCTCGGCGGGTGCGGCCGACTCGTCGGCCGCTGCCGGTCGGGATGCGGCGACGGTGTGGGCGGTCAGCGACACGAGGGTCCTTGTCGTCGTACGGGCAGGTGCGGCTGCGCCGGAGGTTCGCCGGGCGTCGGCGCGGGCGAACCCCACCGAGAGTAGTACCGGTGCGGAGGAAACCGGTCATGCCGGGCCGTGGGGGTGGACGCAGCCAGCCTTACCCCGGACCCGGCCGGCTCAACCCGAGGTCGGCGCCGGGCGCTGGCGGGGCAGAGGGTCCCCGGCGCCCAGGGCCCGCGCCACCGAATCCACGAGGGTCTCCAGGTAGCTGTCGGTGAAGGGGGTGCGGGCGATGGCCAGCCGCCAGTACAGCGGCCCCACGATCAGGTCGACCGCCACGTCGGGGTCGGTCGTGGCCGGCAACTCTCCCCGGTCCACGGCACGAGTGATCAGCCCGCCGACGATCTCCTGCTGCCGGGACCGCAGCATCTGCTGGAAGGTCTCGTCGATTGTCGGGTTCCGCGCGGCCTCGGCGAGCAGATCCGGGATGATCTGCGCGGCCAGCGGGTGGGCCAGGGCGTGCGCCACCACCTGGAACAGCAGAGCCAGATCGCTGCGGAGCGCGCCGGTGTCCAGGGCGGGCAACCGGGCGCCGGCGGCGGCGGTGACCACCTCCAGGACCAGATCGAGCTTGGAGTTCCACCGGCGATAGATCGCCGTCTTGCTGACTCCGGCCCGGCGGGCCACCGCCTCGATGGAGAGCCGGCCGTAGCCGACCGCGGCGAGTTCCTGCATCAGGGCCCGGCGGATGGCCGTGGTGATCTCCCCACGGAGCACCGCCGCACCGGCCGGCGCACGCCTCTTCCCGGTCGTCACCTGGGACTCTTCTCGGCTGTCACGCAGGACAATGTACCGCAACGACGGTACGGTTGCGTCCCGACGGTTCTCGGACTACTGTCCACGCAGCGGCGAGGCGACGCTCCGAGCACGAACACGCTAGATTCCATCGTCGCGAACGCACCCGCCGGCTCGACAAGATCGGAGCGCCCATCCCCATGGCCAACAGCACGCTGGCCGACCCCGACTCCGGCCTGCCTCCGGCCCAGCTGGCCGCCCGGTACGGGCTGCGCATGGCCGGTCAACGCCCCTCCCTGGGCAGCTACACCCGGCAGCTCTGGCGCTACCGGCACTTCATCACCGCGTACGCCAACGCGAAGCTGACGGCCTCGTTCAGCAACGCCCGCCTGGGGCAGCTCTGGCAGGTGCTCACCCCGCTGACCAACGCGGCGGTCTACTACCTGATCTTCGGTCTGATCCTCCAGCAGAGCCGGGGGATGGACAACTTCATCGCCTACCTGACCGCCGGGCTGTTCATCTTCAACTTCACCCAGACCAGCGTGCAGCAGGGCACCCAGGCGATCAGCGGCAACCTCGGGCTGATCCGGGCCCTGCACTTCCCCCGGGCCAGCCTGCCGCTGGCCATCACCATCACCCAGTTCCAGCAGCTGCTCGGCTCGATGGTGGTGCTGATCGCCATCGTGGTGATCACCGGCGAGCCGATCACCCTGATGTGGCTGATGCTGGTGCCGGCGGTGCTGCTCCAGACGGTGTTCAACGCCGGGCTGACCATGACGGTGGCCCGACTGGGCGCCAAGGCCACCGACCTCAAGCAGGTGATGCCCTTCATCCTGCGGACCTGGATGTACGGCTCCGGGGTGCTCTACAGCGTCCAACTGTTCGCCGAGAACCTGCCGGGCTGGGCCACCGCCATCGTGCAGTTCAACCCGATGCTGGTCTACATCGAGCTGGCCCGGGTGGCGCTGCTGGAGAACACTCCCCTGCTCAACGACTCCCTGCCGCTGACCTGGCTGGTCGCGATCGGCTGGTCGGTGCTGGTCGGCCTGGGGGGCTACCTTTACTTCTGGCGCGGCGAACAGGAGTACGGCCGTGGTTGATCACCTGGCGATGTCCAACGACGTGACGGTCACCCTGCCCCGGATCCAGGAACGGATCCCGACCGTGGTGGTCGACGACGCGCATGTCGTCTACCGGGTGCACAAGGGCGCCGCCGGCAGCCACAGCCCGGTGGCCGCGCTGCGGCGGCTGGTCACCCGCACGACGACACCGAACGTGCGCCAGGTGCACGCGGTGCGGGGGGTCACCTTCACCGCGTACCGGGGCGAGGCCATCGGGTTGATCGGCACCAACGGCTCCGGCAAGTCGACCCTGTTGCGGGCCATCGCCGGGTTGCTGCCGGTGGAGCGTGGGGCGGTCTACACCGAGGGCCAGCCCTCCCTGCTCGGGGTGAACGCCGCCCTGCTCAACGACCTGTCCGGAGAGCGCAACGTCACACTGGGCTGCCTGGCCATGGGCATGTCCCCGGCCGACGTGCAGCGCCAACTGCCGGAGATCATCGAGTTCTCCGGGATCAACCAGCGGGGGGAATTCGCCTCCCTGCCGATGCGTACCTACTCCTCCGGCATGTCGGCCCGGCTGCGGTTCTCCATCGCCGCGGCCAAGCAGCACGACGTGCTGTTGATCGACGAGGCCCTGGCCACCGGCGACAAGCGGTTCCGCAAGCGCAGCGAGGCCCGGGTACGCCAGTTGCGGGAGAACGCCGGTACGGTCTTCCTGGTCAGCCACCAGCTCTCCTCGGTACGCGACACGTGTGAACGGACAATCTGGCTGGAGTCCGGATTAATCCGGATGGATGGCCCCACCGCCGAGGTATTGAAGGCGTACGAGGCATTCACCAACGGGAAGTAGAGTTTTCGGCGGATGTCCGGCATCGTCCGGGCGACAACGCCACACCCAGGGTGATCCGCACCCGCGTTATCGTTCATCCGTCGCCGTGTCGACGAGACATTCCAGCCATGCACGACATCGCAGCCATGCACCGAGAGCGAGGACCGGCAATGACGCAGGACCAGACCACCGATTCGGGCACCACGCCGCAGCACGCGGCACCGTGGCGACCCTCACGGACGGTGGCCGTGGTGCTGGCCGGCGGTACCGGTACCCGGCTCGGCCTCGGCATCCCCAAGCAGCTGCTCAAGATCGCCGGTAAGCCGATCATCGAGCACACCCTGGCCGTCTTCGAGGCCGCACCGGAGATCGACGAGATCATCGTGCTGATGGCCAGCGGTCACGTCGCCGAGGCCCAGCAGATCGTGGACAAGGCCGGCTTCCGCAAGGTCACCAAGGTCATCGAGGGTGGGGACACCCGCAACGCCACCACCCGCATCGCCCTGGACGCGGTGGGCGAGCAGGACTGCAACATCCTCTTCCACGACGCGGTACGGCCCCTGCTCAGCGGCCGGATCGTGCGGGAGTGCGTGAACGCCCTCTGGACCTACTCGGCGGTCGACGTGGCCATCCCCTCGGCCGACACGATCATCCAGGTCGACGAGAACGAGTGCATCACCGACATCCCGGTGCGATCCACCCTGCGCCGGGGGCAGACCCCGCAGGCCTTCCGCTCCAGCACCATCCGGGAGGCGTACCGGCTGGCCGCCGGGGACCCGAACTTCGCCGCCACGGACGACTGCGGTGTGGTGCTGCGTTACCTGCCCGAGGTACCGATCAAGGTGATCGACGGCTCGGACGAGAACATCAAGGTCACCCACCCGGTCGACGTGCACCTGGCGGACAAGCTCTTCCAGCTGGCCGCCGCCAAGGTGCCCCGCCTGGCCGACCAGCGCGCCTACGGCGACGAGGTCTCCGGCCGGACGATCGTCGTCTTCGGCGGCAGCTACGGCATCGGCCACGACCTGACCGAGCTGGCCCGGCGCTACGGCGCTCAGGTCTTCCCGTTCAGCCGTTCCAGCACCGGCACCCATGTCGAGCGCCCGGCCGACGTCGAGGCCGCGCTGCGGACCGCCTTCGAGGCCACCGGCCGCATCGACCACGTCGTGGTCACCGCCGGCATCCTGGAGAAGGGCGCCCTGGCCGAGATGGACCAGGAGACCATCGACCGGGTGCTCCAGGTCAACTTCGTCGGCCCGGTCACGGTGGCCCGCCAGGCGCTGCCCTACCTTCAGCACACCAAGGGCCAGCTGCTGCTGTACACCTCCAGCTCCTACACCCGGGGCCGGGCGGACTACGCCCTCTACTCGGCGACCAAGGCGGCCCTGGTCAACCTCACCCAGGCCCTGTCGGACGAGTGGGCCGAGCTGGGCGTACGGGTCAACGTGATCAACCCGGAGCGGACGGCCACCCCGATGCGGACCAAGGCCTTCGGCGCCGAGCCCGAGCACACCCTGCTCGCGGCCGAGACCGTCGCCCAGGCCTCCCTGGACGTGTTGATCTCGGATCTGACCGGCCAGGTGATCGATGTGCGCCGCCCGCCGGGCGAGGCCTCGGGTGCCGTGGTGCCGGCCCAGGGCAGCCGCCAGAACAGCAGCGCCCCGGTCTCCTGACCGACCCACGACGACCCGGAAGGCAACACCGAGATGCGTGGTGACCTGGTCAGGAAGCTGGCCGCCCGGGGGCTGGCCACCGGGACGGCAGTCCTGGCGTTCATCGTGGTCGCGCTCACCGGCGCGACCACCTGGGGGCTCGGGCTCTCGCTGCTCGCCCTCGCCGCCACGGTCTGGGAACGTCGGGTCCGCCCCGGAGCCGACGGGGTGGCGGAGACCACTCTGATCGCGGCCGGGGTGCTGGTCGGCTACTCCCGGCAGCTCGACTCCGGTTTCGATGTGGCCCTGACCGGCACGGCCGTGATCCTGCTGGGGCTGATGGTGCTAGCCGGCCCGCTGCGCGAGGCGGGCAACCTGGAGCTGCTGGCGGCCAACCTTCCGGTACGCACCTGGGTACCCCGGATCACCGCCCGCCTCGGTGACATCGTGGCAGGCCTGCTGGCGGTGTTGGCCCTGGCCGCGATGGCGGGACTGCCCGCCACGGTGGCCCTGGCGGCCAGCCTGCTGGCCGGTGCCGCCGTGGGGGCGGTCGCCGGCAAGCTGGTCATGCGGCGGCTGCGGCCCGGTGCCGGTGGCTCCCCGGTCACCCGGGAGCTGCGCCGGCACCAGCCGGAGTTCCTGCTGTACTTCTCCGCTCCCCCCGGCTCGGAGTACCAGGTCACCATGTGGCTGCCGTACCTGGAGCGGATCGGTCGGCCCTTCGTGGTGATGTTGCGGGAGCCGGAGGCGTTGCCGGTCATCGCGGCGAAGACCACCGCCCCGGTGCTCTACTGCCCGACCCTGCGCAGCATGGACGAGGTGCTGGTGCCGAGCCTGCGGGTGGCCTTCTACGTCAACCACGGCGCCAAGAACAGCCACTGCCTGCGCTTCACCCAGCTGACCCATGTGCAGTTGCACCACGGCGACAGCGACAAGGCCTCCAGCGCCAACCCGGTGTCGGCGATCTTCGACCGGATCTTCGTAGCGGGCGAGGCCGCCATCGACCGGTACGCCCGGGCCGGGGTGGACATTCCGGCCGAGAAGTTCGTGGTTGTCGGCCGCCCCCAGGTCGAGGCCATCGAGGTGCGTACCGGCCCGGTCCGCCGCTTGCCGAACCCCACCGTGCTCTACACCCCCACCTGGACCGGGCACCACGCCGACGCCGACTACTGTTCGCTGCCGTTCGCCGAGACCCTGCTGACCCGGCTGCTCGACCGGGGGGCCACGGTGATCGTGCGACCCCACCCGTACACCGCCCACAACCCGGCCTCGGCCCGCCAGTTGGGGCGGCTGCACGACCTGCTGGCCGCCGACCGGGCCCGCACCGGCCGCCCGCACCTGTTCGGTGCCGCCGCCGGGGCGTTGACCCTGGCCGAGTCGGTGAACCGCGCGGACGCCCTGATCTCCGACGTCTCCGGGGTGGTGTCCGACTGGCTGCACTCCGGCAAGCCGTACGCGGTCACCGACACCGGGGTCGACGGCGACCGGTTCCTCGAACGGTTCCCACTGGCCGCCGCCGGCTACGTACTGCGTCGGGACCTGACCGAGGTGGACGAGGTGCTGACCCGGCTGCTGGACACCGACCCCCTGGCCGAGGCCCGGTGGGCCACCCGCCGCCGATACCTCGGGGACTTCCCGACCGAGACGTACGCCGAGGGGTTCCTGACCGCCGCCCGGCGCGAGCTGGACCCGCACTGGGCCGCCCCGGCGCCCCGGTCCGCCAGCGACGCCCCGCTCTCCCCCGCCACCTGAGCGACCCCGCCACCTGAGCGACCCCGCCGCCGGGCATCGGCCCGACGGCGGTCGACTCATGGACACAGTGGACGCTGCCCGAGGGTCGCTCGCGGCCCTGTGCTCCAATCAGGGTCATGATTCTCCAGCGCGTCGTCGCCGTCGTTCTGCTGTTCTACTGCTTCGTGGGGATGGTCCTCTCGCGTGTCTACCCGTTCATGGACGACTGGCCCGAACTGGCGGAGACGGCGATCGCGATCAGCAGCGCAGTGGCAGGAGTGCTCGGGGTGGTCCTGTGGTTACGCAAGTCCCCCGAGCAGGCTTCCCCCGAGCAGGCCGGCGACGGCGAACGTCCCTGACCGCGACCGGTCAGCGCACGGCGTCGAGCAGCGCCAGTACGGCCGCCGGATCCTCGACATGGGCGTTGTGACCGAGCCCGGGCAGGGTCACCACCGGTACGCCGTACTGCTTGAGCTGTGTCTCGGAGACCATCGGGTCGTGCTCGCCACGGGCCAGCAGCACCGGAGCCTCGATCCCGGCCAGCAGGGTGGTCAGGTCGGGCTCGCCGACGCCGAAGGCGGCCGGATCCAACGCCAGCCGCCACCGGTCGTCCACCTGCCGCAGCCCGGCCGCCACCGCGGGATCATCCGGGCTCAGCAGGTCGGCCAGGCCGGCGACCCGCAGGTACCGTCGGGCCGCCTCGGCACGGCTGTCGAACCAGGTGACCGGGCGGGCCGCGAGATCAGCGGCGCGGGCCAGTTCCGCCGGGGACCAGACCGCCTTGATGCCGAGCCCGACCACCGCCTCGACCGTGACCGCCCGACTCGCGGCGGCCAACGCCAGGCCGACCACCCCGCCGAGGGAGTGGCCCAGCACGATCACCCGATCGCCGGGGTGCAGGTCGGCGGCGACCTGATCGGCGAGCCCTGCGAAGGAGTACCCCGCCAGCGGGGGCGACCCGCCGTGACCGGCCAGATCCGGCGCCATCCACCGGCCGGGCCAGCGCTCGCTCAGCAGCGGGGCCGAGGGTAGCCACACAGCACCGCTGGCACCCATTCCGTGCAGCAGCAACAGCATCGGCGAACCGTCCCGCCCGCCCGACTCGATGATCATGTCGGGCAGTCTGCCACCGCCCGCACCGGCTCGGCGAGAGCCACGACCGGGATACGACACCGGGCGCCGACCTCACAGGGGTCGGCGCCCGGTACTCGTGTTTTGACCATCGGGGGGATTTGTGGTGGTCGAGGTCTAGCGGAATGGGGAGGACCCTGTCCATGATCTGAGTTCTCACACAAAGATCAT
>NZ_JBEYUI010000012.1:0-187599 GCF_040643455.1 Micromonospora sp. NPDC047134
CAATCCACGCCCGTTCGTCTGGACCAAGACCGCCGAAGAGATCCTCGAATCACTCGCCCGATTTTGTAGGCGAATTTCTGACGCAGGACACTAGCCAGCCGGCGCAATCAGGCGAACGGCCGCTGCCGATGGGGGCCGCTCAAGCCGGTTTCCGCGCGCGGCCCCGGATGTGCGGGGCCGCCGGGCCCACCGGGCCGGTCTCGGGAAAGCGGAACCGGTGCAGTTCCTCCACGGTGAGACCGGCGGCGGTGATCGCCGTGGCGGTGTCGCGGCCGGTGTGGCATCCGCCCAGCAGCAGCGGCCAGACGGTCGCGTCCACCAGCCGCTGGAGGCGACGCAGCCCGGTGCCCGGTGGTGCGGCGACATGTTCGAGGAAGCGCACCTGCGCGCCGGGACGCAGCACCCGGCGCAGTTCGCCGAGGGCGGCGGCCTGGTCGGGCACCGTACAGAGGACCAGGGCCAGGACCCCGGCGTCGAACTCGCCGTCCGCGCCGGGCAGGGCCTCGGCCAGACCCTCGACGACGGTGACCGGGACCGGGGCGCTGCGCGCCGCGGTGACCGCCGCGGCCCGCAGCCGGGGTTCCGGCTCGACGGCGACGACCTCGGTCACCTCGGGCGGATAGTGCCCGAACATCCGCCCGTTGCCGGCACCCACCTCGATCACCCGGCCGGACAGGCCGACCGTCAGGGCCCGGCGGTGCTCGGCGATCCCGGCCCGATCCAGTTGGGCGCTGAACCGCTCGTAGAGCCGGGCGAAGATCGGATGGGACACCCCTGCCACGACCACTCCCCCTGTCCCGCCGCCCGCTCGCACTGGCGTCGCCTGCCGACAGCATCCCCCGCTCGCGCCAGCGGGGTCGAGGCAGGCAGGCGGGCGGGTGTATCGGGGGCGCAGGGGGGTAACAACCGCACCCACCGTCGCTCGCGGCGCCGCACGGGAGGTCAGGGGGTCGGGATGAGCCGGGTGCGGAACCTGCGGGTACGCCCGGACCTGCTCTATGTGGCCAGCGGCTGGAGCACCCTGGTCACGGACGTACGCGGACGCATCACCGGTGTCGGTCCGCAGGGCTTCTTCGCCCGCAACACCCGGGTGCTCAGCGCGGAGCGGATCACCGTAGACGGTGGTGAGCCGGTGCCGTTCAGCACGGCCACCGTGCAGGGGCACGCCCAGTTGTCGTACGCCGAACTGGGGGACGGTGAGGTGCTGCCGTCCCGGGCGGCGTACCTGGCCGTCGAGCGTTTCGTGGCGGCGGGACTGCGTACCCGGCTGACCCTGTTCAGCTACGCCGACCAGCACCTGGACCTGTGCCTGCGGATCGGACTCGACGCCGACTTCGCCGACACGAGCGAGGCGGAGAGGGGCCGCCGCATCCAGTCCGGCACGGTCGAGAGCCGGTGGGACAGCCTCGGGCAGGAACTGCTGTTGACCTACCGGTGCGACGGGCTCGACCGGGCGGTGGCGATCCGGGTCCAGGCGCAGGCCCCGATCCGGTACGCCGACGGCACCCTCACCGTCGAGGTGGCCCTGGCACCCGGCAGCCTCAGCCGGGTCGACCTGGCCGTGGAGCCGATCTTCGACGGCCAGCGGCTGCCGGCTCCACCGGCGGACTTCAAGGACCCGGATGACGCCGCCGGATCGGCACGCCGCCGGCTGACCGCCGAACTGGCCCGGCTGACCAGCAGCAACTTCGACGTCACCGCAGCGTGGCGGTGCGCCCGCGAGGATCTGGCCGGGCTCCCCCTGGGGGAAGCGGCCGGCCCCACCGCGCCGATCGCCGGGCTGCCCATCTACCAGGAGATCTTCGGCCGGGACACGATGACCGCCTCCTGGCAGGCCATGCTGGCCGGGCCCACCATGCTCGCCGACAGCCTCCGGCTCAACGCCCAGCACTTCGGCCGGCGGATCGACGACTGGCGTGACGAGGAGCCCGGTAAACCGCTGCACGAGGCGCGCCGGGGCCCGCTGTCCGAGCTGAATCTCGATCCCTTCGCCCACTACCACGGCGACTGGTCGACCGCCCCGGACTTCCTGATCTTCCTGGGCCAGTACTACGCCTGGACGGCGGACCTGGACACCGTGCGGGAGTTGCTGCCGACCGCCGGCCGGGCCCTGTCCTGGATCGACCGGTACGGCGACCTGGACCATGACGGTTTCCTGGAGTACCACCGCCGGTCCCGGGGCGGTCTGAAGAACCAGGGGTGGAAGGACTCGGACACCGCCGTGGTCGACGAGCAGGGCCGGGTGGTGCCGAATCCGATCGCGACCAGCGAGGTGCAGGCCTACTGGTACTCCGCGCTGCGGCACGCGGCCGGCATCTACGCGGTGACCGGTCATCCTGCCGTGGCCGCCCGGCTGGCCGCTCGGGCCGTCGCCCTGCGTCGCCGGTTCCACCGGGCCTTCTGGCTGCCCGAGCAGGGCTGCTACGCGATGGCCCTGGGCCCGGACCGGCAGCCGGTACGGTCGGTGAACTCCAACGACGGGCACCTGCTGGCCACCGGGATCGTGCCGCCGCGGATCGCCCCCCTGGTCGCCGACCGGCTGCTGGCGCCGGACATGTTCAGCGGCTGGGGGGTCCGGACCCTGTCGGCCGGGCATCCGGCGTACAACCCGTTCAGCTATCACCGGGGCAGTGTCTGGCCGGTCGAGGCCGGCACCATCGGCATCGGGCTGGCCCGGTACGGCTGCTGGGAGCACCTGCACCGGCTGGCCGAAGGCATGTTCGCGGCCTCCGCCCTCTTCGCCGAGCACCGTCTGCCGGAGGTGCTCAGCGGGCTGCCCCGCGACGAGGCCCATCCCCACCCCGGGGTCTATCCGAGCGCCTGCTCCCCGCAGGCCTGGTCGGCCAGCGCGGTCATCGCGTTGATCCAGGCCCTGTTGGCGCTGCGACCCGCCGCACCCCTGCGGACGATCTTCGTAGACCCCCACCTGCCGCCCTGGCTGCCCGACCTGGTGCTGGAGGGGGTACGCCTCGGCGGGTACACGGTCGATCTGATCGTCCGCCGTCGACGGGGCGGCCGCACCTCCGTACGCACCCGGGGCGACCGGATCGCCGTGGTCCGCCGCCCCACCCGTCGGGCGCTCGCCACCGGTCGCCGACGCCGCTGAGGCGCGCGGCATGTTCCGGCACCCTGCCGACGGAGCCCGAGCGGGCAATGCCAGCATGTCGGCATGGATATCTACGAGGACGAGCGCACCGTGTCGCGGACGGATCTGGCGGCCTGGCTGCGGCAGGTGGCCAACCAGCTGGAGACCGGGCAGATCTTCTACGGTGCGGCCGGCACCCTGGCGGTGGCCGACCAGGTGAACTGCGAGTTGGAGATCGAGCAGGAGGGCAAGGACGAGTACTCGGTCGAGATCGAGTTCTCCTGGACCAACCCCAAGGCGACCCCGGAGGCGACCGCCGAGAAGGCCGAGGACAAGCCGGCCAAGGCCGAGGACAAGCCGGTCGAGGAGGACGCGGAGGACGAGGCCGAGGAGCCGGCAGCCGCCGCGTAACCAACCGGTAAGGAAGGGCCCCTTGTTAACGCCTGGCGTGGTGCAGGGGTCCCCTCTTAACAGATGTCACGGCGGCAGGCGTCAGCGCAGCCGGCGCCGGCCGCCGAACCAGTCGCGGGAGGCCCGGGTGTTCAGGGCCCAGAGCACCCAGGCCAGCAGGCCCGCCCCGACGCAGGTGATGGCGCCGAACAGCCCCAGCGAGGCCGCCGCCAGCAGACCCGCCAGGGCGTACGCCGGGAAGGGTGCCCAGGCCCGGCGGGTGGCCAGGGCGGTGGTCACCAGCAGGCAGGCGACCGTCATCACGGCGAAGAAGACCGCCGCGCCCAGCGAGCCGCCCTCGGTCAGCAGGCGATGGACGGTGGCCAGGGCGAACAGCAGCGACAGCAGCCCGAAGACGAGCACGGTGATCCGTACCGGGGTGGGCATGACGGGGTACCGGAGCACCTCCGGGTAGCCACGCGCGCTCATAAGACAACGATGGGTGTCGACCTGCACCGCCGGGGGACACTGTCGGCAAGGCGACAGTTGGGTGCGCCGGATCGCCGAAACGGCGGGGTGCCCGGCGGTGGGACACCGCCGTTTCGGCGGAACAGCGCTGATCACCGGAGGGCCGTCCCGCCCCGCCGCCCGCGCTCTAAGCTTCCGGTCATGGCCAGGTATTTCGACGTGCACCCGGACAACCCGCAGCCCCGGCTCATCGGGCAGGTCGTCGACCTCCTGCGCCGGGACGGGTTGATCGCCTACCCGACGGACTCCTGCTTCGCCCTCGGCAGCCAACTCGGCAACAAGGACGGGATGGACCGCATCCGGGAGATCCGTCACCTGGACAGCGGCCACCACTTCACCCTGGTCTGCCGGGACTTCGCCCAGCTCGGCCAGTTCGTGCAACTGGACAACGCGATCTTCCGGGCGGTGAAGGCGGCCACCCCGGGTCGGTACACCTTCATCCTGCCGGCCACCAAGGAGGTGCCGCGTCGGCTGCTGCACCCCCGCAAGCGCACCGTCGGGGTCCGCATCCCCGACCATCCCGTCACCCAGGCCCTGCTCGACGGGTTGGGTGAGCCCCTGCTGTCCAGCACCCTGCTGCTGCCCGGTGACGAGGAGCCGCTGACCCAGGGCTGGGAGATCAAGGAACGGCTGGACCACGCCGTGGACGCGGTGATCGACGCGGGTGACTGCGGCACGGAACCGACCACGGTGGTCGACTTCTCCGAGGGGGAACCGGAGATCGTGCGGGTCGGAGCGGGCGACCCGGAGCGGTTCGCCTGAGGGGTCCCGAGGAGGGGCGAGGGTACCCGATGATCTTCGCCTCCGATCAGCGACCCCGGTTCCATCGAGCGGGCCCCCGTACCGAGACGGCAGGTGGAACCGCAGCTAGCGCGCGGTTGCTATCGTCGCCGCCACACAGTTGATCTCGGTATGTGGAGGGGACACGATGGGGCTCATGGACCGCCTTAGGGGCGAGTTCGTAGACATCATCGAATGGCTGGACGACAGCCGCGACACGATCGTCTGGCGATTCCCTCGGTTCCAGAACGAGATCAAGATGGGCGCCAAGCTCGTCGTCCGGGAGTCCCAGACGGCGGTCTTCGTCAACGAGGGTCAGGTAGCCGACGTCTACCTGCCGGGCACCCACACCCTCGAAACCCGCAACATGCCGATCCTGTCCACCCTCAAGGGCTGGAAGTACGGCTTCAACTCGCCCTTCAAGGCCGAGGTGTACTTCGTCAACACCCGCCAGTTCACCGAGATGAAGTGGGGCACCCAGAACCCGGTGATCCTGCGCGACCCCGAGTTCGGGGTGGTCCGGGTGCGGGCCTTCGGCGCGTACGCGGCCCGGGTGGTGGACGCCCAGCGGCTGCTGAAGGAGCTGGTCGGCACCGACCCGCAGTTCCGCACCGAGGAGGTGCAGGAGTACCTGCGCCAGCTCATCGTGGGCCGCCTCGGCGGGGCCCTGGCCCGGGCCGGGGTGCCGCTGCTGGACCTGGCCGCCCACCAGGACACCATCGGCCGCCAGTTGGCCGGGGCGCTGACCGAGGAACTCGCCGAGGTCGGCATCGCGATCCCGAAGTTCGTCATCGAGAACGTCTCCGTGCCGCCGGAGGTGGAGCGGGCGCTGGACAAACGCACCGAGATGGGTGCGGTCGGCGACCTGGACCGGTTCACCCGGTACCAGGCGGCCACCGCCCTGGAGGCGGCGGCGAACAACCCGGGCGGCGAGGCCGGTGCCGGGGTCGGCATGGGAATGGGGATGGCCCTGGGGCAGCAGATGGCCCGGGCCATGTCCGGCGAGAGCACCGCACCGCAGGCTCCCGCACAGTACGCCCCCGCACCGCAGGCCGCAGCACCGCCGGCCGCCGCCGAGCCGCCGCCGCTGCCGGGTCAGGCCCAGTGGTTCCTCGGGGTCGCCGGGCAGCGTCAGGGCCCGTACGACCTCGGTGGGTTGGCCGCGCAGGCCGGTGCCGGCGCCTTCGGCCCGGAGACCCTGGTCTGGCGGGCCGGCATGGCGCAGTGGCAGCCGGCCGGGCAGGTGCCGGAGCTGGCGTCCGTGCTGGCCAGCGTCCCGCCGCCGCTGCCGCCGCAGTGACCATCGGGATCGGGAGGGTACACCGATGAGTGAAACCGCTGTCTCGCCCCCGTCGTACGGCTGCGGGGGTTGCGGTGCCCGGGTGGAGCACGCACCCGGCACCACCGCCCTGCAGTGCCCCTACTGCGGGCACCAGCAGCAGATCGCCGCCGCCACCCGGGAGGTGCGCGAGCACTCCTTCGACGGGCTGGCCACCCTGGCCCGCAAGCCGGCCGCCGCCGTGGGGGCGTACGTCTACCGGTGTCCGGGGTGTGGTGCCTCGACCGAGAGCGCGGCCCTGGCCGAGCGGTGCCAGTTCTGCGCCACCCCCCTGGTGCCGCAGCAGGCCGCCGACGAGCTGATCGCCCCGGAGGCGGTGCTGCCGTTCGCGGTGGACCGCAACGGGGTACGCACCGCGCTGAGCACCTGGTGCCGCAGCCGGTGGTTCGCCCCGAGCAGCCTGAAGAAGGTCAGCGAGGCGGAGACCCTCAAGGGCACCTACCTGCCGCACTGGACCTTCGACGCGCGGACCGTCTCGGACTACCAGGGCAAGCGCGGCGAGTACTACTACACCACCGAGACGTACACGGTGACGGTGGACGGCAAGACGGAGACCCGCACCCGGCAGGTCCGGCACACCCGGTGGCACTCGGCCAGCGGCACGGTGCGCCGGGACTTCGACGACGTGCTGGTGCCGGCCACCACACACCTGCCGACGGAGAAGCTCGACGAGTTGGCCCCGTGGCCGCTCAACGAGGCGGTGCCGTACGAGCAGGACTACCTGGCCGGGTACCACGCGCTGCGCTACGACACCGAGCCGGAGGCCGGTCTGGTGGAGGCCAAGGCCCGGATGGCGCCGGTCATCGAGGGGGACTGCCGCTCGGACATCGGCGGCGACGAGCAGCAGGTCGACGCGGTGGACACCAACTACTCCGATGTGACCTACAAGCTGCTGCTGCTGCCGGTGTGGATCGCCGCGTACCTGCACGGCGGGCGGTCGTACCAGGTGCTGGTCAACGCCCGTACCGGTGAGGTCATCGGGGAGCGGCCGTACAGCAAGGCCAAGATCGCCGCGGCGGTGCTGGCCGCCCTGGCGGTGATCGCGATGGTCGTGTTCCTGATGTCCCGATAGTTCAGGTCAGAGAGCGGGTCGAGTGGCGGGCGCGCAGTCGGCGGAGCATCCGGGCGTCGGTGAAGCCGACCGCCCGGGCCGCCGCCTCCACGGCCACCCCGTGGCCGATGAGGTGCTCGGCCCGCTCGACCCGCAGCACCTGCTGGTAGCGCAGCGGGGTCAGGCCGGTGGAGGCGCCGAACAGTCGGGTCAGGGTGCGCTCGCTGACCCGGGCCACACCGGCCAACTCCCCCAGCGGCAAGGTCTCGGTGAACCGTTCGTCGATCAGATCCTGGACCCGGTGCACCACCTCGCTGAGGTGCGAGCGGTAGCGCAGCATGGCGCTGTCCTGCCGCTCGTGTCCGTTGCGCCGGGCGTACACGACCATCTCCCGGGCGATCCGGGCCGCCGGCGCCGGGCCGTGCCGGGTGGCCACCAGGTGCAGGGCCAGGTCGATACCGCTGGCGATGCCGGCCGAGGTGGCCACCCGGTCGTCCACGACGTACAGCCGGTCGCGCAGCACGGTGGCCCTCGGATACCGGTGGGCCAGGTCCTCCTGGAGGTCGTGGTGGGTGGTGCACCGGCGTCCGGCCAGCAGCCCGGCGCGGCCCAGCAGGTAGGCGCCACCGCAGACGCTGACCACCGTGCCGCCCGCGGCGTGGTGCGCGCCGAGCCGGCGCAGCGTGGCGGGCTGCACCGGCTCGGCGCGGGAGGCGGGTGACCGCCAGCCGGGGACGACGACCAGGTCGGCCGGGTCCAGGTCGGGCCAGTCGACATCGGCGCGCACCGGCAGCCCCTGTGCGGACACCACCTCGCTGCTCTCCGCGACGAAGGACTGCCGGTAGTCGAGCCCTTCGTCCTGCGCCGTGGAGAAGACCTGCGCCGGACCGGCCAGATCCAGCAGATGCAGCTGGGGCAGCAGCAGAAAGACGACCCGACTCACGCGGGCCTCAGCGGTCGGCGCCGACCGGCACCAGGGCGGTCACCTCGTCGACCGTACGGATGGTGGCGAACCGACCGGACAGGGCGTACACCGTGCGCTCGATGATCTCCTCGGTGCCCAGGGTGCGGGGATCGGCGAGGATCTCCGTCATCGTCCGGCCGGGCGGGGCCTCCGGGTGCTCGATGGGCATGGTGGCGGTCGCGTCGACGACGAAGGTGACCTCGTAGCCGAGATCGGCGGCGAGCCGGGCGGTGGTCTCGCAGCACTGCTCGGTACGGATACCGCAGACGGTGATCTCCTGGATGCCGCTGGCGGTGAGCAACTGCTGGAGCCGGGTGGTGGTGAAGGCGTTGTGCACGTACTTGGTCAGCACCGGCTCGCCCTCGACCGGCCGCAACCCGTCGATCAGTCGGACGAAGCCGCGCGCCGGGTCGAACACGTCACCGCTGTCCGGCTCGGCGTGCAACACCCACACGACCAGGTCACCCCGGCTGCGGGCGGCCTCGACCAGCCGGTTCACCTGACCCACGATGTCCGGTTGTGAGCAGGCCGTCCAGTTCGCGCGCCGGCGGAAGGACTCCTGTACGTCGATCACGACGAGTGCTGCGGTCATGGGTCAATCCTGGCCCTCCCCGTCCGGGGCGCACCAGCCACGATCCCGCACCGCTGCGGAACGATCCGGTCAGCCGAGTTGGAGATCTTGGACAGTTGTCGTCAGCACATGACGGCAACTGTCCAAGATCTCTCCGGGCCGGCTGGATCCGCCGATGGGCGGGGTTCGAGCCGGTCGATCGGGGTTTCTGGTGGCAGGTTAGCCTGGCCTAACTTGAAGAGTGAGGGCTGGATGACGAAGACCCCTGCGGCGGCGCCGCCGACCGGCCGGTTGATCGGCGGGATGTTCCGACGGCAACGCCGCGACACCGCCCTGTGTGCCGGTTTCTGGTCCCTGCACCAGGTCTGTGAGGCGCTCGTACCGGTGGCCATCGGCCTGGTCATCGACCAGGCGGTGGGGACCGGCTCGACCTCGGCGATGCTCTGGTCGGTGCTGGGCATCTTCGCGCTGTTCCTGGCGCTGACCATGGGCTGGCGATTCGGGTTCTGGTTCCTGTCCCGGGCGGTGGTGCAGGAGTCCCACGACCTGCGGATGCAGGTGGTGCGGCGGGTGCTCACCGGGCGGGGCATCCGGACCAACCGGCAGAACGGTGAGCTGCTGTCGATCGCCACCTCGGACACCCAGGCCGCCGCCGACCTGCTGGAGCTGGGCAGTCGGATGATCTCCGCCTTCCTCGGCCTGACGGTGGCGACCGTGGTGCTGCTGCGCATCGACTGGTCCCTGGGGTTGGGGCTGGTGGTGGGGGTACCCCTGCTGGTGCTCGGGCTCAACGCCCTGGGGCCGATCGTGGAGCGGCACACCTCGGCCCAGCAGCAGGCCATCGGTCGGGCCGCCGCGACCGCCTCGGATCTGCTGCGCGGGCTTCGGCCGTTGCGCGGGTTCGGCGGGGTCGACGAGGCCGCCCGCCGCTACCGGACGGCCAGCCGCACCTCCCTGCGGGCCAACATCGGCGCGGTGCGCGCCGGCGCCACCTTCGTCGGGGTGTCGACCTTCACCACCGGCCTGCTGATCACCGTGGTCGCCGCGTTGGCCGGCTGGTTCGCCCTCCAGGGGCGGATCACCGTCGGTGAACTCATCACCATCGTCGGGCTGGCGACCTTCATCAGCGACCCGGTGCTCAACCTGGCCGACTGTGTCTTCCAGCTGGCGACCGCCCGGGCCAGCGCGGCCCGGGTGGCCGAGGTGCTGGCCGCACCCGAGCAGGCCGGTTCGGGCGACACGGCGGCGCGGCCCGGCCCCCTGGTCCTGGACGAGGTGCACGCTCCCGGTCTGGACGGCGTCAGCCTCACCGTACGGCCCGGGGAACTGCTCGGGGTGGTCACCGAACAGACCCGCACGGCCGACGCCATCACCGACCTGCTGGCCGGGGCACGCTCCCCCGAGCAGGGCGAGGTGCGGTTGGCCGGTACCCCGATGGGCGACCTGGACGTCGCCACACTCCGCCGGGTCGTGCTGGTCGAGCCGCACGCGGTGGACCTGTTCGGCGCCACCCTGCGGGAGGTGCTGCACACCGACCAGGAGCACGACGATCCGGCGCTGCGCCGAAGCATGAGCGCCGCCAGTGTGGACTCACTCACCGCCGGTGACGCCGGGCTGGACCGGGAGCTGCTGGACCGAGGGCTGGACCTCTCCGGTGGCCAGCGACAACGCATCGCCCTGGCCCGGGCCCTGCTGGCCGACCGGCCGGTCACCGTGCTGCGCGATCCGACCACCGCGGTCGACGCGGTCACCGAGCACGCCATCGCCGAGGGGGTACGCGCCTACCGCGCCGAGGGTGACCGGGCCACCGTGCTGGTCACCACGAGCGCTCCCCTGCTGGACCGCTGCGACCGGGTCGTCTTCGTGCACGGCGGTCAGGTCGCGGCCGTCGGACGGCACCGCGAGCTGCTGGCCCGGTCCGCGTACGCCGAGGTGGTGCTGCGATGAGCGACCCGACCTCGACCATCTTGCCGGTCGCCACCGGCCGGGCCGCCCTGGCGGCCTTCTGGCGGGCGCTGCGCCGCCATCCGCTGCTCGGCTGGTCCTCGATCGCGGCGGCCCTGGCGGCCAGTGCCGCCGCGGTCGTCGTACCCCTGCTGCTGGGTCGGCTGGTCGACCTGGTGGTGGCCGGCGGCACCACCCGGTCGCTGCTGCTGACCTCGGCCTGGATCCTGGCTGCCGGGTTCGCCGCCGCGGTGCTGACCGGCGCCTCCCGCTGGCTGGTCACCGAATGGGGCATGCGGGCCTGCGCCGATCTGCGGGAGGAGGTCCTGGACCACGCCCTGCGGATGGACTCGGCCCGGCTGGAGAGCGCGGGCTCCGGGGATGTCGCCTCCCGGGTCACCGACGACGTGGAGCAGGTCACCGACTCGATCCAGTTGGCCGCCGGGGTCTTCACCGCACTGGTCACCCTCGTGGTCACCTTCGCCGGGTTCGCGGCCCTGGACTGGCGCATCGCCGCGGCCTTCCTGGTCGTCTTCCCGGTGTACGCGCTGAGCCTGCGCCGGTTCATCCCGCAGGCCCGGCGGCTCTACGCCGCCGAACGGCAGGCCGCCGCGGTACGCACCCAACGCCTGCTGACCACCTTCGGCGGGGTCCGCACGGTGCACGCGTACGGCATGGAGCAGCGGCAGAGCCAGCGGGTCGACCGGGCCTCCCGCGAGGCGGCCGACGCCCGACTGCGGGCCGTACGCGGGTTCCTGTGGTTCGCGAACATGATGAACCTGGCCGAGGCGATCGGGCTGACCGCCGTCCTGGTGGCCGGGTTCCTGCTGGTGCGCGGCGGGGACAGCAGTGTCGGTGAGGTGACCGCCGCCGCCCTGCTGTTCCACCGTCTCTTCGGCCCGCTGGGGCTGCTGCTGCTGTCGTTCAACGACATCCAGTCGGCCGGGGCGGCCCTGGCCCGGCTGGTCGGGGTCACCGAGGTCGACCTGCCGGCGCGGCGGACCGCCGAGACCCGCGGCCGGGGTCCCGCCGGGATCATCGCCAAGTCGGTGTCCCACCGGTACGCCGGGGGCCCCACGGTCGTGCACGAGGTGTCGATCGAGATCGCCGAGGGTGAGTCGTTGGCGGTGGTGGGGGCCAGCGGCGCCGGCAAGACCACCCTGGCGGCCATCCTCGGCGGGGTGTTCCCGGCCACCGAGGGGGCGGTGTGGCTGGGCGGCCGGCCGATCGAGGACCTGGGCCCCGAGGAGCTGCGCCGCACGGTCGGGGTGGTGACCCAGGAGGTGCATGTCTTCGCCGGCACCCTGGCCGAGGACCTGCGGCTGGCCGCCCCGCACGCCACCGAGGAACAGTTGCACGCCGCGCTGCACCTGGTCGGCGCCGAGGGCTGGGTGACGGCGTTGCCGGAGGGGTTGGCCACCCGGGTCGGCGACGGCGAGCATCCCCTCACCCCCGGCCAGGCCCAGCAGTTGGCGCTGGCCCGGATCGCCCTGCTCGACCCGCCGATCGTCGTGCTGGACGAGGCGAGCGCGGAGGCCGGCAGCGCGGGGGCCCACCAACTGGAACAGGCCAGCCAGGCGGTGATCCGGGGTCGTACCGCCATCGTGGTGGCCCACCGGCTCACCCAGGCGCACGCCTGCGACCGGGTGGCGGTGATGTCCGGTGGTCGGATCGTCGAACTCGGCAGTCCGGAGGACCTGGTCGCCGCCGGTGGCCGGTACGCCGAACTCTGGGCGGCCTGGCGGCGCTGACCCGTCGCCGGGCGGCGCTGACCCATCGCTGGGCGGCGCTGGACCCGGGCCGGGCGGCACCGAGACCGGCGCCGCCCGGTTCAGCGGGTCAGCAGGTGTTCAGCATCGAGGCCAGGGCGGACTTCTCCGCGCTGTCCACGGAGAGGGCGTAGTACCACTTCACCTGGATCCAGGCGCGGGCGTAGGTGCAGTGGAAGGCGGCGCGCGGCGGCTTCCAGGCGGCCGGGTCCTTGTCCCCCTTGGCCTGGTTCACCGTGCTGGTGACCGCCCACAGCTCGGGGCCGCCGAGGTCGTTGGCGTAGGTCTGTCGCCGCGAGGTGGTCCAGGCCCAGGCCCCGGAGCGCCAGGCCTCGGCCAGCGGAACCACATGGTCGATGTCGATCTGGGTGGGGCTGGTCCGGGTCAGCCCGTCGTACGGGCTGTACCAGGAACCGGAGGTCGGGTAGCAGTTGGCGTCGACGGTGACGTTGGTGCCGTCCCGCTTGAGCACCTGCTCCCGGGTGTTGCAGGTGCCGGTGACCGTGCTCCAGTGCGGGAACAGGTCCCGGTTGTAGCTGGACTGGCGGGATTCGGCGGCCACGGTGAGCGAGTTGAGGCGACTCAACGCCGTGGCGTACGAGGGGATGTTGGGCGGGGTGGCATGGGCCGGCTGCGGGACCACCACCAGGGACAGGGCGACGGCGACCACCATGGCGAGGGCGGCCTTGGGTACGCGAGCCACGCGGCGACTCCTGACTGTCGCCTGCCACGGCGGGTGAGGGTGGCCCGCTGAGGGGCGTGACCGGCGACAGTGGGATTGTCGCAGACATCGTGATCTATGAATACGCAGAAGTGCTGGACCTGCCGTTAAATCCGGATGAAGACCGGCCTATGGCTGCCGGATGGCCTCGCCGGCGATCTCGATGCGGACGGTACGGCCGACCAGCACCCCGCCGCTGTCCAGGGCCACATTCCAGACCAGGCCGTAGTCCTCCCGGTTGAGCTCCGCCGTGGCGCTGAACCCGAAGATGTCCTGCCCGTACGGGTCACGGCGGGCACCCCCGAACTCGACCTGGCAGTCCACCGGGCGGGTGATGCCCTTGACGGTCAACTCACCGGAGAGCACGAACCGGGCGGTCACCGGCCGGGTGGGCAGGGCGGGCTCCTCCTCCACCGCCCGGCGACCGAGTCGGTGGTTCCTCAGCTTGGCCCAGAAGAAGATCGGATCGGTCTTGTCCAGGGCGGTGATGCCGGTGCTGCGGTACTCCAGGGTCGGGAACTGCTCCACGTCCAGGAAGTCGGCGCTGCGCAGGTGGGTGTCCCGGTCGACGTTGGCGGTGTCGATGCTGGCCGCCTGGATGCTCGCCACGATCGTGGACTCCAGCGGATCCTCGGCGACCGTGATGCGGGCACTGGCCTCACGGAACTCGCCGCGCACCGGGCTGACCATCATGTGCTTGGCGAGGAACCCGATCCGCTTGTGCCCGGCGTCCAGGTCGTACCTGCCGGGCGCGGGGATGGACATGCCGTTCCAGATGCGCGTGGCGCCGGTCATCGCTCGCCCCTTCCTACCCCGCCTTGTTCCAGGCCCAGCGGCCGGCACCGGACGGCCGGACGATCATCGGCGCTAAGCATAGGGAGGTCAGCGGGGGTTTCCCTCCCTCAGCCAGTGCTGATCGTGAGGACAATCACCAGGTCAGAGACCTTGGATCGGCCGACGGGTCGCGACGGGAGAGAACCGTTTCGGCCGCGGCTGCGTCCTAACCTTGCGTGATGGATTCAGACGACGCGGCATTGCTGCGCCGCGTCGGTGCGGGCGATCGGGGCGCGTTCGACGTGCTCTACGCGCGGCACGCACCCTGGTTGGCGCTGCGGCTGCGTCGCCGGTGCCGCGACCCGGAGTTGGCCCAGGAGTTGCTCCAGGAGACCTTCCTGACCGTGTGGCGGGCGGCGGCCGGCTATCGGGAGGACGGCGCGGTGACCGGCTGGCTCTGGACGGTCGCGTTACGCCGGCTGATCGACGCCCACCGGCGCGTCGCGGCCCGTCCGTCCACGGCCGGGTCGGTGTCGCCGGAGGCGGTGCCGGCCTGGTCGCCCTCGGCCGAGGACGAGGCGTTGGCCGGGTCCTACGACGCGGCTCTGGAACGGGCGCTGCACCGGCTGTCGCCGGAGCTGCGGGCGGTGTTGCAGGCCACCGTCCTCGACGGGTTGACCGTACGGGAGACGGCGACCCTGCTCGGCGTACCGGAGGGAACGGTCAAGACCCGGGCGATGCGGGCCCGCCGGGAATTGCGGGAGGCGCTGTCGTGACCGATTTTCACCTGGACCCCCGGACCCTGGCGGCGTACGCCGATGGTGGTCTGGACGACATCGACGCCTGGTCGGTGGAGGCCCATCTAGACCGGTGCGCCGACTGCCGGGCCCGGCTGGCCCTGGACGATCCGACCCGGCGGCTGGTCGAGGCGGCGGCGGTGGCGTTGGCCGCCCCGCTGCCACCACCGGGCCGGGTACGCCGGGCGACCCGGTGGCGTCGGATCCGGGTCCTGGTGGGTGCCGGCCCGGCCGCCCGCGCCGCGTGGCTGGTGGCGGTGGCCCTGACCGGACTGGCCGCGCTGGGGTTGGCGGTCACTCCGGAGCTGCTGCCACCGTGGCTGCTGTTGTTGGCCGCGCCGATGCTGCCGGCGGTCGGCACGGCCCTGTCGTACGGGTCGTGGTCCGATCCGTTGCACGAGATGGTGGCGGCCACCCCGCTGGGCGGACTGGAGATCATCCTGTGGCGCACCCTCGCGGTGCTCACGGTCACCGCGCCGGTCACCCTCGGCGCGGGTGTGGTGACCGGCGTCGGTACGCCGATGCTGTGGCCGTTGGTCGGTCTCGCTCTCACCGCCCTGACCCTGGCGCTCGGCTCGCTGATCGAGCCCGGCCAGGCGGCGTCGGCGGTGGCCGGTGCCTGGGCGGTGATCGTGCTGGCCCCGATCGGCGAGTGGATGGTGCTGGTGCAGGCCGGGCCGGTGTGGCTGGGAGTCACGGCGGCGGCCGTGCTCGTGGTGTGGACCCGACGGGATCTGGTAGGGAGACGAACCGCGTGAGCGTGACCGTTAGCGTACGGGGGTTGCGGGTCAGCTACGGCCGACGGACCGCCCTCGACGAGTTAAATCTCGACCTGGGTCCGGGGGTGCACGGCCTGCTCGGCCCCAACGGGGCCGGCAAGACGACCCTGATGCGGGTACTGGCCACCGTGCGGCGACCCGACCGGGGGCAGGTACGGCTGCTCGGGCAGCCGCTGTCCGACGCGGCGGGGCTGCGGTCGGCCCGTCGCCAACTGGGTTACCTGCCGCAGTCCTTCGGGTTCTATCCACGGTTCACCGTTCGGGAGTTCGTGGAGTACTTCGCCTGGCTGAAGGAGATGCCGTCGGAGCAGATCCCGTTGGCGGTGGACCGGGCGATCGAGCGGGTCGGGCTGCTGGACCGGGCCGACGACCGGATGAAGCACCTCTCCGGTGGGATGCTCCGCCGGGCCGGTATCGCCCAGGCCATCGTCAACGATCCTCGGCTGCTGCTGTTGGACGAGCCGACCGCCGGGCTGGATCCGGAGCAGCGGGTGGAGTTCCGGGCCCTGCTGCGGGAGTTGGGGCTGGATGCGATCGTGCTGGTCAGCACCCACCTGGTCGAGGACGTGGTGGCCGCCTGCGCCCGGGTCAGCCTGATGGACGCGGGACGGCTGGTGTTCGACGGACTGCCCGAGGAACTCATCGCGGCCGGCGGGGTCGGTGACAGCGGCGACTCCCCGATCGAACGCGGCTACGCCGCCGTGCTGCGCGACGCCCGGGCGGCGGCCCGGTGAGGCGGATCCTGCGTACCGAGCTGCGTCGGGGCACGGCGCCGTTGGCTGCGGCGGCGATGTGCGGGGCCGGGGTGTGGATGCTGGTCGTGCATCCGGAGGACTGGGGTGGTCGGTGGGCCGGGCTGGCCAACTACCTGCGTACCTCGCTGTTGATCCTGTGCGCGCTGATGATCGCGGCGGGGGCCTGGCAGGCCGGCCGGGAGCGGCGGCGCGGCATCGACGAGATGGTGGGTTCCACCTCCCGTCCCGGTTGGCAACCCGTCCTGGTGGCCTGGCTGGCGGTGACCCTGGCCGGCACCCTCGGGGTGCTGCTGGCCTTCGCCGGGGCGGCGGCGCTGGTCGTCCCGGTGGCGACGTACTCCGGGGGTGGCTGGTGGTGGACCCTGCTCGGCGGGGTGCTGGCGTTGGGCGTGGCTACCGCCGGTGGCATGTGTGTCGGGCGGCTGGTGCGGTGGCGCCTGGCCGCACCGGTCGCCGGGTTGGCCGCGTACCTGTTTCTGGGGATCCTGACCTACTGGGACACCGAGGGCGTGGCGTGGCTGATCCCGGTGCAGGACGGTCGGTCCGCCTACCAGGTGGCGCCGGGTCCGGTGGTGGCCGGGCAGGCGGGGTGGCTGCTGGCGTTGACGGTCACCCTGCTCGCGCTCGCCGCCCGGCGCTGGATGGCCGCAGCCCTGGCCGGTGTGCTCGCGATGGGGGTAGCGGTGCCGACCGCCACCGGCCCCGACCCGTACCGGCTGCCCGTCGACCCGGAGGCGGTCGCCCTGGTCTGCACGGACACCGGACCGCAGGTGTGCGTGGCCCGGATCCATGCCTTCCTGCTCGACGACGTGACGCCACTCGTGCAGCCGGTCCTGACCCGGCTCGACGGTATTCCTGGTGCCCCCGACCGGGCGGTCGACGATGCCGCCCGACCGGTCGACCAGCCGCAGGTGCCCGGCGACGGGACGATCTGGCTGCACCTGGACCAGCAGGCCACCGTCCGGGGTGGCCTGGCCAACCAGGACTGGCTGGAGTACGACCTGTGGGCGGTGACGGGGTCGAACTGCCCACACGATGATGACGACCGCGAGGCCGAACGGGCGCACCTCGCCGGCGAGCTGGCCCACGCCTGGCTGTTCGAGGTGCCAGCGAGTCCCGACGTCCCGATCGACTGGCTCTACGCGCTGCCGATGCCGGCGCAGCGGGCCTGGTTCGCCGACTACCTGCGTGCGGCGGCCGACTGTGACCTGCCCACGCTGATCCGGCTCGGGCAGCCTCGGTGAAGGGCAGCACCGCCGACCGGCCTCGGTCGGGCCGCAGCGAGATGGACCGGCCTCGGGGCGCGTGGGCCGGCCGTCGGTTCGCGTTGCATCTGACCGCACGGGGCGGGCATGCCTTCCTGGTCGGCCTGGTGGTGCTCGCGGTGCTGGCCTGGGTAGCGGGGAGTTGGTTGGCCTCCCGCCCCTACTTCGGCGGACCGGTCGCCCGCATCCCGGTGGTCGCCCTGGCTCCCCTGCTGGCCGCCATGCTGCTCGGTCCCAGCCTGGCTGGTGCCGACGAGGAGTTGGAACGCGGCTCCCCGCTGCCCTGGCGGATCTGGCGGGCGGGTCATGTGCTGCTCGCCGCGATCGTCAGCGCGGCCGTGCTCAGCCTGGCCGGGCTGGTCGACCCGCACACCTTCGGCGCGTACGCCCTGGTGCGCAACACCCTCGGGCACACCGGTCTGGTCGCAGGGGCGGCGGTGCTGCTCGGTGCCCGCCTGGCCTGGCTGCCGGCCTTCTGCTACGGCTGCGCGGTCTATGCCGCCGCACCCCGGGGCACCGACCGGGTCACCGCGATCTGGGCCTGGCCGCTGCAGCCCTCGTCGGCCACGCTCTCCTGGCTGGTGGTCGGGGTGCTGTTTCTCGCCGGGACGGCCGCCTACCTCCTGTTCGGTGCCGGCGGCCGGTGGTCGGTCCTCCGCTCCCGGCTCAGCTGACGGTGAGCAGGCCGCGGGCGGCCCGGACCTGGTCGACCGCGTGGCCCAGCGCCGCCACCACCCGCTGCTGCACCTGCTCGTCCAGGCGGGCCGCCGGGATGGAGAGGCTGATCGCGTCCACCGCGGGGGTGTGCAGGGGCACCGCGACGGCGAAGCAGACGATGCCCTCGGTGTTCTCCTCGTGGTCGACGGCGTACCCGCGTTCCCGGCTGGCCGCCAGGTCGGCGTGCAGGGCGGCCAGGTCGGTGATGGTGTGTCGGGTCAACGCCGCCGGGGCGGACCCGATGATCGCCTCGACCGCCTCGGGGGTGCGTTCGGCGAGCAGCACCTTGCCGAGGGCGGTGGCGTGCGCCGGCAGGCGTCGCCCGATGGCGCTGTAGAGCCGCAGCGGATGCGAGGACTCCCGCTTGGCGGTGTAGACCACGTGGGCCCCGTCGAGTCGGCCCAGGTGCACGGTCTCGCCGAACTGCCGGGACAACTCGTCGAGCACCCCGGCCAGCAGCCCGACCGCGTCGTCCGTGTCCAGGTACGCCGCCCCTACCTGGAGGGCGCGTACCCCCAGCCCGAAGCGGGTACCGGTGTCGTCGGTCTCCACCCAGCCGCGCTGCACCATCGTGCGCAGGATGCCGTGCAGGCTGCTCTTCGGGATGCCCAGGTCCCGGGCCAGGTCGCCGAGGGAGCGTCGCCCGCCGGAGGCCGCCAGGGTCTCCAGCACCTCCAGCGTGCGCCCGGCCGACTTGACCGGTGAGAAGCCCTCGGCGGATGTCATGGCGCTCACTGTAGCGGGATTGACATCCCCGGGATCAGCAGTAGGGTCACATATGTGACCACCGTTCATCCTTCTGAACAGCCCGCCGACGTCTCGCAGACCATCGCCGCGGGCCGGATCCTGCCGGTCGTCGTGCTCGACGACGCCCGTGCCGCCGCCCCGCTGGGTGCCGCCCTGGCCGCCGGGGGCCTGCGCAGCGTGGAGGTGACCTTCCGCACCGACGCCGCCGCCGAGTCCATCCGGACCATGTCCGAGGACCCGCAGCTGCTGGTCGGCGCCGGCACCGTGCTCACCCCCGGCCAGGTGGACGAGGCCGTCGCGGCCGGCGCCCGGTTCATCGTCTGCCCCGGCTTCAGTGCCCGGGTGGTGGCCCACTGCCAGCAGGTGGGCGTGCCGGTCTTCCCGGGCGCGGCCACCCCGACCGAGATCCAGATGGCCCTCGACGCCGGGCTGGACACGGTCAAGTTCTTCCCCGCCGAGCAACTCGGCGGCACCACGATGATCAAGGCGCTGGCCGCGCCCTTCCGGTCCGTACGCTTCATCCCGACCGGCGGGGTGAACACCGCCAACCTGCGCGACTACCTGAGCCTGCCCCCGGTCCTCGCCGTCGGCGGGACCTGGATGGTCGCCCCCAGCCTGCTCGCCGAGGGCCGATGGGACGACGTGACCGCCCTGACCGCCGCCGCCGTGACCGCCGCCCGGGAGGCCTGATCCGCCATGTCCGTTCTCGACCTGCGTCCCGCCGAGGACTGCCGCTACGACCTGGTCTCCCTCGGCGAGGTGATGCTGCGCCTGGACCCCGGTGAGGGACGGGTGCGCACCGCCCGCGCCTTCCGGGCCTGGGAGGGGGGCGGTGAGTACAACGTCGCCCGAGGGCTGCGCCGCTGCTTCGGGCTGCGCACCGCCATCGTCACCGCCTTCGCCGACAACGAGGTGGGACGGCTGCTGGAGGACCTGATCCTCCAGGGCGGCGTCGACCCGTCGTTCATCCGCTGGATGCCGTACGACGGCATCGGCCGCAGCGTGCGCAACGGCCTGAACTTCACCGAGCGGGGCTTCGGGGTGCGCGGGGCGGTCGGCACCTCGGACCGGGGCCACACCGCCGCCAGTCAACTGCGCGCCGAGGACGTCGACTGGGACCACCTCTTCGGCGACCTGGGGGTGCGCTGGCTGCACACCGGCGGCATCTACGCCGCCCTGTCGGAGACCACCCCGGAGACCATCGAGGCGGCCATGGCCGCCGCCCGACGCCACGGCACGATCATCTCGTACGACCTGAACTACCGGCCCAGCCTCTGGAAGGCGGTCGGCGGGCAGGCCCGCGCACAGGAGGTCAACCGGCGACTGGCCCGGTACGTCGACGTCATGATCGGCAACGAGGAGGACTTCACCGCCTCCCTCGGCTTCGAGGTGCCCGACACCGACGCCAGCCTGTCCGAACTGGAGGTGACCAACTTCCAGCGGATGATCGAGGAGGTCACCAAGGAGTTCGACAACTTCCGGGTGGTGGCCACCACCCTGCGCACCGTACGCAGCGCCACCGTCAACGACTGGGGGGCGATCGCCTGGGCCGGCGGCCGGTTCGTCGAGGCCACCCACCGCCCTGGCCTGGAGATCATGGACCGGGTGGGCGGCGGGGACAGCTTCGCCTCCGGGCTGATCTACGGCCTGCTGGAGCAGCACGACCTGGCCACCGCGGTGGAGTACGGCGCGGCGCACGGCGCCCTGGCCATGACCACCCCGGGCGACACCTCGATGGCCAACCGCAAGGAGGTCGAGGCGCTGATGCGCGGCGCGGGCGCCCGCGTCCAACGCTGACCTGACTGGCGGGCGGCACTCGTGGGCCCCGCCGGGGTGCGACGCTGACCCGGCGCGGCCGGCGGCCCGTCACGCCGATGCGGGAAGGATCACCTGGTCCAGCAGCATCGCCGGGGTACGCCAGTGCTCCGGGTCGTCGTAGTTGCCGGCGGCTAGGTGGCCGGGCCGCGCCGGCCCGGACAGCGCACGTATGAAGAAGCGCGGCCGGAGATCGGATGTGATCGTGGCTGCGCGGCGTCGCTCACGCCGTCCCGCACGGGCAGCCATCCTCGACAGGGGCCCGCGCCCCTCAGGTGAGCGTCACCCCGTCCGGGCCACAGTGGTGAAGGGCAGGACGAGCATGGCGCACATCGATCTCGGAGCCGATGAGAAGACTTTCCCCGGCATCAGCGGCCTGATGCGTTACCGCCGGGAGACGGCCAAGCCGCTCAGCGAGTTGGCCGAGGTGCTGCTGCGGGCCCCCAACACCCTCCCGGCCGGTGAGCGGGAGCTGATCGCGGCGTACGTGTCCGGGCGCAACGACTGCGACTTCTGCTGCGCCTCGCACTCGGCGTTCGCGGCCGCGCAGCTCGACGAGGGGTACGACCTGGTGGACCAGGTGCGCGCGGACCTGGACAGCGCCCCGATCTCGGCCAAGCTGCGGGCCCTGCTGCGCATCGCCGGTGCGGTGCAGATCAGCGGCCGTGAGGTCACCAGTGAGCTGGTGGACGCCGCGCGCGCCCAGGGCGCCACCGACATGGAGATCCACGACACCGTGCTGATCGCCGCCGCCTTCTGCATGTTCAACCGGTACGTCGACGGGCTGGGCACCTTCGCTCCCCCTGGTCGGGAGGCCTACGCCGAGTCGGCGCGCCGGATCGTCGAGCACGGGTACGGCGCCGCGATTCCGGCTGAATGAGCATGCAGCACGGACAAGGGTGACCCCACCCGGTTCCCTCTGCGAGGGTCGATGGACACGCCTGGCCAGGCCCCTCACCCGAGTTCGGAGGGATCGATGGACCACGCACGTCGTCTGCGCGATGCCGCTGACAAGCTCCAGGCAGACATGGTCGACCAGTTGGCCACCCTGGTCGGGCACGAGTCGGCACCGGGCTCGCTGCCCCACCTGGAGTCCTGTGCCGACCTGCTCGCCGAATGGGGCGAGCAGGTGCTCGGCCGCCCGGCCGAGCGGGTCGTGCTCGACGGTCTGCCGCACCTGCTGTGGCCGGCGGTGGACCAGCGGGTGCTGCTCCTCGGCCACTTCGACACCGTCTTCCCGGTCGGCACGACCCGGATCAGACCCTTCACCGTACGGGGGAACGTGGCCACCGGCCCCGGGGTGTGCGACATGAAGGCCGGCATCGTGCAGATGTTCACCGCCCTGCGCCTGGTCGAGGACACCTCCACGGTGGGGGTGCTGCTCACCTGCGACGAGGAGAGCGGATCGGTAACCTCCCGACCGTTGATCGAACGGGAGGCCCGGCGTTCCGGCGCGGTGCTGGTCTGCGAGGCGGCCACCCCGGAGGGCCAGGTGAAGGTGGCCCGCAAGGGCGGGTCGGTGTACCGCCTGACCGTCCAGGGCCGTGCCGCCCATGCCGGGGTGGAGCCGCAGCGTGGCGTCAACGCCACCGTCGAGGTGGCCCACCAGGTGCTCGCCCTGGGCGCCCTGGGAACGGCGGACAGCGCGGGCACCTCCGTCACCCCCACCCTGCTCTCCGCCGGAACGACGACGAACACCGTGCCGGAGATCGCCAGCCTGGCCGTGGACGTGCGGGCCTGGACCAGGGCCGAGCTGGAGCGCGTCGACCAGGCCATCCGCAAGCTGGAGCCGCACCTGCCCGAGGCGGCCCTGGTCGTACGCGGGGGCATCAACCGCTACCCCATGCCGGCCGAACTCGCCCAGCCCCTGCTGGAGCTGGCCCAGTCGACCGCTGAGGCACTGGAACTGCCGAAGGTCGTCGGGGCGTACGCCGCGGGGGCCTCCGACGGCAACTTCACCGCCGCGCTCGGCGTACCCACCCTGGACGGTCTGGGTGCGGTCGGGGGTGGGGCACACTCCGCCGAGGAGTACGTGTATCTGGACCGGATGCCGGAGCGGACGGCGCTGCTGGCCGGGCTGGTGCAAGAAGTGTCCTCAATGGAGGTTGCGAACCCACAACTGGTCGGCGGAATCCCGTAACCTGCTCAGCGTCGGCGCACGGCCGACAGTGAGAGGTCGGCGGTGGCATGACTACGGGACAGGGTCCAGGATCGGCCATTCCCCGGTTCGGGGTCGAAGAGGAGTTCTTCGTCGTGGACACCGATCGGGGTGCGGTCGTCCCGGAGGCGGCCACCGTCATCGATCGCGCCCGGCCGGTGCTGGGCACCCGGGTGGGCGGCGAGATCACCAAACTGCACGTCGAGACCCGCACCGATCCCTGTCTGCGCCTGGCGGACCTGGGAGCCCAGCTTGC
Source organism: Micromonospora sp. NPDC047134 (assembly GCF_040643455.1). Taxonomy (NCBI): domain Bacteria; kingdom Bacillati; phylum Actinomycetota; class Actinomycetes; order Micromonosporales; family Micromonosporaceae; genus Micromonospora; species Micromonospora sp. NPDC047134. The sequence goes on from NZ_JBEYUI010000012.1 coordinate 23,206, forward strand.
CGAGGGGCGGTGGGCCGTGCAGAGCGCCGCCCGGTCGGCGGGGCTGCGGGTGATCGCCAGCGGTTCCCCGGTGCTCGGTGATGTCGTACCACCGCCGATCACCGAGGGACCCCGCCAGGACCGGGGCAACGCCACCTTCCGGGGCCTGCACGACGACCTGGCGATCTGCGCGGTGCATGTGCACGTGGAGGAGCCCGACCGGGACCGGGCCGTGCTGATCGGCAACCACCTGCGCCCCCACCTGCCGGTGCTGCTGGCCCTGACGGCCAACTCGCCGTACTGGTGCGAGCGGGACACCGGGTACGCGAGCTGGCGCAGCCTGACCTGGGGCCGGTGGCCGGTGGCCGGGCCCCCGCCGTACCTGACCTCCGCCCAGCAGTACGACCGCCACATCGACATGCTGCTGGAGGCGGGCGCCCTGGTCGACCACGGCACGATCTTCTGGGACCTGCGCCTGTCGGTGAACCAGCCCACCCTGGAGGTGCGGGTGGCCGACATGCCGGTCACCGCCGGCGAATCCGAGGCCCTGGCCGCTCTGGTGCGGGCGCTGGTGGTCGTCGCCGGGCAGGCGGTCGACACCGGCGACGAGGGGCCGCAGCCGGCAGCTGAGCTGTTGCGGCTGGCCTACTGGCGGGCGGCCCGCGACGGGATGGGCGGCCAGGGGATCGAGGTGGCGACCGGGCGGCTGCTGCCCGCGGCCACCCTGGCGCAGCGGCTGGTAGAGCTGGCCGGACCGGCCCTGGAGGAGGCCGGCGACCGGCAGCGGGTACAGCAGTGGCTGGCCTGGCTCGGCACGGAGGGCGACGGGGCGACCCGGCAGCGGGCCGTCGCGGCGCGACACGGACGACTTTCCGATGTGGTCGACGAGATGGCCGCGCACACCGCCCCCGGGGTACTGGCGGAGCAACAGGGCACACTTACGTAACGACGACACGCACCCCCCTGGGCAATGCTGGATGAACCGAACGTCGCACGGCCGGCCCGGCCTGTCGGTGACGCCGGTCCACCTGGTTCAGGGAGGCCACAGGTGACCCACACGAAGCTGTTACCGAGGGTTCCGATCCAGCACAGCCGTCGCCGACCGGCGGACATGGTCCGCGAGGCGGAGGCCTTCGCGGAACGGATGGCGCAGCGCCGATCCGTGCGTGACTTCGCTGCCGATCCGGTGCCCGAGGGGGTGATCGAGGCCGCGATCCGGGCGGCCTCGACCGCGCCCAGCGGTGCCAACGTGCAGCCGTGGCGGTTCGTGGTGTTGACCGACCCGACCCGCAAGCGTCGGCTGCGCGAGGCGGCCGAGGCCGAGGAACGCGCCTTCTACGACCACCGGGCCTCAGACCAGTGGCTGGATGCGATCTCCGGGCTCGGCACGGACTGGCGCAAACCCTTCCTGGAGACCGCCCCGGCCGTCATCGTCGTGTTCGAGGTGCACCAGGGGCCGCACAGCCCCAAGCCGTACTACGTCAAGGAGTCCGTCGGCATCGCGGTCGGTGTGCTGATCACCGCCCTGCATCACGCCGGTCTGGTCACCCTGACCCACACCCCCAACCCGATGCGGTTCCTCAACGAGGTGTGCGAGCGACCCCGGGAGGAGCGCCCGTACGTGGTGATGCCGGTCGGCTATCCCGCGCCGGACGCCCTGGTCCCGGAGTTGGCCCGTAAACCGCTGGAGGAGGTCATGATCCGCCGTTGAGGTGCCCGGTGAGGAACCCGGTCAACGGCTCGACATGCCGGTCCGGTCGGCGCCACTCGGCCAGCAGGTCCTCCAGCAGATGCTGCTCGGCGATCAGTTCCCCGCCCCGGTAGCGCCGGATCACCGGGTGGATGAAGGCGCTCTCCCGGGCCCGGTCGGGAGTCGGATGACGCTCGATGGCGAAGACGTCGCCGTACTCGTCACGACCCCACCGCAGCGCCAGGGTGTACCAGTGGGTGGCCTCGGCGAAGCGTTCCACGGCGTAGTCCTCCGGCAGGTCCTCGTAGTGCCGGAAGTCGCCGGTGGCCTCGTCGCGGACGAACACGTCGCACAGGTACTCGAACTGGGTCCACAGCGCCGAACTCCAGTTGACCCGGTCGAGCATCAGCTTGGTCAGGGAGGCCGGGTCGGCCGGGGTGGTCGCGTACGACAACGGCACCTGCTCGTAGCGCTCCCGCAGCAGCCGGGTGAAGGTACGCAGGTTGTACCGGAATCCGTCGATGAAGGGTGAGGAGGCGTGCTTGACGTCGCGGGCCTGGGCGATGGTGCCGGCGAAGTACAGGCCGTCGACGTTCGTGGACTGCCAGTCCGGACGCAGGTCGGGCATCCGGCCCTCGCGCACCATGTCCGGGCGGCAGGTCTCGTCGAACAGGGCGGTGTCCATCTGGAAGCCGGTGCACCGCAGCACCTTGTGGTAGTCGAGCACCGCGGTCTCGCCGTCGGCGTGGGTGTAGGTGATCGACACCTGGAAGCGGCCGTCGACCGGGCGGATCTCGTCGATGGTGCAGTCCAGCACGGAGTGCAGGGTCTTGAACTGGTAGCTGTCCAGGATCGCGCCGTACTGGCCGCGTACGTCGCCGGGGTGTTTGGTGTTCCAGGCCAACTTCAGGGGGTGCCGGCTGGCCAGGTGCACCATCGAGGCCCGGCCGAGGATGGCCGAGGCGGTCTCGAAGGCGGAGTTGCCCTTGCCGATGATCAGGACCCGCTGGCCCTCGTACTCCTCGGGGTCGATGACCATGTCCTCGTACCCGGTCGCGTGCTCGATGCCGGGGATGGCCGGCACGAACGGCCTGCCCCAGCCGGTGGCCACGATCAGGCAGCGCGCCCGCACCTGACCCTGGTCGGTGTCCAGGGTGAACCCCTCCTCGGTCCGGGTGATCCCTTCGACCCGGGTGCCGAAGCGGATGTTGAGCTGGTAGTGCCGCTGGAACTCGGCCAGGTAGCGCACCAGGTCGTCGGCGGCCGGCAGGTACTCCTTGCTGAAGTTCGGGAACAGCAGGTCCGGGGAGTCGTTGAGCAGCGAGTTCCAGTCCCAGCGCAGCCGGATCTCGGGATCGGTGCTGTCGGTGTGCACCTTGTTCAGGGAGATCAGCCGGCGGTGGCGGGGGAACCGGCGGAAGAACCCGCCCGGTGAGTCTTCACTCTCGAGCGTCAGGTAATCGGCGCCGTGCTGCTGGAGGTAGTAGCTCAGCTGAACACCGGCGGGACCCGCCCCGACGATGACGTACCTGTGCTCGTTCCCGACCATCGTATGGCCCTTTCGACGGAGAGCTAGATCTATTGACCATGAGATGCACGAGGGCGTGTGTCAATGCTGGGTGGGCATCAGCCGGCGCTGACACAGTTGCCGGAGTAGGTGAAAGCGTGCTGGAATGGCTCACATCGCCGCAGCGTGGGGGCAACCACGCTGGGAACGGCCAGCACGGGAGCATCGCGTGGGGCAGCGCGCCGGTGGGCGGACGCTGCGCGCCACAGCGCCGGGCCGCTCCCCGACACCGGGCACATCCATCCCTGGGCACGTCCTGCCGACTCGGCAGTATCGGCGACGAGGTGAGAAGCAGTCATGGTTTCCCGAGCAAGTTTCGCGGGGTGGTACCGCAACCGTTACGTGTTGGTCGCGGTGATCCTGCTGACGGTGTCGACCGGCGCGGTCGTTCTGGTCAGGACGGCCGGCTCGGAGGCGAGGCCGACGGATCTGCGTGCACAGATCATGACCCGGATGCGGACCATCCTCGAACAGGCAGACCCGGAACAGCACAACCACGCGGGGCACTACCCCCAGCAGGCGGCCGATGGTGAGCAGGCGAAGCCGGCCGTGATCTGCGGGGTCCACGTCTACGGCTTCGAACCCTCCGAGGCGAGCAGACTCACCGACGTGCAGACGGTCTACGGCTTCCACCTGTGCGGGGTCGCCGAGCAGAAGCGCACCTGGGACTGGGCGGTCAAACTGGCCGGTCCGGTGATCATGGACTTGTCGACCGATCCGCCGGGCATCCAGGTGGTCGAGGCGACCGAGGACGTCATGTTCATCGACCGGCTGCGGCAGATGTTCCCGCCGAAGTACGCCGAGCCGGCGCAGAAGGAGGCCCTGGCCCCCGCGGAGATGGCCGACCTGCGCCGCCGGTACGACGCCGCGGCCGGGCTCTGACCGTCGTCCGTCAGGCATCGGCATCCGTACGCCATTCGACGCCGCATCGGCCCCGGCCAGCTGGCCGGGGCCGATGATTTCACGGACCCCTATGCCGGAGAAATTCCTTCGGCGAAGTCGTAGAGGCTCTTGATGTCGTCGTCGAAGTAGGGGCCGTCGAATTGGCCGTTGCCGGGATTGTCACCGTGGCTCACGACACTGTTGATGAATCCGTACCCGGTGCTGTCGTTGTATTCCTGAAGCCAGGGTCCGCCGCTGGAACCGTAGGTCATGTTGCACCACATCCGGATCTGCTGACCGCCGGCATTCCAGGTGGTGCCCTGGCAGAAGTACTGACTTTCGCCGCCGCCCAGGTTGGACGGGTAACCGAGGGCGGTCACCGAGACGCTGTAGCCGTAGTTCCAGCGCAGGCCGTGACCACCGACGGTGTCGACGACCTTGAGCCCGTAGGAGCCGCCGTTGTTCATGACGGCGATGCCCATGTCCTCGGCGAAGCTGCTGTTGTTGATCCACGCGGTGCGGGTGTTGAGGCTGGACGCCACGAAGGTGCCGAACGGACGGGCCCCGTTGCGGTATCGCGGGACGAACTGCCAGTTGCTGTACCACTGCCCGCCGGCGCCCCCGTGCACGCAGTGGCCCGCGGTCACCACCAGCCGCCGCTTGCCGCTGGCGACCGTGCTGGCCGAACAGGAGGCGGTGCCACCGCCGGGGACGGTGAAGTAGACCTTACCGACGGCCAGCGACTCGTTGACCATGGTCCGGACGTCGTCCGTGCCGGTGATCCTCGGCGCCATCGGCGCCACCGCGCCGGCCGGACCGGTGGGCTTGGGTGCGCGGGCCGGTGACTCGACCGCGCCGCCCGGCCGGGCGAAGGTCAGGTCGACGGCCGAGGCCATCCGCTCCGGCGTCCAGAACTCCGCTACCTCCTTGGCGATCTTGTCGTTGGTGATCGCGCGACCGTCCAGGGTGCGGGCCACGGTGCTGGTGTTGCCGTTGCTCTCGGTGGTGGTGGGATTTGCACTGACGGCCGGTGCGCCCCCCAGGACCAACGCGATCGACATTCCGGTGATCGCGGTCCAGCGCAGGGTCGATTTCAAAGAGGACCTCCCTTGTCCTTCGTACTCCCTATTGGGAGCAGGCACAGCGTATTGATTGACAGACATTGATCGCAATGAACGGGAAGTGACGCGTAGCGGACTAGATGGGAATCGCTTCGGACACAAAAGCGACAGCATTCGCAATCGAAATCGACCACGTACCAGCGCAGTGGCGTGAAGCTGTCACGACTTTGTCGCAATTGGTGTGATCCACAGCCGATAATTGCGACCCGGGCTAGTTGAGGAGATCGCCATTCGCCGGATCACCCCCTTGCGGGGAGGGCGGTTCCCGCCACGACCGGCGCCAGGCCGTGCGCCCGCCCGCTGTCCAGCCCGCCTGCCGTCAGTAATCCAGATCAGTTACAGGAAGCGTTGACGTGTCGATTGTTACCGTCTGCCAACTGACCTTCGAAGGGGGCTGCCGTGACGATAATCGCGCCGCCGGCGGCCCCTCGGGCTGACCGGATTCGCAGGGCGCTGTCGGTCACCGCGCTGCTGCTGCTGGCCGGTGCGGTGGCCGCCGCGGCAGTGGTGGTGCATCGGAGCACCGGCCGGTTCTGGGGGGACCTGGCCGTCTACCGGACGGCCGCGATCGCCGCCGCCGGTGGGGACGGCAGGCTCTACGACGCCACCCACCCGGGCGCCGACGGCGGCGTGCTGGGCTTCACGTACCCGCCGTTCGCCGCACTGGTCCTGCAACCCCTGGCCTACCTCGGCGCCGCGACCGGGATCGGCATCTGGTCGGCGGTCACCGTGCTCGCCCTGGCCGCCGTGGTCCGCATCGCGCTGCGGGCCGCCGGTACGGCTGCCGACCCCGGTGCCGTGTTGCTGGGCACGGTAGCGCTGCTGCCGGTCTTCCCGGTGGCCGGTCACCTCCAGGTCGGTCAGGTGGGCCTGTTTCTGATGCTGCTCGTCCTGCTGGACCTGACCGGTGACCCGGGCAGCCGCTGGCGGGGGTGGGGGGTGGGTGTCGCCGCCGGCCTCAAGCTGACTCCGCTGATCTTCGTGGCGTACCTGCTCTGCCTGCGCCGGTGGCGGGCGGCCGGGGTGGCGACCCTGGCCTTCGGTGCCACCCTCGGGCTCGGTTTCGCCTGGCGGCCGGCCGACTCGCTCCGGTTCTGGGGCGGCGGTCTCTTCGACACCGCCCGGGTCACCGCCGACCCCCGGACGGTGCTCAACCAGTCCCTGCACGGTGCGCTGGCCCGCCTCGGTGACACCGCCGAGGTCACCGCCGTCTGGCTGCCGCTGGCGATCCTCACCGGGGCGGCCGGGCTGGTGGTCGCGGTGCGGTGTGTCCGCGCCGGCGAGGAGTTCATCGGCGTGCTGGCCTGCGCGACGACCGGTCTGCTCGTCTCGCCGATCGCCTGGCACCACCACTGGGTGTGGTGCGTACCCGCCCTGGTGCTGCTGGCGGTGCGCGGCCGGCGCGCGGGTGACCGGGTAGCGGTGGCTGCCGGCGCGCTGCTCTGGGCCGCCCTCGTGGCCAGCGCGGCCTGGACCCTGATCGGGTTGCGCGGCACGGATCTGCACTTCCGGGGCCTGGAGTTGCTGCACACCAACCTGTACGTGCTCGTCGGTCTGCTGGCGCTGGGCTGGCTGGCGCTGCGCCCCCGGGGCGGACGGGCCGACCATGACGACCTCGAGAGGTGGGCCCGGTGAGGGTGTCCGTGGTGGTACCCAACTACAACAAGGAACGGACCCTGCGGGACTGTCTGTCGGCGGTATACGCCCAGACCCCACCGCCGGCAGAGGTGATCGTCGTCGACGACGCGAGCACCGACCGGTCCCGGCAGATCGCGGCCGAGTTCCCCTGCACCCTGCTGGCCTTCGACGCCAACCGGGGGGTCTCGGCGGCCCGTAACGCCGGTGCCGTACGGGCCGGCGGTGAGGTGGTGTTCTTCGTCGACTCGGACATCGCCCTGGCACCCGGGGCCCTGGCCGCGGCCGTACGCACCCTGACGGCGTACCCGGACTGCGGTGTCGTGCAGGGCATCTACGATCTGCGTCCGCTCTACGACGACGGGCCGGTCGAGGCGTACAAGACCTTGTTCGAGCACTTCTGGCGACGCCGGGCCACCGGGCTGACCAGCACCACCATGTTCGCCCTCACCGCCGTACCCAAGGAGGTCTTCGACCTGGTCGGGGGCTTCGACGAGCGGCTGCGCGACGCCGAGGACGTGGAGTTCGGCACCCGGCTGCCGCAGCGGTACACCATCCGGGTCAGCGACGAGATCGTCGGCCGGCACGACGACGTGGATCGGCTGCGGCCGTACCTGTCGGAACTGTTCCGCCGCGCGGTGACCTACGCCGGGGCGGTCGTCGCCACCCGGTGGGAGCGCCCGGCCGCCACTGCGGGCGACGACCGTGCCGACCGGGCGCCACACCAGGTCGACCTCGGCTCGGTGGTCGGCATGGTCTCCAGCGGCCTGACGGTGGCCAGTGTCCCGCTGATCCTGCTGTCACCCTGGTGGGCCGCCCTGCCGGTGGCCCTGATCGGCGCCGCCGTGGTGGCGGACCGGCACCTGCTGGCCTTCGCCCTGCGGCACCGCGGCCCCCGGTTCCTGCTCTACGCCGCCGGTCTGCGGTGGCTGACCCACCTGACGGAGTTCTTCGGCATGGGGATCGGGGTGTCCGGTGCCCTGCTGCGGCGGATCCGGGCGCTGGGGGCCCGACCGGCCACGGTGGAGTCGCGCCGATGAAGGGCCGCTGGTGGCGGTTGGTCAACCGGGCGTTCACGGTCGCCTTCGTGGTGGCCCTGAGCGTCGGTCTGGTGCTGTTCGTCCGCTCCCAGGACTGGACCCCGGTGGCCGCCCTGGCCGGTCAACTGGACCCGTGGCGGGTGGCGGTGGCCGTGACCGGGGCCCTGCTGATCAACGCCGCCGGTCTGCTGCTGGGGATCGTCTCCTGGCGGGCGATCTTCGTCGACCTGGGGGCCCCGGTGGACCGGTGGACGGCGTACCGGCTGTTCTTCGTGGGTTTCCTGACCAAGTTCGTACCGGGCCGCTTCGTCGCCCTGCCGGTCCTGCTGCGGATGGGCAAGGAGATCGAGGTGGGACCGATCCGGCTGGCCGGGGTGTTCCTGCTCAGCTGGGCGGTGGTGGCGATGACCGGGATGACGGTCGCCCTGGCGGCCGGGCCGGCGGTGCTCTCCGGCGCCACCTGGTGGCTGGTGCTCGCCACGGTCCCCCTGGTCGCCCTCGTGGTCCGCCCGGATCTGCTCAACCGGGGGATCGGGCTGGCCGCCCGGCTGCTGCGCCGGCCGCCTCCGCAGGTCGCCGCCTCCGCCTCCGGCCTGCGTCGCGCCGTGGCCGCGCAGACCCTGTCCTGGTTCATCTCCGGGCATCACCTGTGGCTGCTGGCGGTGGCCGCCGGTGCCCCACCGGTGCGGTCGTACCTGATCTGTGTGGCGGGGTTCGCCGCCGCCGCGGTGGCCGGTCTGGCGGTGGTCGTGGCCCCGGACGGGCTGGGGGTACGGGAGGCGGTGCTGATGCTCGGGCTGGCCACCGTACTGCCGGTGACCGTGGCCACTCCGGTGGTGCTGATCAGCCGGCTGGTCTGCGCGCTCAGTGAGGTGGCCGTCGGCGGGGGCGGACTGGCGCTGGCGCAGTACCTGCATCGGCGGCGGCTGCGACTCAGCCAGCCCACCGAGGCCGGGCCGCAGCAGAGTTCCGTCGAGGGGCCGGTCGGCGGCCCGGTGCACACGCAACTGTCCGGCATGAGCCCGGCGGAGAGGGGTCGGTGACGACGGTGTCGAAGCTGAGGATGATCGCGGGGCGGATGGGTGCACCGGTCCGGGCGCTGGTACGACGCAGCCCACGGTTGAACGCGGCACTCTGGGACGCCCAGTACGCCCTGGGTTTCTGGGGCTACCTGGACGAGGCCGGGGGTGGCAGTGTGCCGCTGTCCCTGATCGAGGAATGGGCACCGCACCCGACGATTCTCGACCTGGGCTGCGGCACCAGCGCCAACCTGACCCTCTCCCCCGGCCGCTACCGGCACTACCACGGGGTGGACATCAGTCGGCGAGCGATCCGGACGGCCCGGTCGCTGAATCGCGCGGACGCCTCGTACGCGGTGGCCGACATCCGGGGGTACCTCCCACCGGACCGGTACGACGCCATCCTGCTGCGCGAGGTGATCTACTACCTGTCCGTGGACGAGGCGGCCGAACTGCTGGGTCGGTTGCCGGGGCTGCTCACCCCACGCGGCCGGATCCTCGTGCAGATCTACGACGTGCAGCGGTCCCGGCAGTTCGTGCAGGTGATCCAGGACTGCGGGCTCGACGTGACCACCTGGCAGGCCCCGGGGTCCGGCGAGGACTCCCCGGACGCCTTCTTCGTGCTGACCCCCGCCACGGTCGAATCCTGAACCAGTTGCCGGGTGGTCCGCCCCGGGCCACCCGGGCGGTCAGACCCGCACTCGCCGCTCCCACCACGGGAAGACCGTGACCGGCTCGCTGCGCAGCAGCCGGCGATGCAGGTCCTGGAGCCGGTGGCCGGGTTCCACTCCCAGCCGGTCGGCGAGGGTGGTCCGGGCGTCCTGGAAGGCGGTGAGAGCCTCCGCCCTTCGGGAGGTCTGCCCGAGCGCGACCAGCAGCAGTTCCCACAGCCGTTCCCGCATCGGATGCTCGGCCAGCATCCAGCGCAGCTCGGCGACGACGTTCTCGATGTCGCCGACCAGCAGCCGGACCCCGGTCATCTCCTCCAGCACATCCTGGCGAAGCTCGGCCAGCCGGATCCGTTCCGCCTCGGCCAGCGGGCCGGTGGCCTCGTGCAGGGCCCGCCCGGACCATCGGTCGAGGGCCCGCTGGAACAGGTAGAGGGTCCGGGGCAGATCCTGCTGGGAGCGGGCGGCACGGGCGCTGCGGACATCCTGCTCGAAGCGGACGATGTCCACCGCGTCAGCCGGGATGTCCAGGGTGTAGCCGGGTCGGGTGGAGCGCAGCACCCGGGCCAGGGCGGGCCGGTTGCCGGGGGGTTCCAGGGCACGGCGCAGCCGACCGATGTAGGTGTGCACCATGTTCTCGACCGAGTCGGGCCGCCGGCCCACCCAGATCGCCTCGACGATCTGAGCGACCGACATCACCGTGCCGCTGCGGATCGCCAACACCGCCAGGACCTCCCGTTGCCGGGGCGTGCCCAGATACAGCTGGGTGTCGCCCCGACAGGCCCGCACCGGCCCCAGGAGCTGTATGGACAGTTCATCTTGCGACATCAGTGTCTCCCCCACCCCGCCGGACCGGGGCGTCATGACCCGGATCGGCGATCTTCGGCGGCTCCGTCCTGGCAGCGGACGCCCACGACACTGAGGGCGGCCCGGTCTGACCAGTGAGCCGACTGATTGACGTGTGACTATCCGGCTCCATGCACGGGCAGGCCATGGCAAGGTCCACGGCAGCTACCGCTGGTCCGGGACGGTGACGAAGCGGAGCCCCTGGTCGGCCAGGCGCGGCAGCACCTCGGCCAGGGCCGCGACGGTCTGTGACCGGTCGCCACCGCCGTCGTGGCAGAGCATGATCTGCCCCGGTCTGGTACGCGACAGCGACCGGGCGATCCGGGCGACCCCCGGAGTACGCCAGTCACTGGGGTTCACCGTCCAGTCGACCGGGGTGAGGCCGAGCGCCGCGGTGGTCCGCAGGACCCTCGGCGACCAGTTACCGCCCGGCGCCCGAAACAGCGCGGGGGTGACCCCGACGGCGTCCTCGATCTCGCGTTGGGTGTGCACGATCTGGGCCCGCAGCTCCTGCCGGGTGAGGGCGGCGAAGGGCTGCGGGTGGGACATCGAGTGGTTGCCGATCAGATGACCGGCCTCATGCACCAGGCGGGCCAGGTCCGGTCGTTCCCGTACCCGGTCCCCGATCAGGAAGAAGGTGGCCCGTATCCCGTGCTGGTGCAGCAGGTCCAGCAGCGCAGGGGTCCACTGCGGATGCGGACCGTCGTCGATGGTTAGGGCGATCTCCTCTCCGGCCAGCCCGAAGGCCGGCCAGTGCCGGCCACCGGTGGTGGGACGACGGCGCAACGCCTGCTGCCCGCGGTAGGCGAAGAGCAGATAGTGCAACGTCTGGGCGTGCAGGTGGGCACAGAACCGGGTGAGGGGCCCACGACCGGTACTCATCGGGAGGTCTTCGCCGCGAGGCTGGCCCGGGTCGGTCCGAAGTCGCGATCAAGTAGGTGGCGTACCCCGCCCACCAGTGCTCCACTGACGACGGCCAGTTGGACCAGCAGGTGCACCCCGATGAAGAAGGCCGTGAAGGCGGGCCCACGCTGGCGCAGTACGAAGCGCAGCAGAGCCGGCTCGGCGACGGTGAACAATACGAGGAACAGCAGGGACAGCACCGGCCAGCCACCGGTCAGCAGCGCGGTCGGCAGGGTGGCCGGTACCAGGGTCGCGGTCAGCAGACCGGCCCGGGTGTTGGCGCGGATGCCGGCCGGTCCGCGTTCGGCCCGGGCGACCGGGATCAGCATCTGCGAACGGCGGAACTGTTTGTGCAGCAGTGCCCCGAGCCGATCGTCGTCGTCGTGGCGGCAGACCATCGTGTCGGTCAGGACGATGCCGTACCGGTCCCCCATCCGGTCGCCGATCTCCACGTCCTCGGAGGCGCGCAGCTTCTCGTCGAACAGACCGACCGAGGTGAAAACCTCCCGCCGGATGAGACAGATGGCGAAGAGGGTGGTGCGGACCCTACCGACATTGCGCAGTCGCCAGTAGTGCCCGTGCAGCAGCCGGTACGCCTCGACCGGGCCGTCGTCGATCAAGGGTTCGAGCGAGTAGATGCCGTGTACGCAGGCCACGTCGGGCTGATCGCGGAGGATGGCCAGGGCGTTGCCGAGGGCGTCCGGTTCCGGTGCGCAGTCGGAGTCCAGGAAGAAGATCAGGTCGCCGGAGCTGGCCTGGATGCCACGGTTACGGGCGGCAGCCGGTCCCACATTGCGGTCGGTGACCAGCAGTCGGCAGGGGAACCGCCGCGCGATCTCCCGGGTGTCGTCGGTGCTGGCGTCGTCGACGACGATCACCTCGGTCACCGGGTGTCGCTGCCGATGGATCGCGGCAAGGCACGCAGCCAGAGTCTTCGAGCTGTTGTGGGTCGGAACGACGACCGACACCGTCGGCGGCATGACGAACACCTCAATGGGGTTTGGATAATGCGCGAGAATTGATCGTCGGTAATTGGATCAGGCCCTGACCCAAGTTATCGAGCGGCCACCGACCACGCAAGGGTTGCCTTGCGTAGTCAAGGTTGCATCCAGCGAGGGTCCAGGAAAGATCGCGGGGCAATAGTTAGCGTCGCACCATGCCCAATCTCGTCAGTATCGAGGAATGCGAGCGGCTCACCGTTCGTGAGGTGCACGATCTCTATCGGCAGTACGTGAACGCCAGCCAGGTCAATCTGATGACGTCGTTCGGGTTCGGCCGGGATTTGGTGGACAGCGCCGAGGGCGCCTACCTGACCTTAGGTGACGGCCGGCGCATCCTTGACCTCACTGGCGGAGTGGGGGTGCTCAACCACGGCCACAACCATCCACGGATCCTGGCGGCCCGACAGCGGTTCGCCGAGCGTCGCCGGATGGAGGTGCACAAGACGTACTTCTCCCCCTACCTGGCTGCGCTGGGGCACAATCTGGCGCAGCTGCTGCCCGGCGACCTCTCCATGTCGTTCCTGCCGAACTCCGGTGCCGAGGCGGTGGAAGGGGCCGTGAAGCTAGCCTATAAATACCACGGGGGCCATCGGGGTACCATCCTTCGAGCAGACTGCGCCTTCCACGGAAAGTTGCTCGGCTCCGGCGGACTCACCGGCCAGCCGCACTTCAACTTCCCGACAATTCCGGGAATCGCCACATTTAGCTACGGCGATCTGGATTCTGTTCGGTCGGCTATCGAGCAGCACGCCGGCGATGTCTATGCCCTGATCGTGGAACCCTTCAGCGCCTCCACCATTCAGTGGTGCGACGAGGATTTCCTTCGCGGGGTACGGGAACTGTGCGACCGACACGACATCGTGCTCATCTTCGATGAGATCTACACCGGTTGGGGCAAGACGGGCAGCTTGTTCTATTTCATGCGCTATCCCGGTCTGATCCCGGACGTGCTAACCACCAGCAAATCGTTCGGCGGCGGCAAATCGTCCATATCGGCCTTCGTGGCCCGCAAACCGGTGTTCCGTAAGGCGTACGACAACCTGACGGACGCCCTGCTCCAGAGCACCAGCACCACCTACTACGGCATGGGCGAGGAGTGTGTGACCGCCCTGGAGGCGATCAACATCGCGGTGGAGGACGACTATCCGGCCCGGGCCCGCGCACTGGAGCGGGTCCTGGAACCCGCCCTGCACCGGCTGGCCAAGGAACACCCGGAGGCGGTGGGCCGGGTGGCGGGCGCCGGGGCGCTCTGGGGCGTACACATCGACGGCGGCCCCAAGATCCTCGACCTGGTCTCCCGGCTGGCCCCCGCGGGCATGGCCCGCGACCCCCGGTTCAAGGCCAAGCTGGTGACCTGCGCCGTGATCAACGCGCTCTACCGGGACCACGACATCTTCACCTACTACACCCTCAACGGGCTGAACCCCCTGATCATCGGCCCCTCCCTGGTCACCGAGCCGGCCGATGCCCAACGCGCGGTGGAGGCCCTGGACGAGGTGCTCGGCCAGGGGTTGACCCGACTGGTCACCCGGTTCGTCGCGCAGAAGGTGGGTTCGCTGTGGTGATCGCGATCACCGGCGCGGCCGGCATGCTCGGCTCCCGGCTGGCCGAACGTCTGATCGCCGACGGCCACCAGGTCCACGGGGTCGACCTGCGGTCCGAGCCCACGGTCAGTCACGTCGGGGACATCCGCGACCCCGAGCTGTTGACCCGCGCCTTCACCGGAGCCACCGCGGTGATCCACTGTGCCGCCGCCCTGCCCAGCTACCCGGCCGACCAGATCCGGTCGATCATCATCGACGGGACCCGCACCGTCTTCGAGGCCGCCCGTCGGGCCGAGGTGGGGCGGGTGCTGCACATCTCCTCGACCGCGGTCTACGGGCTGCCCAAGCAGGTGCCCACCCCGGAGGAGCATCCCCGGATGCCGGTCGACACCTACTCCGCGGCCAAGGCCGCCGCCGAGGAGATCGCCGAGCGGCACCGGGCCGAGGGCCTGCCGGTGGCGGTGCTACGCCCCAAGACCTTCCTGGGCCCCGGGCGGATGGGGCTGTTCGCCATGCTCTTCGAGTGGGCCGAGGAGGGCCGCAACTTCCCGGTCCTGGGCCGTGGCGACGTGCGGATCCAGATGTTCGCCGTGGAGGACCTGGTGGAGGCGGTGCTCACCGTGCTCACCGCCGACGACGACCTGGCCAACGACACCTACAACCTCGCCGCCGAGCGGTTCGGCACCCTCCGGGAGGACTTCCAGGCCGTCCTGGACGCCGCCGGTCACGGCCGGCGGGTGGTCTCCCTGCCCGCGCGGCCGGCCCTGTTCACCCTCAGCCTGCTGGAACGCAGCCGCCTGTCACCGGTCTACGGTCGGCTGCTGCACAAGCTGATGGCCGACTCGTACGTCAGCATCGACAAGGCCCGGCAGCGGCTGGGTTTCCATCCGAAGCTGTCCAACCAGGACGCCATCCTGCGCACCTACGAGTGGTGGCGGGCCGAGCGGCACCGTGAGCAGCCCAGGGGCGAGGGCCGGACCAGCCGTGATCCCTGGCGGCAGGGTCTGCTCGCCGCCACCAGGATCTTCTTCTGACGGGGCCATGATGACAGCCGCCGACACCGTCGTGGAGCCGGTCGCCCCGGTCGCAGCCAACCGTGACACCCGCCTCCGACCGCTGCCCCGCCACCTGCTCGCCCTGGCCCGGCCGGGTCATGTCGTCAAGAACCTGTTCGCCGTTCCGCTAGCCCTGATCGACACCCCGGTCTGGACCCTCACGGCGCTGTGGCGGTGCGTCTGGGCGGTGGCCGCTTTCACCCTCGCCTCCTCGGTCATCTATGTCCTCAACGACATCGCCGACCGGCACCGGGACGGGGCACACCCGGAGAAGCGGCACCGACCGATCGCCGCCGGGCACGTCCCGGTCCCGGTGGCCTGGGGGTACGCGGGCCTGCTCGCCGCCGGACTGATCACCCTGACCGTCAACGCTCCCCCGATGGCCTGGTGGCCCCTGGTCGGCTACCTGCTGCTGAGCGCCGCCTACAGCAGGTGGCTCAAACACCAGCCGCTGCTGGACGTCTGTGTGGTCGCCACCGGCTTCGTGCTGCGGGTGCTGCAGGGCTACGCCGCGGTCGAGACGCCGCCGTCCAGCCTGCTGCTGACCGCGGTGTTCAGCGGCTGCCTGGTGCTGATCCTCGGCAAACGCCGACACGAACTGGCGGTCCTGGGCGCCAGGCACCGGCCCGCCCTGGACGGCTACAACCTGCTGCTCGCCGACCACCTGCTCGGCCTGACCACCACCCTGGCCGGGGTCTCCTTCCTGCTGTACCTGCACCTCGACACACCGATCGACGCCTACCCGCCGGCCGTGCTGGCCCTCGTCGTACCCCTGGGGCTGCTGGCCGCCTTCCGGTACCTGCAGGCGGTACTCGTGCAGCGCACCGGCGGCGATCCGATCCGGATCCTGCTGCGCGATCGGACGATCGTCGGTTGCGCCGTACTGGTCGGTGTCGTTCTCGCCGTAGCACAGCTCAACGCCCGCTATCCACACCTGCTGACCTGGACGGAAAGATGAGCCCTCCTCTGGTGTCGGTCATCGTGCCGAACTACAACTACGCCCGCGCACTGCACCTGTGCCTCGACTCCCTGCGGGCCCAGACATACCCGCAGCTTGAGATCATCGTGGTGGACGACTGCAGCACCGACGACTCGGTGGCGGTCGCCGAGGCCCACGGGGCCCGGGTCGTGCGTACGCCCAGCAACAGCGGGCCCGCCGCGGCCCGCAACCTCGGCGCCGCGGTGGCCGCCGGTGAGATCCTGTTCTTCATCGACTCCGATGTGGCCGCCCGTCCCGACGCGGTAGCCAACGCGGTCGAGGTGCTCACCGAGGACCCGACCATCGGCGCGGTCTGCGGCAACTACGACCCGGTCCCGCTGATCCGGGACAGCCTCCTGGAGGAGTACCGCTGTCTCCAGCAGTCCTACTGGCTGATCGCCGACGAGGGTCGCATCAGCACCCTCTACACCGCTCTGCTGGCCATTCCGACCCGGGTGTTCGAGGAGATCGGCCCCTTCAACCCCCGGTTGCGGGAGACCGAGAACGCCGACTACGGCCTGCGGCTGGCGGAGCGCTACGGGATCCTGCTCACGCCCAGGGTGCGCGGTGTGCACGACCACGACCACGAACTGGGGGTGCTGGTCCGCAAGGTCTTCACCCGCACGGCACTGCACATCCCGATGTACGCCCGCAAGCCGGAGTTTCCCGGCGGACTGCGCAGCGGCCCCCGCGCCTGGGTCAGCATCGCCGCCCCGCTGGCCGTCCTCACCCTGGTGCTGCCGGTGCTGTTCGGCCCGGCGTTCCTGCTGGTGCCGCTGGCCGCCTTCGCCGCCTTCGTCGCCGGTGACCTGCCGATGCACCGGTTCGTCCTGGCCGAGCGCGGCTGGTTGTTCCTCTGCTACTTCATCGCGATGCACTTCTTCCTTAATCTGGTCATCGCGGTCGCCGCGGCCTCCGGGGTGATCGCCTGGTTGTCCTCACCCCGCTTCCGCCGGCTCTACGATCGTCCGGAGGTCGCCACCCGATGAACGCGTTTCCGCTGGTCTCGGTGATCGTGCCGAACTACAACTACGCCGAGTCCCTGGATCTCTGCCTGCGGTCCATCCTCGACCAGACCTACCCGAACATCGAGCTGGTGATGGTCGACGACTGCAGCACCGACCAGTCCGTCGCGGTGGCCGAGGCCCTGGGGGTCCGGGTGCTCAGCACGGGCACCAACGGCGGCTGCGGCACCGCCCGCAACGTCGGCGCCGCCCACACCAGCGGCGAGCTGATCTGCTACGTCGACTCCGACCTGGCGCTGGCCCCGGAGGCGATCGCGACCGCGGTGAGCATCCTGCGGGCGGAGCCGACCGTCGGGGCGGTCTGCGGCATCCAGGACCCCGAGCCGCTGCTGCACGACACCCTGGTCTCCCGCTACCGTGGCCTCCAGTATCACTACTGGTCGATCAGTTCCGAGGGTGACATATCGTTCCTCTTCCCCGCCGTGTGCATGATCCGGCGCTCCGTGTACGACGAGGTCGGGCCGTTCAACCCCGCGCTGCGGCAGACCGAGGAGGTCGACTACGGCTACCGGCTGACCCGTCGGCACCGGATGCGGCTGACCTCCGAGGTACGCGGACGGCACGACCACGACCACGAGCTGCGGGGGCTGCTGCGCAAGCTGTTCCACCGGGGACGGTTGCGCATCCCGCTGTACGCGCGGGCCCGACGCTTCGGCAAGGGCTTCGAGACGGCCTCTCGCGCCTGGGGCTCCCTGGTCGCCTTCCTCAGCCTGCCGGCCCTGGCCGCGCCCCTGCTGCTGGGTGGCTGGTGGGCCCTGCTGCCGGCCCTGCTGTTCGGCGCCTCCCTGGTCTGCGACGCCGGGATGTACCGCTTCGTCCTGCGTCGGCAGGGGCCCCTGTTCCTGCTCGGCTTCGTCGTGTTGCAGTTCATGGTCAACGTGACGATCACGGCCGGGGTGGCCAGCGGCGCCGTGCAGTGGCTGCTGTCCCGGCCCTTCCGCGAACTGTACGACGCCTCGTTCCCGATCGACGGCAACCGCCAGTGGAAGTCGGCGTGACCACAGCGGCTTCCGCCGAGACCGTAGCCGACCAGGCCCCGTCCCCCCACCCGCCCCGGCGGCGGTGGGCGGGGCGGGTCCTGGTCGGCGCCGCGGCGCTCTGGCTGGTGTTCACCCTCGCGCATGTGATGATCAGCGGCCGGTCCTGGCTCTGGCTGGCGGTGGACACCGTGCCACCACCGGCCTTCCTCCTGATGCCCCTGGTGCTGGGCCTCGGCGCGATCGTGAGCCGACACCCCCGGGCGGTGGCGCTGCTGGCCGCCGCCG
Source organism: Micromonospora sp. NPDC047134 (assembly GCF_040643455.1). Taxonomy (NCBI): domain Bacteria; kingdom Bacillati; phylum Actinomycetota; class Actinomycetes; order Micromonosporales; family Micromonosporaceae; genus Micromonospora; species Micromonospora sp. NPDC047134. The sequence goes on from NZ_JBEYUI010000012.1 coordinate 41,425, forward strand.
GGCTGCTGCTCGGGGCGGGCCTCAGCGGGGTGAACCTGCGGTGGTGGCAGGGCGGTGACGGCGCCGCCCCGCCGGACGCCCTGCGGGTCTTCTCCTGGAACACCGGCTACTGGGACGAGTGGGGCCAGACCGAGGCGCTGTACCGGGTGCTGCGCGAGGCCGACGCCGACGTCTACCTGTTGCAGGAGTACTGGTACGAGCAGGGCCACCCGACGGAGGAGACCCTCGCCCGGCTGCGGGCCGAGTTCCCCGAACACCAGGTGGTGGTCCTGGGTGAACTGGTGACCCTCTCCCGGGTGCCGGTGCTGCGGCAGGTGCCGGTGGAGGCCCCCGACCTGCCCGCGGCGGTGGCCGAGGCCGGCGACGAGTGGCGGTACAAGGCCCTGCGTACCGATCTGGACCTCGGCACGGGTCGGGTGCTGTCGGCATACAACGTGCACCTGCCGGTGCAGATCTCCCCCGAGCACGGCCCGTTCGACGGCGACTTCTACCGGATCATGCGGGAACAACGCGCCCAACGGGAGCCGCAGTGGCGGGCCCTGGCCCGCGACGTCCGCGCCAACCCCCATCCGGTGCTGCTCGCCGGAGACCTGAACACGACCCCGGCGATGGGTGACCTGCGCAAGGTGCCCGACACTCTGCGTGACGCCAGGTACGCCATGTCGTCGCCGTATCCGGCCAGTTGGGCCCTTCGTCCCGGATGGCCGCACTGGTGGCGATTGGACTGGGCGTTCGTCTCACCCCAGGTGCGGGTGCACGACTACCGCTTCGGTACGGCGGGCGGGGCCTCCGACCATCGAACGCAGGAGTTACTGGTTTCCCTGTCGTGACCGAGGCCACGCACCGTGCCCCACCGGTCACCCTCTGATCAGGCAATTCCCGCCGGGACACCTCGGCGCCGCGCAGCCACCCCTCGCCAAGATCGTCAACATTCCATCCTCGGAAGTTCTGCTATACGGTCGAGGGGTGAAAACCGAGCGTCACTGGTGGAACGGCAACCGCACCGTGCGCGGACGTCGCGATGTGTACATCCGCACTGACGGTCAGTCATGGGAGGTGGAGGCCCGAGCCGGCGGCGAAGCCGGCCGGTCGAAGATCCACCAGTGTCCCGGGCGACAGTCGGCGGAGATCCTGGCCCGCGCCTGGATGGACGAGCAGAGCCGCTGGCAGGTGGTCTCCCCCTGAGCGGCACCGGGTTACTCCTGGCCGCTTCCCGGCGGCCAGGAGGCCCCTGCGGCGGCTTCGAGTAGACTGGCAGCACGGCCGGCCCACCATGGCGGCCTGGTTCGATGTCCCACGCCACGCGCCGCGGCCGCACGGTCAGCGCCGGGCGGGACGTCCCTTCGACGTTCGGAGCCTTCATGGCGGCACGCCGCCCACACCAGAACACCTCATCTGACTCGCCCACCTTCGCCGACCTCGGCGTGCCCGACGCGCTGACCCGCGTACTGGCCGCGAGCGGCGTGGACCGGCCGTTCCCCATCCAGGCCGCCACCCTGCCGGACGCCCTGGCCGGGCGGGACGTGCTGGGCCGGGGTCGCACCGGTTCGGGAAAGACCTACGCCTTCGTCCTGGCGGTGTTGAGCCGCCTCGCCGCCAGCCCCACGCCACGGCGGGCCGGGCGGCCCCGGGCACTGATCCTGGTGCCCACCCGTGAGCTGGCCACCCAGATCGACAGCGTGATGGCGCCCCTGGCCCAGGCCCTGTCGCTGCGCACCATGACCATCTTCGGCGGAGTCGCCGCGCGGCCTCAGATCGCCGGGCTCCGGGCCGGGGTGGACGTCCTGGTGGCCTGCCCGGGCCGGCTGGCCGACCATGTCGGGACCGGCAACGCCCACCTCGACGCCGTCGAGATCACCGTCCTGGACGAGGCCGACCACATGGCCGACCTCGGCTTCCTGCCGACGGTACGGCGGCTGCTGGAGCAGACCCCCCGGGGCGGGCAGCGCCTGCTGTTCTCCGCGACCCTGGACGCCGGGGTCGACGTCCTGGTGCGGCGGTTCCTGGTCGACCCGGCCACGCACAGTGTCGACTCGACGCTGTCGCCGGTCACCGCGATGGCCCACCACGTGCTGCACGTCAACGCCGAGGACCGGTTCGAGGTGCTCGTCGAGCTGACCGCCGCCCCGGGCCGTACGGTGGTCTTCACCCGCACCAAGCGGGGCGCCAAGACCCTCACCCGTCGGCTGGTGGCCGCCGGGGTGACCGCGGTCGAACTGCACGGCAACCTGGCCCAGGGTGCGCGTACCCGCAATCTCCAGGCCTTCTCCGACGGCCAGGCGCACACCCTGGTCGCCACCGACATCGCCGCCCGGGGCATCCATGTCGACGACGTGGCCCTGGTCGTGCACGCCGATCCGCCGGTGGAGCACAAGGCGTACCTGCACCGCTCGGGCCGTACCGCCCGGGCCGGCGCCGCCGGGACGGTCGTCACCCTGATGACCGACGGGCAGGTGCCCGAGGTGCGGGAGTTGACCCGCAAGGCCGGCATCAAGGCGACCACCACCCGGTTGCGCCCGGGTGACGCCCTGCTGCGGGAACTCGCTCCGGGGGAACGGATCCTCGCCCCCCGGCCGGTGACCCCGGCGGCCGAGCTTCGGCACGAGGTGCCCTCCGCCAACGGCGGCCGGGGCCGACGCGGCGGCGGCAAGCCGGCCACGGCCGCGGCGACCTCGACGCGGTCCGCACCGGCGCGCGGCGGCGCGGCTGCCTTCTCCGCCCGGGCCCGGCCCAGCGCCCGCCGCAGCGGGCGCTGACCCCACCGGTCGAGCCTCCCGGTCCACCCCGGCCGCCGGTTACCGGGTGAAGCGGTCGGCGGCGTCGCCTTCCAGATGTCCTGGTGGGAGGCGACGGCCGCAGATCACGCCGGGTCGGGCGACCGCCTGCGGTCACGGTGGGCGACCCGGTGCGGCACCCTGATGAGGTGCACGCCGAAGAATCCGCCGATCACCTCCGATTACCCCGGGCCCAGGTCGGGTCCAGCCCGCAGCACCTGCTGGCCACCCTGCTCGGCGAGTATCTCGACTCCTCGGAGGCCGAGCTGCCCTCGACCGCGGTCATCGCGATGCTGCGGGAGTTCGGAGTCAGCGAGCCCAGCGCCCGGGCCGCGCTGTCGCGACTGGTCAAGCGCGGTCTGATCGCCGGGCGTGGGGATGCCCGGCCGCCGGTCTACCACCTGACGGCGCAGGCGATCGCCAAGCATCGCGCACGGATCCAGCACTTCCTGAACTTCGGGGCCGGTCCCCCACAGTGGACCGGGGCCTGGGTGATGGTGTCCTTCTCGATTCCGCGCTCCGGTCAGGCCTTGCGGCACACCGTACGCAGGGCGTTGAGCGCGCTGCGCTTCGTGGGCCTGTACGACAGCGTGTGGATCCGGCCGGGCTCCGACGCCGCACCGGTGCGCCGGACGTTGGCGGAGCTGCTGCAACACGTCAAGGATGCCCGGTGGTCGGTCATGCATGTCCGGTTCGACGAGGAGTCCGGGCCGCACGGACCGGCCGGGGCGTACGACCTGGCCGCTCTGGCTGCCGGGTACTCCCGGTTCATCCAGCAGTACGCCGAGCTGCGCAGGGCCGCCCGCAGCGGAGAGGTTGATCCGGTCCGGGCCCTGGTGGCCCGCACCTCCGCGATGAACTCCTGGCGCAGGTTCGCGGACTCCGATCCGGATCTGCCGCAGCATCTCCTTCCGCAGCCGTGGCCGCGTCAGCGGGCCAGAGACACCTTCCTGGACATTCACACCGCGCTCGGCGCGCTGGCACAGGCCCGCCTCATCGAGGTGGTCACCCCGTACTGGCCGGACGCCGCTTCGTGGATCACCTACTTCCAGGCATCGAGGGACCCCGCACGGCCGGAACCGGTCCGCGGCGAGCCGGCCGGCCAGCCCCCGCAGGCCGAACAGAAGCAGACCTCACATTGACACTTTTCGTTGCTCTGGTAATAGTTACTGCACACACCGCTCCCCTTGAGTCGCCTGTGGGGACCGCAGCCGGGCGGTCAGGGCAGCCACACCGATTCGACTCGTTGGCCGGTGCCGACCTCGGTCAGGGCACGGATGGACAGCGGCCACCGCCACCGCAGGGAGTGCCACCAGTGACATCCCCCTGGAGGGTGCATGAAAAGGAGAACGAAGGTCTACGCGGGACTCGCCGCCCTCGTCGTCCCGGTCACCTCTGTGATCATGGCGATCAGCGTGGCCCCGGCCAGCGCCGCGGTCGGGGGCTCCGGCCCCTACCCGGCCGACTACGAGACCTCACCCAGCCTGGCCAACCACACCATCTACCGGCCGCAGAACCTCCCGGCCGAGCGGCTGCCCATCCTCGCCTGGGGCAACGGGGCCTGTTCGGGCAACGGCCTCTCGCAACACAACTTCCTGCGTGAGATCGCCTCGCACGGCTTCCTCGCCGTGGCCAACGGGGCACCGAACGGTGGCGGATCCACCAACGCCCAGATGCTGACCCAGACCATCGACTGGGCGGTGGCGGAGAACTCCCGGGCCGGCAGCAAGTACTACAACCGGCTGGACACCACCAAGATCGCCGTGGCGGGCTTCTCCTGCGGAGGTGTGGAGGCGTACGCCGTCTCCAACGACCCCCGGATCACCACGACCGGCATCTTCAACAGCGGCCTGCTGAACGACGCCGACGACTACCAGCTCAGGCGGTTGACCAAGCCGATCGCCTACTTCATCGGCGGGCCCAGCGACATCGCCTACCCCAACGCCATGGACGACTGGGGCAAGCTGCCGGCCGGGCTGCCCGCCTTCATGGGCAACCTGAACGTCGGACACGGTGCCACCTACGACCAGCCCAACGGCGGTGAGTTCGGTCGGGTGGCGACGCTCTACTTCAAGTGGCGGCTGAAGGGCGACACCGCCGCCGGGGCCAACTTCGTCGGCCCCAACTGCGGGTTGTGCGGCACCCAGTGGCAAGTCCAGCAGAAGAACCTGACCCTCGACACCACCCCGCCGCCGACCACCCCACCACCGACCACCCCACCACCGACCACCCCGCCGCCGACCACCCCGCCGCCCGCCAGCCCGCCGCCCGGCGGAAGCGGCTGCACGGCGGTCTTCACGGTGCAGGACCAGTGGAACGGCGGCTTCGTCGCCAACGTCAACGTCACCGCGGGAAGCACCGCCCTCAACGGCTGGACAGTCACCCTGAACCTGCCGAGCGGCGTGTCGGTCAGCAACGTCTGGAACGGTGTGTCCACCGGCAGCAGCGGCATCATCACCGTGAGGAACGAGCACTACAACGGACAGGTGGGCGCCGGTCAGACCACCAGTTTCGGTTTCCAGGGCACCGGAAACGGTAGCGGAACCGCCGCCGTCTGTAGCGGTAGCTGAGGGCACCGGTAACCAACCAGGGCCTCGAACGGGCCGATGCCACGGCACCGGCCCGTTCGAGCGTGTTCCGCGCCACGAGGCCGGACTCAGAGTTGGGACGCCGCTGGTTGATTGATCACCGGCAGGCAGGCGGGCAGCCGGAACGAGACAGCCGGTCCCGGCGTGCCTCTTTCGGTCACCGACCGCCGGTCGGCGTCGTCGGCGCGACCATGGCAAGGCCCGCCGCCTCGGCCCGGTCGAACCTGTCGTCGATGACGACGACCTCGCGGCCCGCGTTGACCAGCAGCGACGCTGCGGCGGTGGCGCGGTAGCCGGAGCCACAGTGCACCCAGACGGTGCCGGCGGGCACGTCGGCGAGCCGCTCGGGCAGGTCCGGTAACGGGACGTGCACGGCCCCGTCGACGTGGCCGCCGCGCCACTCGTTGGTCATCCGCACGTCGAGGACCACGTCCGGGGCGGCCAGGCCGGCCGGCAGTCTCCCCTTGCGGGCGGCGGCGAGAGCCGGAAAGTCGGCCATCCGCAGTTCGCGGAGCTGCCCGGGCTCGGCCGCCCACTGCTCGGCCTCGCCGGTGGCCTGCGCGGCCGGCCGGTCGATGCCGATGCGGACCAGCTCCCGCTGGGCGTCGGCCACCTGTTCCGGGGTCTCGGCCAGCAGAGTGACCGGGGTTCCCCAGTCGATCAGCCAACCCAGCCAGGTCGACATCGGGCCGTCCAGCCCCAGGCTGACCGTTCCGGTCAGATGGGAGGCCGCGTACGCCTTGCGGTGTCGCAGGTCCACGACCCACTCGCCGGCGGCGATGCGCTTCCGCAGGGCGGCGGGTTCCGCCCGGGTCACCGGGCTGAGGTCCACCGGGGCCGGGCCGGCGAAGTTCGCCACCCCCATGTGGGCGTAGTACGCCGGGTAGTCGTCCAGCCCGGCCAGGGTCTGTTCGACGAACTCGTCCGCCGCCAGGCGCAGCACCGGGTTCACCTGCTTCTCCCGGCCGATGGTCGAGTCCGGGGCGTCGGCCTGGCCGGCCGAGCAGAAGCTGCCGAAGCCGTGGGTCGGCCACACGTGCACCCCGTCCGGCAGCAGGTCGGCCAGTCGCTTCGCCGAGGCGTACTGCTGGTGGGCCAGGTCCTGGGCGTACTGCTTGCCGAGCAGGTCGGTGCGGCCGGTCGTGCCGAACAGCAGCGATCCGCCGGTGAACACCCCCACCGGCCGCCAGTCACCACCGGTCGCCTCCTCCAGGACGTACGACAGGTGGTGGAAGGTGTGACCCGGGGTGGCGACCACCCGCAGGCGCAGCTGGTCCGAGACCGGCACCACCTCGCCGTCGACGACCGGGGAATGCCCGAAGTCGACCTCGTCGGCCGCGGCGACCAGGTACTGCGCCCCGGTCATCCGGGCCAGTTCCAGACCACCGGAGACATAGTCGTTGTGGATGTGGGTCTCCAGCACATGGGTGATCCGCACCCCCTTCTCGCCGGCCAGATACAGCACCCGGTCGATGTCACGCTGGGGGTCGACCACGACCGCCTGTCGCCCGTCCGAGGCCAGGTAGCTGCGGTCGCCGAGTGAGGATGTCGCGATGACGAACACCTCTACCGCCATTACCGCTCTCCCTTCCCATCCCGCGTACGCCCAAGGGGATGTGCTGCGCGGACAGCCTTCTCCGCACCGGCTTGACTACCCGCCCCCGCCGCCGGCACGCGCGTGGGGATGTCGCTACTAGCATCCTTAGTACTAAGCTACCTAGTACTAGGGATGCTAGTAGCCTTCGATCAGGCTGGAGGAGACGCCGATGAAGCCGACCCGTGCAGGCTCCGGGAAGACCCGGCCGCCGATTCGCCGGGCAGCCGGATGGCTGGGTCCAGTCGTGGTCATCGCGATCGTCGCGGTCCTGGCGATCATCGCCAGGCCGTCCGACCAGCCCGCCGGCCCGGCCGCCGCCGGTGAACAGGAGGAGAGCCCCTTCGCCAGCCTGGCCCGGCGTACCCCCGGCGATCCGCTGGCCCTCGGCGCACCGGACGCCCCCGTCGTGGTCATCGAGTACGCCGACTTCCAGTGCCCCTTCTGCGGCAAGCACGCCCGGGAGACCACACCCCGGCTGATCCGGGACTACGTCGACCAGGGGCTGGTCCGCATCGAGTGGCGTGACCTGCCCTACCTAGGCGAGGAGTCCCGGGCCGCCGCCACCGCCGCGCGAGCCGCCGCCGCCCAGGGCAGATTCTGGGAGTTCCACGACGCGCTGTACGCCAGCCAGCGCCGGGTCAACAGTGGAGCGCTCAACGACGCCGCCCTGCGGGACATCGCCACCCGGATCGGGCTGGACCTGACCCGCTTCGACGCCGACCGGGCCTTTCCGGGCATCCGGGAGGCCATCGACCGGGACCAGCGGGAGGCCACCTCGATGGGTCTGACCGGCACTCCGGCCTTCAGCATCGGGGACACCCTCATCATCGGCGCCCAGCCGTACGAGGCCTTCAAACAGGCCATCGACGAGCAGCTGGACACCCCGTGAGCGAGATCGGCTACCTGGCCGCCCTGCTGGGCGGGGTGCTCGCCCTGCTCAGCCCGTGCAGCGCCATGCTGCTGCCGGCCTTCTTCGCGTACGCCTTCCAGAACCCGCGTCGGTTGCTGGCCCGCACCGGGGTCTTCTACCTGGGCCTGGCCGCCGTCCTGGTGCCCCTCGGGGTGGGGTCCACCGTGGTGGCCAACGCCTTCTTCCAACACCGCGACACCCTGATCCTGGTCGCCGGCTGGTCGATCATCGCCCTCGGGGTCGTGCAGCTGGCCGGCATGGGGTTCGCCTTCGGGCCGGCGCAACGGCTGCTGGGCCGGATCACCGGGAACTCCCCCCTGTCGGTCTTCGCGCTGGGCGCGGTGTACGGGCTGGCCGGCTTCTGTTCCGGTCCGATCCTGGGCGGAATCCTCACGGTGGCCGCCACCTCGGCGCGACCGGCGATCGGTGGTGCCCTGCTGGCCGTCTACGCGCTGGGCATGACGCTGCCCCTGCTGCTGCTGGCCCTGGTCTGGGACCGGTGGCGCATCGCCGAACGGCGCTGGTTGCGCGGCCGGTCCTTCACGGTGGGCCGGCTGCGTCTGCACACCACCTCGGCCATCTCCGGCCTGATCTTCATCGCGTTGGGCGCCTTCTTCCTGGCCTTCGACGGCACGGCCGGCCTGGCCGGGGGCCTCGGCCTGACCGACCTCGAGAGCACCGCGCAACGGTGGGTCACCAACACCCTCGGTCAGGTACCGGACGAGTTGGTCCTCCTGGCCGTGGCGCTGGCCGCAGCGGCCGTCCTGGTACGTCGCCGCCGTCGCGCCGCCGCCGACCGGCAGAGCACCACCGCCGAACAGGCAACCAGCCCGCAGAGCACCAGCACCGCCCCGGCGGCCGGCGAGCGGGCCTGCCCCACTCCGGCCGGGTCGAAGCTGCTCGCCGCCGACGGTACGGTCGACCGGTGAGCCGAGATCGACGGAAGGACCCGGGCAACGACCGTCCACTGGGTCCACTGGAAGCCGCGGTGATGGACGCGCTGTGGGCGGCGGCCGAGCCGCTGACCGTACGACAGATGGTCGACGCGATGGCGGACCGCAACCTCGCCTACACCACGGTGATGACGGTGCTGGACAACCTGCACCGCAAGGGCTGGGCGGACCGCGACCTGGCCGGCCGGGCCTACCGCTACCGCCCGAGGGCCAGCCGGGAGGAGCATGTCGGACAGCTCATGGCCGAGGCGCTCTCCTCGGCCGCCGACCAGCACGCCGCGCTGGCCCGGTTCGTGGACGCCATGCGACCCGAGGAGGCGGCGGCGCTGCGCGAGTTGCTGGATCAGCGTGGGGGGTCGGATTCGTGACCAGCCTGGTCCTGCTGGCCTGGGCGACCCTGGTGGCGGCCCTGGCCCCTGCTGCCCTGACCGGACGGTGGACGACCTCCCTGCCCCGGTTCACGATCGGGCTGTGGCTGGGTGCGGAACTGTCCGTGACCGTAGCCGTCCTCTCCGCCGGGCTGTTCGTCGCCGTACCGCCGGCCACCCTGGCCGCCGGCCTGGACGGCATCGTCACAGCGTGCGTACGGGCCGTGGCGGGCCTGGGCGCCCTGAACGAGACCCTGGCGGTGACCGCCCTGCTGGCCACCGCGGTCCTCCTGGCCCGCCTGGTGGTCAGTTTCCTCCGCACCTTCGGGTCCGCCTCCCGCTGGCGCCGACGGCACCGGGCCGCGCTGCTGCCCCTGAGCCAGCAGGAGGCCGAGGGTTGGACGATGGTCGACCACTCGGCGGCGGCGGTCTACTGTCTGCCCGGCCGTCCGGGCACGGTCGTCGTCACCAGCGCCGCGGTGGAGGCCCTGACCCCGGAGGAGTTGGCGGCCGTACTGCGGCACGAGCGGGCCCACCTGCGCGGCCGGCACCACCTCCTGGTCGCCCTGGCCGCCGCCTTCCATCGCACGCTGCCGGGACTGCCGATGGCCGAGACCGCCGAGCGGGAGATCCGGCGGCTGGTGGAGCATCTGGCGGACGACCGGGCGAGTGAGCAGCACGGACGGCAGGCGGTGGCCACCGCCATCGTGCGGCTGGCCGACCGCACCCCCCGGCACGCCCTCGGCGCCGCTACCGGTGCGGTGGAACGGGTACGCCGGATGCTGGCCCCGCCGACCCGGCCCCGCATCCGCCACCGCCTGGTCGCCGCCACCGTGATCGCCCTGCTCCTGGCCGGGCCCACGGCCGTGACGGTGGCCTCCGCCGGGGTGGCCTTGGAGGGCGCCACCTGTCCGATCGGCCCGCCCCCGCCCGGCGGAGGTACCGCCACCCACCCGAGGTGAGCGGGCCGCGTCGCGCGGTCGATCGGCGCGGCGCGGACCTCCGCGCCCTACACTCAAGGCGTACATCCCTGTTCAAGATGGGTGAGGCGCGATGGCTACCGAGGGGACGGCCCGGCGCGCGGACGCCCGGCGCAATGTCGAGTCGATCCTTGAGGCCGCGATCACCCTGCTCGCCACCGACCCGGCGGTGAGTGTCAACGAGATCGCCAGGGCGGCGGGGGTGGGCCGGGTGACCCTCTATGGTCACTTCCCGTCCCGGGGGGCACTGGTCGAGGCGGTCAGCCGCCGGGTGATCGCCAGTACCGACCAGGCCCTGGGTGCGGTCGATCTCGACGGTGATCCACGGGAGGCGATGGCCCGCCTGCTGGAGGCGACCTGGCAGCTGACCTACCGGTTCGGGGCGATCGTGGTCGCGGCGAGCGATGCCCTGACCCCGGAGGAGATGCGGCGGGTGCACGAGGAGCCGGCTCGCCGGATGCGTGCGCTGGTCGCCCGCGGTCGGGACGAGGGGGTGTTCCGGGCCGACATGCCGCTGTCGTGGCAGCTCACCACCATCCAGGGGGTGTTGCACGGGGCATCGGCCGCGGTGCATCGGGGGGACGTGACCGCCGAGGAGGCCACCGGACTGGTCCGCGACACCCTGCTGGCGGCGCTGGCCGTCACAACGTCAGGGTGACGACGAGCACCCCCACCCCGACCAGCACGTCCAGTACGCAGCAGAACTCCGCCAGGGAACGCGCGACGACGCGCCCGGTGCGGTGGTGCCACACATCCCATGCCGCGTGGGCGAACAGGGCGACACTGACGATCACCCCGGCGATGACCGGGTCGGCCCGGACCGCCAACAGCGCGGCCGCCCCGAGCACGACCATCGCCGCCGACTGGAGCGGCAGCGACCACACTGGACGTACGCCCGCCCGCAGGAGGCCGATGACGGCTAGGGCGGCAGCCGCGACGCAGACCCAGAGCACGGCATCGAAGCCGGTACGAAGGCTCAGCCCGATGAGCACGAAGGTGACACCGAAGGCGGGCCATGCCGCGCCGGGGCGCCCGATGGCCGCTGCGGCGAGGTAGACGAACCCGGAGGCCGCCACCACGGAGGCGATCTGGCCGCCATGCTCGACGCCGAGCACGGTACCGGCCGCGACCAGCACCCCCAGGGCAGCGGGCCAACGTCGCAGGAGCTTGTCGCCGGTCATGCCCCGCACCTCCATCTCGAACATTCATGTTCGAGATAAACCGTACGCTGTTGTACGAGTTATGTCACGGGCTCGGTTCCCGGGCAGGGGTGCCGGCGGCGCGGTTTCCCGCCGTGATCGCGGACGGCCGGAAGCCCCGGACGATCAGGTAGACACCCAGCGAGAACTCCCAGACGGCGATGGGCAGGGCCCCGATCGCCGTCACCGGGGACAACCGGTCCCAGAGACCGAACAGCACGCACAGGTCCGAGACGATGAGCAGGGGTGCCCCGACGAGCCCGAGCACCGGAAGAACCCTGGGCACCAGGCGTGCCTGGTACAACAGCGACCACCGTCAGCAGACTCGCCACGCCAGCAGGTAATCCGCGTCGCGTACCGGCCGGTAGAGCGCGACGGTCGGAATCGAGACGAAGGTGAGCACATAGCACCCACCCGCGACCAGTGAGGTCTTTCTCAGTACGTCCATCGGCGCTCCTCTTCGGTGCGGCCACTCAATAGACGGTGGTCGTACCGCAACCCTCGGGCGGATCGCCGCCACGGCGAATCGGCCACTTGGGCGATCCTGGGCCATATGGAAGGACGACAGTTCTCTCGAAAGCCGCACAGTGCTACCGAACGGCGACCGTTGTCGCTGTTCAGGGCCGAAGTCCGCACGATACGAGACGTCTTCGGAGAGCGAACCTTCGATGCTGTCTGCGCAAGCACTGCGACGAGCGCAACGCGTCATCGGAAAAGAGCACGAAGGAAGGACTATCGACATGGCCCACCTTGACAGCCGCCACAAGGCGCTCATAGACCCACCGAGGTCCCGGCCACCGGTACGGGCGGCACTCATCGCCACCCTCGGAGGCATCCTGCTGGCGGTGGTGTGGTCGTTCGAACTCGTCGACTCGGTCATCGGCGACACCGTGGCCAACGCGGCGCTGGGCCATGACGCGAAGACCACCCCCATCGCGGGGACGGCCGCCGGCCTGCTGTTCGCCTTCGTGTCCGGGCTGGCCGGCACCTTCACCGCCTGCAACATCGCCATGATGGCCTCGGTCGGCCCGCTGACCCAGGCCAGTACGGAACGCACCGGGAGGGCCCGGCACACCATCGCCGCCCTCCTGCGCCCGGTGGGCTGGATGACGGTCGGCATGGTGACGGTGTCCGCGCTGTACGGCGCGGTCGGGGTGATGCTCGGTGACCGGCTGCCGCAGCTGTCGACCGAGACGATCGGCGAGATGCCGGTCCGGATCATCCAGTCGTCCGTCGTGTTCGGCCTCATCGGGCTGGCCCTGGCCTACCTGGGCCTGGCCGCCCTGGGCTTCCTGCCGGACGTGTTCGCCCGTCGTCCGGTGGCCCGGGTGGTCACCATCGGTGCCCTCATCGGCGGCTTCCTCATCGGCCGGCCGTACCCGCTGTTCAACAAGCTGTTCCACTGGGCCGTGGACACCGGCAACCCGCTGAACGGCGCCATGGCCTTCGTCCTTCAGTCCCTGGGCAACATCCTGATCGTGGCCCTGCTGTTCGCCCTCATCGTGCTCGTCACCCGGGGACGTTTCCTGGCGTGGGCCTCCGACCCCTCGCGCAGCGTCGTGGTGACCGGAGGGCTGATGCTCATGCTGGGGGTCTTCACCGTCGTCTACTGGGATCTGCGGGTCCCGGCGATGTTCGGGTTCGGCTGGTTCCCGATGATGCCGTACCGCTGATCCGCATCCGTCCACTCCATCGTCGCGGTGGGGCCTTGCCGGTGGCATCTTCCATGCTGCTCGACTCCCCGACCCCTCGGTGACCGGCGGCGAGGTCCTCGGTGCGGCCGAGGACCTCGCCGTCTAGGTCAGTCCCGACGATTGCGGTAGTGGTGCACTACCAGCAGCACCGCGCAGGTCAGGGTGACCAGTCCGAACCCGGCGCCGACGAAGACGTTCGCGTCGGCGATCGACATGCTGGCGTTGATGACCGCGCTGACGATCAGCACCAGCCAGAGCACCGGGCGGAACAGGCTGCGGGTGGCGGTCTCGACGGGGGCGATGCGGTCGGCCATGGTTGCTCCCTGGGTTGTGTGGTCGGCGACGAGGACAACGCTAGGGCTGCGGAGGGCCGCCGACGATCCAGTCAGCCGCCCGACCCGGGTACAGCAGGCTGTACCTTTCCCCCCGCCGTGGGCCGGCTCCGACCTCGGTCACCTATGGTCTGTGCCGGGGAGGTGCACATGGCGGAGGCAGACACCGGCGGGAGCCGCGAACGCGGGGTGCGGCGGTATCTGCGCGACCGGGTACGGATCTCCGTCGACGCCCTGGAACACCTGGTCGGCGGCCTCGGTACGGCGATCCTGGCGTTCGCGGCGCTGCTGCTGCTCTCCGTGGTGGCACTGGCCTGCCTGGTCGGGATCGGTCTGCCGGTGATCCCGTCGGCGTTGAAGGCGGTACGGTCGGCCGCCCGGCGGGAACGGGCCCGGCTGTCCCGATGGGGGTTCCGGCTGCCCGAGCCGCCACCGGTGCCCGCCGGCCTGCGGCAGGCCCTGCGCGATCCGTGGGTGCGGCGGGAGTGCGGGTTCGTGGCCCTCCACGGCACGGTCGGTCTCGCCCTGGGCGTGTTCGGGTTGTCCCTGCCGCTGTCCGCCGTGCAGAACCTGCTGTTCCCGTTCTACTTCTGGTTGCTGCCTCCGGAGGAGGGTGGCCCGGGTCTGGTCAACTGGCGCATCGACGGGCTGCCCGACGCCCTGGTGGTCGCCCTGATCGGGGTCGGCTGGCTCGCCGTGACGGTGGCGCTCGGGCCGCGCATGGCCCGCCTCCAGGCGCTGCCGGGGCGACGGCTACTGGCCCCGCCCCCCGACGTCGACGCCTCCCTGCGGATCGCCGAGCTGACCGCCACCCGGGCGGCGGCCCTGGACGCCCACGCCGTGGAGTTGCGCCGCATCGAACGCTCCCTGCACGACGGGGCGCAGAACCGGCTGGTCGCGGTCACCGTGCTGCTCGGTGCCGCCCGGCGGGCACTGGCCCGCGATCCGGCGCAGGCGGCGCAGGTGCTGGACCGGGCCCAGGACGCGGCCGAGTTGGCCCTGGCGGAACTGCGGACGGTGGTGCGGGGGATCCTGCCCCCGGTGCTGGACGACCGAGGGCTGGCCGGTGCCCTGCACGGGCTGGCCGCCGGCTGCGGGGTGCCCTGCACGGTGGAGGTCGAGGTACCGGGCCGGTGCGCCGCGTCCGTCGAGACCACGGCCTATTTCGTGGTGGCGGAGGCGCTGACCAACGTCGCCCGGCACAGCGGCGCCAGCACGGCCGCCGTCACCGTCCGACGCGAGGCCGACCGGCTGCACCTGTCGATCACGGACGACGGTCGGGGTGGCGCCGATGAGCGGCACGGCTCCGGCATCGGTGGCATCCGGCGCCGGGTCGAGGCCCATGACGGCCGGTTCACCCTGACCAGCCCACCCGGTGGGCCGACGACGATATTCGTGGAGTTGCCGTGCGGATCGTGATCGCCGAGGACGACGCCCTGCTGCGCGAAGGGCTGGCCCTGCTGCTGCGGGCCGAGGGCCTGGAGGTGGTGGCCACCACGGACTCCCCGACCACCTTCCTGTCCGCGGTGGACACCCATCGGCCGGAGGTGGCGATCGTCGACGTGCGGATGCCCCCCACCCACACCGACGAGGGGATCGTGGCCGCCGTCGAGGCCCGGCGTCGGCACCCCGGCCTGGCGGTGCTGGTCCTGTCGGCGTACGTCGAGCAGGCCTTCGCCACCGACCTGCTGGCCGCCGGCGCGGTACGGCTGGGTTACCTGCTCAAGGAACGGGTGGGTCGGGTCGAGGAGTTCCTCGGCGCGCTGTACCGGGTAGCCGAGGGCGGTACGGCGATCGACCCCGAGGTGGTCAGCCAACTCTTCGCCCGCAGCCGCCCGGACAGCACCCTCAGCCTGCTGAGCGCCCGGGAACGGGAGGTGCTCGCGCTGATGGCCGAGGGGCTGGGCAACACCGCGATCGCGGAACGGCTGTTCGTCACCGAAGGGGCCGTGCACAAGCACATCCGCAACATCTTCGCCAAGCTCGGCCTGGCCCCGGACGACTCGGCCGACCGTCGGGTGACCGCCGTCCTGCGGTACCTCAAGGACACCCAGGGCCGCGTTTAGTACAGCCTGCTGTACCCCGGTTGGCCCGTACGCTAGATCGTCCGGGACGCCGTAGCGCCATAGCTTTTCCGTGTACTCGATCTGCCGAGCTCACGGAGAGGCCGATATTCATGTCCGCCATTGCTGGACGACCCGCCGAGCCGGCGGTACGCGTCGGAGGACTCACCCGCACCTACGGCACCGGGCCCCAGGCGGTCACCGCCCTGGCCGGCATCGACGCGGAGTTCCACCGCGGCACCTTCACCGCGGTGATGGGTCCCTCGGGCTCCGGCAAGAGCACCCTGTTGCAGACCGCGGCCGGTCTGGACCGGCCCACCTCCGGCGAGGTGTGGATCGGCGACCAGGAGCTGTCCCGGCTGTCCGAGACGAAGCTGACCAAACTGCGTCGCAGCCGGATCGGTTTCGTCTTCCAGGCCTTCAACCTGATCGGGGCGTTGACCGTCGAGGAGAACATCCACCTGCCCCTGCGGCTGTCCGGTGCCAGTCCGGACCCCGCCTGGCTCGGGCAGGTCCTGGACCGGGTCGGGCTCGTCGACCGGTTGCACCACCGTCCGGCCGAGCTGTCCGGTGGGCAGCAGCAGCGGGTGGCGATCGCCCGGGCCCTGGCCATGCGCCCCGAGGTGATCTTCTGTGACGAGCCCACCGGCGCTCTGGACACCCAGACCGCCGCGGAGGTGCTGGCCCTGCTGCGGTCCGTGGTGGACCAGAGCCGGCAGACGGTGATCATGGTGACCCACGACCCGGTGGCCGCCTCGTACGCCGACCGGGTGATGGTCCTCGCGGACGGCCGGATCGTGCACGACATGCCGCAGCCGGGTCCGGAGCGGATCGCCGAGCAGTTGGCGCTGCTCGGACGCCGTCAGCTCGTCGCGCAGGGGAGCTGAGCCATGCTGAGCCTGGCTGTCCGGATGCTGCGGCACCGGATCGGAAGCGCGGTAGCCACCCTGGTCGCCCTGGCCTGCGGGGTCATGATCCTGATGTCGGTGGGGCTGCTGGTCGAGTCCGGACTGCGCTACACCCCCACCCCCCAGCGGTACGCCGCCGCCGACATCGTCGTAGCGAACCACGACATCACGATCACCGGCCGGGAGTTCGACGGAACGACCACCACGACCAGGGTGCCCCTGCCCGAGGGTGGGACGGTGCCGGTCACCCTGGCCGAGCAACTCCGGCAGGTACCCGGAATCACGATGGTCGCGGTCGACCACACGATGCGGGCGGTCGTACCGACCGTGGCGCCACAGCGGACGGCCGCCCACGGGTGGAGCAGTGCCGCCCTGACCCCCTACCGGATCGTCGACGGCCGCCCGCCGACCGCAGCGGACGAGGTGGCCGTCGACCTGCGGCTGGCCAGAACCGCCGAGACCGAGGTGCGCCCCGGCGACCGGATTCCGGTGATCGTGCAGGGCGGGATGCGCAGGTACACCGTCAGTGCGGTGGTGGAACGCGCCGTGGAGGGCGACTGGCCCGCCGCGGTGTTCTTCACCGACGCGCACGCTGCCGCGCTGAGCCCGTACCCGGGTCGGGCCGGGGCGATCGGGATCGTGATGACCTCCGACGCGGACACCTCCGTCGTGCTGGCCGAGGTGCGGCGACTGTCCACCGAGGCCGGAGCGCGGGTGTTCACCGGTGCCGAGCGCGGGCGACTGGCCCAGTCCGAGGCCCTGGCGGCCAGCGATCTGCTGGTGGAGGTGGGTGCGGTCTTCGGCGGGTACGTCGCCGGGCTGGTGATGTTCGTCGTGGCCGGCACGGTCGGGCTGGCGGTCCGCCACCGCCGCCGGGACCTGGCCCTGTTGCGGGCCATCGCGGCGACCCCCGGCCAGATCCGGGTGATGATCGTCGCCGAGGTGCTGCAACTGAGCCTCGTGGCGGTCGGGTTGGGCATCCCGGCCGGGCTGTTCGCCACCGGCTGGGTGCACCGGCAGTTGATCGCCCGGGGCTTCATTTCCGAGGGCTTCCCGCTCACCGGCGGCCTGCTCTCCGCCCTGGCGGTGACCGTGACGATCATGCTGGTGGCGGTGACGGCGGCCCTGATCGCCGCTGGGCGCACCGTACGCATCCGCCCCACCGAGGCCCTCGGTGAGGTCGCCGTGGAGCCGGCCCGCAACAGCCGGACCCGGCTGATCGTCGGGCTGGTGACCCTGGCCGCCGGGATCTCCCTCACCATGGTCACCACGGCCGCCCGGGGCCCGGCCGCCCTCGGCGCGGCGCTCGGCATGCTGTACGTCCTCGTCCTGGCCGCCGCTCTGCTGGCGCCCTGGATCAACCGGTACGCCGCACGGGCCCTGGGCCCGGTGCTGCGGACCGTCTGGCGGGACAGCGGATACCTGGCCGCGGCCAACCTGCGGGCCAACGCCCAGGGCATGGTGACCGTGCTGACCGCCCTGGTGCTGTCGGTGGGCTTCGGGGGCTCGATCTGGTTCCTCCAGGACAACCTGGAACGACAGACCCTGGCCCAGAGCCGCGCCGGAATGCTCGCCCAACACTCGCTGGTCTCGCCGGTGGGGCTGGCCCGGACCGCCGTCACCGACGCCCGCGCGATGCCCGGAGTCCTGGCCGCGACCCCGATCCGACGGACCACGGTACTCACTCGGGTGCTGGGTGAGACGGAGGAGGTCAGCGCACAGGGCATCGACCCCGCCGGTGTCGAACACACCCTGGACCTCAAGGTCACCGAGGGCCGGCTGGCCGACCTGCACGGCGCCACCGTGGCCCTGTCCACCCTGCAGGCCGCCTCCCAGGGGGCGAAGGTCGGCGACCAGGTGGCGATGTGGCTGGGCGACGGTACCCCGGTGCGCTTGCGGGTGGTGGCCCTCTACGAACGGGGGCTCGGCTTCGCCGACGTCACCGTGAATCGGGAGATCATCACCGGACACACCGCCACCGACCTGGACGACCAGGTGCTGATCCGCACCGAAGGTGATTCGGTCCCCCTGGCCGACCTGGTCGATCGTCATCCGGGCAGCGGGCTGATCGACACCGGCACCATCAACGGTCAGTTGGCGCAGGACCTGGCGATCAGCGCCTGGCTGAACAAGATGCTCATCGGGGTCATGGTCGGCTACGCCGCGCTGGCCGCCGCCAACACGATGGTGATGGCCGCCCTGGCCCGGGGTCGTGAGCTGGCCCTGCTGCGGCTGGTGGGGATGACCAGACGCCAGGTCAAGCGGATGGTGCACGCCGAACAGGTAGGCCTGCTCGGTACCGCACTGCTCATCGGCGGGGTCATCGCCGTGGTCACCCTGACCTCGGTGGTCCGGACCCTGACCGGGCAACCGGTGCCCTACGTCCCACTGGCCGGCGGGCTGGCCATCATCGGCGGCGCCACCCTGCTGGCGCTGACCACCACCGTCCTGCCCATCGGCGCGCTGCTGCGCACCCCGCCGGTCAACGGCATCGGGATCAAGGAATGACCCCGGAATCCGTCTCGTGGATCGCGGCACCCGGCCGCCGATCCGACAACTCACCAGGAGGTCCCGTGTCAACGTCAACGACAGAGAAGTCCATCGCCCGACGGGGCATCGCCCTGCTGGCCGCCTGCACGATGATCGGGTTAGCCGTGGTCGGCGTACGGTCGGCCGATCCGGCCGTGGCCAAGCCGCCGAAGGACACCATCCAGGTCAGCCTGAACGAGTTGGTGGGCGCCGGTGTCGCGCCGGGAGCATTCGCCTCGGTACGGGACCGCACCGGCCGGGTGACCCACTACACCGCCGGGGTGGCCGACCTGCGCACCCGGGGGAAGGTTCCCGCCGACGGGTACTTCCGGATGGCCAGCAACACCAAGATGTACGCCGCCGTCGCCGTCCTGCAACTCGTCGACGACGGCAAGGTCCGCCTGGACGAGCCGATCGAGACGTACCTGCCGGGTCTGGTTCGCGGCACGGGCTTCGACGGGCGGACGATCACCGTCCGGCAGGTGCTGGAGCACACCAGCGGCCTGCCGGGTTACGACCTGCCGCACGTCTTCCAGTGGCGCGACCGGTACTTCGAACCCCGCGACCTGCTCGACTCGGC
Organism: Micromonospora sp. NPDC047134; assembly: GCF_040643455.1. Taxonomy (NCBI): domain Bacteria; kingdom Bacillati; phylum Actinomycetota; class Actinomycetes; order Micromonosporales; family Micromonosporaceae; genus Micromonospora; species Micromonospora sp. NPDC047134. The sequence goes on from NZ_JBEYUI010000012.1 coordinate 60,900, forward strand.
CTTCGCCAAGGAGGCGACCAGCCCGGTGCCCGGCGCGACGATGCAGTACAGCAACACCAACTACATCCTGGCCGGGCTGCTCGTGCAGAAGGTCACCGGACGGCCGATCAGTGAGGTGATCACCACGCGGATCCTCGACCGGGCCGGCCTGCGGCAAACCTACTGGCCGGGGGTCGGCGACCAGAGCATCCGCAAGCCGCACGCGAACGGCTATCTCCCCCACCCGGAGACCGGGAAGTGGACCGAGATCACCCGACTGGACCCCTCCATCGGCGGCGCCGCCGGACAGATGATCTCCACCCCGAGTGACCTCAACCGGTTCCTGGTGGCGTTGCAGAACGGCAAACTGATCAAGCCGGCGACCCTGGCCCAGATGCGCGCCGGCAAGCCGTTCTACCCGGGCGGGGAGGACCTGCCCGAGCTGGTGTGGCACTACGGGCTGGGCACCATCGGCTTCGAGCTCAGTTGTGGCGGTCGGGCCTGGGGGCACGGCGGCGACATCGACGGATACTCCAGCCGTACCGCGATCACCACGGACGGCCGGGCGGTGACCCTGGTGGTGACCGCGGACTCCAGCCCGGTGCCCGACGGGGTGTTCCGGGTGCTCGACGCCTTCGACGCCGCGTTGTGCGCCGGCCGGTAGCCGTACCCTGATCGGCCGCCCCTGCGGGTTCGCGCAGGGGCGGCCCTCCCGTCAGGGGTGCAGAACCGCCTTGATCACGTCCTGCCGTCGGTCGAAGCGCTGGTAGCAGCCGGGTGTAGCGGCGATCGGATCACCCGCCCGCACCTCGGCGAGGGTGGCCGCGGCGTGCCAACCGGTGACAAGCAGGTGGCCAGGGTCGACGACGGTGCCGACGGCCGTGCGGCGGTGGCTGGTCGGCTCAGCTGTGATCGAGGACGAAGGCCCGCATGAGGGCTGCGCACTCGGCCGCGTGGGTCTCCAGCAGCAGATGTCCACCGTCGTAGATGTGGGCGTCCATGCGGTCGAGGACCCGGTGGTAGGCGAGGACCTCCTCGACGTCGAAGTACGCATCGTGCCGTCCCCACATCACCAGGGCCGGCGGCTGGTGGGCGCGGTGGTAGTCGGCTATCTCCTCGAAGCGGGCCACGTGGTGGGCGTAGTCGGTGAAGAGGGCGAACTGGGCGTCGAGGTTGCCGGGGCGACTCATCCGCTCCCAGTCGAGATGCCACGACTCCGGTGGCTGCAGGACGCGTAGGTGCTCGGGCAGCCCGGCGAGGTACTGGTCGCGGGTACCGGCGAAGTTCAGCCAGTCCGGTAGCGCCGCACGCCTGCCCTCGGTCGGATCGGCCCAGTACGCCCTGGCGCTGTCCCACTGCTCTCCCAGGCCCTCGGAGTGGGCGTTGCCGCTCTGCACGATCAGGCCGCGAACGCGTTCCGGGGCCCGGGTGGCCAGGTGGTATCCCACGGGTGCGCCGAAGTCGTGCAGGTAGACGAAGAAGCGCTCGACCCCGAGGCGGTCGAGCAGGCGTTCGACGGTCCGCGACAGATTGTCGAAGGTGTAGTCGTAGTCGTCGACCGGCGGCGCGCAGGACATGCCGAAGCCGGGCAGGTCCGGGGCGATCACCCGGGCGACCTCGGCCAGGGTGGGCATCACCTCGCGGAAGGAGTGCGAGGAGCTGGGGAATCCGTGCAGCAGCAGGAGGGCCGGCCGGCCGGGGCGCCCGGCCTCGCGGTAGAACACCTCCAGGCCGTCGAGATCCACCTGTCGGTGCCGGACCTTCTGGACGCTCTGCATCGTCGGCCTCCCGGCGGTTGGCATCGCTCACCAGCCCCATCGTGGCGGACCGGCACCCTGATTGACCGCCCGTTGCGACACCAGACCAACGACCGGGTCACTGTCAGGGCCCGGCGCTACCCTGCCGGCATGGCCGAACTGGAGGAACTGATCGTCGCCGACGCCGCGGCGCTGCGGGACTGGTTGTCGGAAAACCATGCCCGCTCCCCCGGGGTCTGGCTGGCCCTGGGGCGCAAGGGTGGCACGGTGACGACCCTGACCTGGCAGCAGGCGGTCGAGGAGGCCCTCTGCTTCGGCTGGATCGACGGGCAGGCCCGCAAGCGGGACCAGGAGACCTCCTTGGTCCGGTTCACCCCCCGCAAGCCCCGCAGCTCCTGGTCACAACGCAATGTCGCCCATGTGGCCCGCCTGGAGCAAGAAGGGCGGATGCAGCCATCCGGCCGGGCCGCGGTGGAGGCCGCCAAGGCGGACGGACGCTGGGCGGCCGCCTACGCCCCACCCTCGGAGGCCGAGGTGCCGGCCGACCTGCTGGCCGCCCTGGCCACCGACCCCGCCGCCCAGGCCATGTTCGAGGTCCTCACCAAGACCAACCGGTACGCCCTCATCCACCGCCTAGGCGCGGTGAAACGGGCCCAGACCCGGGAACGGAAGATCGCCGAGTTCGTCGCCATGCTGGCCCGCCACGAGACCATCTACCCCCAGAAGGCCAAGCCGTGATCGGCTGCTGCCCGCCCCCTGGTTCCTGGCCGCATGGCAGAAGATGCGCACCCGGCGGCCGTGCGTCATCGTTTGCCTGTCGACCAGCCGAAGGGGAGACGAATGGGACAGGCCACCGTCATCCGCTACACCACCAGACCGGAAGTCGCCGAGGAGAACGCCAAGCTGGTCGAGGAGGTCTTCGCCGAACTGGCGCAGACCCGACCGGACGGCCTGCACTACGCCACCTTCCGGCTGGGCGACGGCACCGAGTTCATGCACCTGCTGGTCGCCGAGGAAGGCTCGACCGCGCTGACCGACACGGCCGCCTTCCAACGCTTCCAGGAAGGCATCCGCGCCCGCTGCGCCGCCCCGCCCCAGTTCACCCAGGCGAGGGTGGTCGGCTCGTACGCCCTCGGCGGCATCTGACCCTTCTCCGGTTGCTGCGGTCAGCCGAGGGCACGCCACAGGGACCGACCCGCCAGCCGTGGGGTCGAGCCCATTGCGAATCCGGCAGATCGTCCGGCGTCGGCGTCATGAATAGGTCTTCCGACAGGGGTTGGGATCCTGCTCCCTCATCCTGAGGCTACCGCCGGTGCTCGACACAAGCAGGGAACGCCGTGTCCATCTTCATGCGAATGACGTCCCTGCGCCTCTCCCACGGAGGCCCTCCGGCGCGGACAGGCTTCACTCCTACATCGTTCAGCACAAGCATGGCTTGCCCAGTGATCCCCTCGCTCGTCATTTGACCGGCCCAACAATCATCGAGGGATGGATGCTGTCGCCCCGCTCGTAGGTGTTCTGATAGGTGGCCTCTTGGTGCTGGTTAGCGACCTGCTGCGCCGCCGAGTCGAATGGCAACGCGAACTTGTGAAGAGACTCGCCGCCAGCGGCACGGACCTCGTTGTGCTCCTGCACGGCAGCTTCGGCGAACTCATCGAAGCCCGCGATACGGCCAGGCAGGTGGAGAATCCGCACGCCGGCCGGGCGGATCGCCTCCAGGCGTACAGCCGCTTCTACGCCAACCCAGGCAGCCGAGCCCTTGGACCTCATGCCGAACGGGTTCTCACCGCGCACCGCGCTGTACGCGCTGCACATGACGCTGCAAATGACGTATGGGAGCGCGCTGCTGGTGAATACTTGGAGGCGACCGGCGCGTTCGAACTCGCCTTACACAAGGCCATTGTTCGGGGTCGACCACCTCGTGATCCTCAAACTTCAGAGGTGGCACCAGACTCGCCCTGAACCTCGCTTCCCGCGTTCGATCACCCAGTGCCTCAGCAACTGCACAACCAGCACCTCCTTCGGACAGACAGGTTGTCAAGATCGTGCTTCTCGGCCATTGCTAGGGCCTGCCGCAAGCGCCTCTATTCAGGGGAATCTTGTCGACCAGGGGCATGAGCTGGCTGGCCGCAGCGGGGCGATCTCAGCCCTCGAGAACGTCGGAGACGATCCATGGTGGCTACTCACCCTCCTCATGTTCAGACAGAACGACTCTCACGTCCCGGCCCAATATCATTAAGTGAGAGTTGTGATCCCCCCGTAGCTTCGCTGCCTCGTTTCGGTGGTGGGAATAGCGCACCGTCTCCGTTGTTGATCTCATAGCGCCACCGCGGATTCAGATCCGTATCGTCTGAATAGTCCTGCTGCCTCGGCCCATCGGATGCAAATCTGACGCCGACGCCTGGGGCCGCTCGCAACCCCCAAGCGCTGCGTCGCCTTGGCTGACAATCGCCGCGCGAATCGCCTCCTCTCCGGCAGCGGTCGGCACAGGTCGTCGAATGCTTCCTGATTGCGGCTGCGGCGGTCGCTCGGTCGTCGCATTCCCTGCGGTAGCGGCTACGGTAGAGTCGGTGCGGTGACGGACCCTACCGCGCCGCTCTACGTCGCTGCGGACATTCATGGCCACCGCAAGGAGTTCGGTCGCGCGCTCGTCGAGGCGGGCCTTGTCGGCCCGAACGGCCGTTGGTGCGGCGGACCTGCTCGATTGTGGCTGCTCGGTGATTACGTCGACCGTGGCCCCGACGGAATCGGTGTGATCGAGGACATCTGGGCCCTAGCTGCGGAAGCAGCCGCCGTTGGCGGCGAGGTACGGTGCCTGCTGGGCAACCACGAGGTGCAGCTGCTCGCCGCCCACCACTTCGGCACGACGCCAGTTGTCGGGCTCAACGAGCCGGGCGGTTTCCACAGTGGTTGGGCCAGATTCGGCGGTTGCGACGAGGATTTGCGCCGGTTGACCGACGAGCACCTGGCCTGGATGTCCGCCCTGCCGGCCGTGGCGGTCGTCGACGACATCCTGCTCGTGCACTCCGATTCCGTGCGGTACCTGGAGCATGGATCCGATGCGGAAGCCGTCAATACCAGTGTGCGGACCGCCCTACAGACGCGCGACGCCAAGGTGTGGCTGAAGCTGTCGTATCAGATGAGTGATCGTGGCGCGTTCCGCGGCGACGACTCGGCGAAGGTCGAGGCTGCGGTTTCCGCCATGCTCGACCGCTTGGGCGGCACGGAGATCGTGCACGGCCACAGCACCCTGACAAAGCACTTCGGGGTGGTGCCCGAGGAGGTCAAGGGGCCACTGCGGTACGCCGGCGGCCGAGTGTTGGCCATCGACGGCGGCGTCTACGAGGGCGGCCGCATCATTGTCACCCGGCTGCGGTGAGCGCCACCATCGTGGTCGGGCGGCGACATCTGCCGCCCAACCACGGCGGTTACCGCTGCGATGGCACGGCTGGGGTCGCCGCGCCGGTCACGGCGGCCGCTGGCGGCGGGCAGGCTACATAGCGGCTGTCGGCGAACATCAGCGCCGGCCCGTCCGACAGGATGTCGAAGGCTTGGACAGCGCCGAACACGACGGCATGGTCGCCGGCCACGCGGACATCCACCACCTCACAGTCGAAGTAGCTGACACCCTGCTCCAGGATCGGTGCCGAGGAGCACGGTGCCGGCCGCCAGTCGACGCCGGTGAAAGCGCTGGCCCCGGTCCCCCGGCGGGAGCTTGCGAACCAGTCGGCCACCGGCTGCTGGTGGGCGCCGAGCACCGTGACGGCGAAGATGCCCGACGAGTGAATCCGCTCGTAGGTGCGACAGGTCAAGCCGAGTGACACCAGCACCATCAGCGGATCCAGTGAGACCGTGACGAACGAGTTGACCGTCATGGCGTGCGGCTGGGCGTCGTTGAGAGTGCTGACGACGGCCACCCCGGTCGGGAACCGGCCGGCGGCACGCCGGAAGCGGAGGCTGGTCGAGTCGGGGGTCCTGGTTGCCTGCGAGGTCATGGGGTCTCCGCCGATGTCAGCGCGCGGAGCCGGTCGAGGTGCTCGAGACCTGCCATCACCTGATCGGCGGGTACTCCGAAATCGATGAGGCAGGCGACCTCGTCGACCCCGGCCTTGGCGAAACGCTCGACGGTGTGCTGTGCCTTCTCGACCGTGCCGAGCAGGCCACTCTCGTCGTAGTACCGGTCGAAGGCCCGCTGCACGAGCGCATCGATGTCGCGCTCCCGCAGCTTGGAGGGATCGATCCGGCGGGCGGTACCGGTCTGCGAGCCGAGTAGCAGGCCGAGTGAGCTCCGCAGGTATGCACTGAGGGGCTCACGAACCAGATTGCGGACGTGGTCGTCGGCGCCCAGGAAGGTGTGCACCATGAGCACGACGTGACCGGGCCACCCGTCCGCCCCTGGCCGCTCGGCGATCGCTTCGCGATACGCCTCGATCTTGGTGGCGACGTCGTCCAGGTCCTGCCCCAGCAGGTGGGTCAGCACCCCCGCGCCGATCTGCCCGGCGGCGCGGAAGGTTTCCACCCCACCGGCACTGGTGATCCAGATCGGGATGTCGTGCTGTACGGGGGCCGGGAACGCACGCACCTCAGTGGCCGCACCCACTCCGTCGGTGACCGGCATCGGCTCGCCACGCCACAGGCGTCGTACCTGCTGGGCGTACTCCAGGGTGAGTTCGCGGCGAGTCTGGTAATTCTCCGGCCGCAACGCGAAGTCGACCGCGTGCCAGCCGGAGGCGAAGGAGACTCCGGCCCGACCTCCGGAGAGATTGTCGACCATCGCCCACTCCTCCGCGATACGCAGCGGGTGGTGCAGGGGGGCCACGACACTGCCGGCCCGCACCGCGACCCGCCGGGTGACCGCGGCGACGGCAGCGGCCGTCACAGCCGGGTTCGGATAGATCGCACCGAACGGGTGGAAGTGTCGCTCGGGAGTCCAGACGGCCGTGAAGCCGTGCTCGTCGGCGAACCTGGCTCCGTCGAGCAGCATCCGGTAACGGTCGTGTCCGGCGTCGCGCTCGTCGCTGGCGAAGTAGAAGAGGCTGAAGTCCACCGGTGTCTCCGTTCAGTTCGTGGGTGCGAGTGAGCGCACCATGTCCAACAGCCGGTCGTAGCTGGCGTCGAGGTCGCTCGACATGGCCAACTCCCAGATCAGTCGGTCGGCCAGCAAGCTCCGCAGGTCGTCTTCGATTTCACCGAGGAGCACCGGATCGGCCTTGCCGGTGGCGAAGTCGTCGCGGCATCGCTGCACCGCCTCGTCGACCGTCAACGGCCGTATGGTGGCGTCTCCGCGGCTCAGGAAAACCACGCTGTCCGGCACGACCGAGGACCGCAGCCTGGCGGTCAGCGGCCCGCTGATGGTCACGCGAAGCTTCTCGCCGTCGTTGACCGGTGCGGTCACCGCCTGCGCCAGGTCCGCGTTGCCGGCTAGCCGCTCCGGGGTGACGTAGAGGGCCTGGGGGTAACCCCACAGCCGTCCCGGTACCTCGTCCCGCAGGTCACGGACCATGATGTCCTCGCCGACGAGTTCGGCGCCGTGCCGCAGAGCGGTGTGGACGAAGGTCGACTTACCCATACCGGTGGGCCCGCTGACCAGCACAGCGTGCCCGTCAGCGACGAACGCCCCGGCGTGCAGGGGGTAGAGCCGCGAGGAGCGACACACCAGGTACAGCGCGAGTCGCTCGAAGATCCACCGACCCCACACGATCGGGTTCGTGAGGTCCGCCGCGCACAGGGTCACCCTGGCGACCCCCGCTGCCACGTCGAACTCGCACCTGGAGCCACCCGTGTCGATGATGATCGGATCAGCGGCGATCACCTCCTCGGTGTGCGGCGGCTCTGCGGTGGCTGCGGCAGGATGGTCCGCCACCCGGACGGCCAGCCTGAGGCTGGGCGCGTCCGCACGTGGCGCTACCGGCGCGCCGAAGAAGGCGTCCACCACCGTGGCCGCGCGTGGATCCGCGACGCAGTGCACCGAAATCCCGTAGATCTCCCGGTAGGTCTCATTCATCGCGCGGCCTCTTCCTGACGTGGGGGTGTACCGGGGACCGAGCCCATGCCGCTGTCCACGGTGGTGGCGGGCGCCGCTGCGGCAACCTCGCGGGCAGGAGGGCGGGTGCGTTCGGCCCAGCGCGCCACGAATGGTGTGATCGCGCCCGCCGCGAACAGCAGGGCGCCGAAGATCAGCCAGCCGGGGCGACCCACACCGATGATGAGGACCGCGGTGATCGCCGGGGTGACCATCTTGGCCACCTTGCCCCCCATGCCGAACAGGCCCTGGTACTGCCCCTGCGCGTGCTCCGGTGCGAGTTCGTACGCCAGAGCCCAGGAACCGGCGGCGTAGAGCAGTTCCCCGAGCACGTGGATGAGCGCTCCGACGATGAGGACGACCACCGCCAACCAGGCGGGCGCACCGGCGGCCAGGGCGAAGACCCCGCAGCACACCGCCAGAAGCAGCCCGGAGCGGCGCAGCGCCCGGGCGCCGCCCTGGACGGTTTCGGCGCCGGCGCTGGCCCGCACCTGAAACAGGATCACCATGATGGTGTTGACCAGCAGGATCGCCGAGTACACCGCGACCGGTGCGTTCGTTCGGTCCGCGATCCAGAGCGGCAGGGCCACCGTCAGCAGCCCGTCGTTCATGGCCAGGATCGCCGTCAGCGCAGTCACGGCGAGATATGGCCGGTCCTTGAGCACCAGCCCGACGGAGGCCTTCTCCTCGTGCCGGGTGATGTGCTCATTGTGCAGACGCAGGAAGAGCAGGGCGCCGAGGATGAAGGCGGCACCGCTGACCAGCAGCATCGTCCGGTAGGCGGCACCGGTGTTGAGCTGTAGCGCGACGCCACCCACCACCGTGCCCAGCGAGATGCCGATGTTGGTCACGGAGCGCAGGTAGGCCCGAGCCTTCACCCGCTGCTCCCGGGGAACCGCCTGGGCGACCAGCGCCCCCCGTGACGCGTCGGCTCCCGCCTCCGCACCGACCACGAGCGCGGCGAGGACCACGAAGCTCGTAAACCCGCCGACGAAGGTGTACCCGCAGACCAACGCGCCCTGCAGGGCGACGAAGGCTATCGCGGTGTTGCGGGCGCCCAGCCGGTCGGCGACATGGCCCGCCGGGATGCTGATCAGCATGCCGAAGGCGGCGGCGAGGGACAGGCCTAGCCCTACCCGGGTCGGCGAGATGCCCACCGAGCGGATGAAGTACAGGACGCTGACGGACAGGAGAATGCCGTTGCCGAATGTGCGGGCCAGGTTGCTGACGGCCAGCACCCGCACCGGACCCTGCGGCGGGACCAGATGTTCTAGCAGTTTCACGTACGCACCCCCGCGGTCGAGCGTTCGGCTTCCGGTGACGGAGCGGCCAGGAGGGCTAGCAGCCGACCCCGGTCGACCTTGCCGTTGCTGTTGAGTGGAAACTCGGTGAGGCAACGGTAACGACGGGGGACCATATATACCGGGACCCGACGGCGTAGCCAGGTGAGCAGTTCGTTGTCGGCGACCATCCCGCCGGTGTAGAAGGCGGCCAGCACGACGTCCTCCCCTTCGGGAGCCGCGACGACGACGGCGTGGTCGACCGCGGGATGGTGGCGCAGCGCGGCCTCGATCTCACCCAGCTCGATCCGGTACCCCCGGATCTTCACCTGGTTGTCCAGCCGACCCAGGTGCACGAGCTGGCCATGTTCCACCCGGACCCGGTCCCCGGTGCGGTAGTAGTCCGCCGCCGAGGGACTCCCCAGGGTCGGTGTGACCACCCCCCGGTCGTCGAGGGTGCAGAAACGGCCCCGGTCGTCCGCCGGGTCGAGGTATCCGGTGAAACGTTGCTGCCCGCGTACCACCAACTCTCCCTCGCTGCCGGGGACCCCGTCCTCGTCGACGACGAGGTATTCCAGCGACGGGTAGACGGCGCCGATCGGCACGGTGTCGTTGGAGGTCGGCGGCCAGGTCTCCGGATCCGGACCCAGGCGGTACTCGCTGCACGCCAGGGTTAGTTCCGTGGGCCCGTACACGTTGTCGACGATCGCGCGCGGCGCTACCCCCCGCCATGCTCGGGCCTGGGCGTAGGTGAGCTGCTCGCCGCAGAAGATCGCATACTTCAGCTCGGTCACCCGCCCGGCCGGCAGGTTTCCGAGCCCACCGGTCACCGTGATGACGGAGGGGACGGAGAACCAGTGCGTGATCGCGTGCTCGACCAGGTAGTCGACCGGGCTCAGCAGTTCGTCGCGGGTGGGAACGATCAGGGCCGCACCGCCGCCCCAGGTGACGAAGAGGTCGAACACCGACAGGTCGAAGGTCAGATCGAAGGTGTGCGACATCCGGCAGCCGGGGCGTACCCGGTAGCGGTCGATGTTGTGCGCCAGGTACCCGGACAGGTTGTGGTGGCGGATGGGCACCCCCTTCGGCTGCCCGGTCGAGCCCGAGGTGAACAGCACGTAGGCCACATCGTCCGGCGCGGTGCGGTAGGGGGGCAGCGCATGCGTGACGTGCGCCGCCAGCAGCTCCTCGTCGGTGACGGTCAGCACGTGGGAGTGCAGCTCGGCGGCGACCGCAGCGGCGACGGCCCCGTCGGACAGGACCAGGTCCACCTCGGCCATCTCGCAGACGGTGGTGTTGCGGACGGCCGGGTAGCGCGGATTGAGCGGGACGACGGCGGCACCGAGACGCTGTACGGCCAGGTAACCGGCGTACGCGACGATGCTGCGCGAGGCCAGGAGCGCTACCCGCCGGGGCACGGCGCCGTGCTCACGCACGATGTACGCCGCGATGGTGTCGGCGAGGTCCGCCAGCCGCCGGTAGCTGATGGAGGATCGGCGGATGCGCAACGCCTCGGAGTCCGGCCACCGTCGGGCCGACGCGGCGAACCACTCGTACAGGGTTTCCTCAGGTAAGAGCGCAGGTCCAGTCGGCTGCAACTTCGTCACCGCCCCTCAGGTCGACCGCGACAACGGTGATCGTCGTCGGGGCGAGCTGGGGCTGCGGCGACAGGTGCAGCCGTTGCAGGTCGTCCGCGGCAGGAAGCGCGGCGAGGCAGTCGCAGGGCTGCTCGTCGAAGCCGGCGAACCGGTAGGCGACCTCCATCATCCGGTTGCGGTCGCTGCGTCGGAAGTCGGCGACCAGGTGAGCGTCGGCCCGAGCCGCCTGGTCGGTCAGCCACCGCAGGATCACCGCGCCGGCGCCGAAGGCGACGACCCGGCATGAGGTGGCGAGCAGCTTCAGGTGATAGACCCCGGGGTACCGCTCCAGGAGGATCACGCCGACGGCGCCGTGCGGGCCGAACCGGTCGGTCATCGACACCACCAGCACGTCGTGGCCGCCGGTGGCGACCATCCCCCGCAGTGTCTCCTCCGAGTAGTGCACCCCGGTGGCGTTCATCTGGCTGGTGCGCAGGGTGAGTTCCTCCAGCCGCGCGATGTCCGCGTCGGTGGCCCGGTCGATGCCCATCCGCAGGTCGAGCGAGCGCAGGAACTCCTCCTCCGGCCCGTCGAAGCTGGCGCGCTCGGTGTCCCGACGGTTGCTCGCCTGGTACATCTCACGGCGTCGCCGAGAGTCGGCGGTGATCACCGGCGGGTTGAACTCGGGCAGCTCGGCGAGGCGGAGGGCCTCCTCCGCCGGGTAGCACCGGACCTCCGGCAGGTGGAAGGCGACCTCCGCCCGCTCGGCCGGGTGGTCGTCGATGAAAGCGATGGTGTGCTGGGCGAACTTCAACGTGTCCGCGATATGACGCACCGCGTCCGACTTGCGTCCCCAACTGATCTGCGGAACGACGAAGTATTCCGCCAACCCGAGCTTCTCCAGTTGGGCCCAGGCCTCGTCGTGGTCATTGCGGCTGGCCACCGACTGCAGGATGCCCCGGGCGTCCAGATCGATGACGATCTGACGGATCTCGTCACTGAGGTGGACCTCACCGTCCTCGAGCAGAGTTCCCTTCCACAGGGTGTTGTCGAGGTCCCAGACGAGACACTTGATCGTGGCGGGGCCGTTGTCGAGGGTCATCACACCTCCCAGATGGTCGCCGACCAGGCGGCGACCGGGCTGTTGTTGAGCACCAGGACGAGGTCACCCTCGGCCACCTCGCCGGTGGCGAGCAGATCCTGGAGGTTGAGCACGACATCCATCGCGCCGAGGTGACCCCACCGGGCCAGGTTGTCTCGGCACACCTGATGAATGGGCAGGCCGAGCAGCGTCTCGTAGAAGTCGAACGCGCCGGCAGTGACGTTCTGCATGAGGGTCGCGGCGACCCCGCCCTTGTCGACGCCCGCGTCGGCGAGCACTCCCTCGACCAGTTTGCTCAGCCGCAGCCTGCTGTGCATCGCCAGGTCGAAGCGGTAGCGGTCGGGCGAGAGGCACTCCTCGCGCCACTCGTACCAGGGGGCCTGCTTGTAGTCGACTCGGAAGAGGTCGTGGAAGCTGCCGTCGGTCTGCATGCGGTGGGCGCGCAGGGCCGGCCGGCCACCGCGCACCATGGTCATGGCGTACGCGCCGTCACCGATCACCGCCACCGGGAACCGGATGCGATCCACCCCGGTGGGGCGGCTGCCGTGGGCGATCATGATGGTGTCGCGGCTGGAGTCGGCGACCAGCAGGTCCCGGGCGAGTGCCCAGGCCGCGCTGGAGCCGGTGCAGCCCAGGCCGTCGATCTCGAAGGCGAAGGCCGAGGTCAGCGCGGCGTCGGCCTGCACCCGGCAGGCGTCCGAGCCGAGCAGAACGTCCGGCGAGCGTGGGGCGACGAGCAGAAGCATCTCCGGTGGTGGCGACCCGCCCGCTGACACCTCCCGGCAAGCCTTCGCGGCCAGCTCCGCTGCCGTCGCGTTCTCGAACAGTCCCACCGTCGACACCCCGCTGCCACGGACGAACTCCGCCTCCTCATGGCCGAGGGTGGGGAACTCCGGCAGGTCGAGGACCTTCTGCTGGGTGTCGGGCAGCAGGCAGTGCACAGCCCCGATGCCGATGGCGGTCATGGCGTCACCGCCAGGGCGTGTTCGGCGAGCAGCAGCTGACTGATCTCGTTACTGCCCTCGATGATCTCCATGAGCTTCGCGTCGCGGTACGCCCGTGCGGTCGGGGAGCCGTCCACCGCGCCGGCGGAGGCGAGCACCTGCACGGCCGTCGCGGCGCCCCGCGCGGCGCCGCGGGCGGCGACATGCTTGGCGGCGACCACGGTGGCGGCGAGATTGAGGGAGTTGGAGTCCCAGCACAGGCTGGCGTGTTCGCACATGCGGGTCGCCACCTGCTCGGCCACGAACAGCTCAGCTAGGTGCCGGGCGACCAACTGGTGCTGGGCCAGCGGTTTGCCGAACTGTTCCCGGACCCGGGCGTGCCCGGTCGCGGCGGCCAGGCAGGCGCGCAGGATTCCCACGCACCCCCACGCCACCGACAGGCGGCCGTAGCTCAGTGCGGAGGTGACGAGCCAGCTCAGCGGCTGACCCGCACCGCGCAGCACGTTCCCCGCGGGCAGCACGACCTCGTCGAGGGTCACCATCGCGTGCCCGGCCGCGCGACAGCCGAGCGGTTGGGCGATGCGTTCGACCCGCACGCCGGGCGAGGTGGTCGGCACCACCACGGCGGCGCCGCCGTCACCGTACCGACCGACCACCACCAGCAGATCGGCGTAGGCGGCACCGGTCACCCACACCTTCTGCCCGGTCACCACCGCACGGTCACCCTCGACGGTGACCCGGGTGCGCATGCCGGTCAGGTCACTTCCCGCGCCGGCCTCGCTGAACGCGACCGCCGCAGTGTCCCCGCCGGCCAGCCGGGTGAGGTACTCCCTGCGCTGCCCCTGGTCACCGAAGCGCTGGATGACCCAGGCGGCCATCCCCTGCGAGGTCATCAGGCTACGCAGGGAGCTGCAGATGGCACCGACCCCTGCGGTGTACTCGCCGTTGTCCCGGCTGGAGAGCCCCAGCCCGCCGTAGGCGACGTCCACCTCGGCGCAGAGCAGCCCCTGCCCGGCCAGCTCCCGGATCACCGATCGGGGAATCTCACCGGCCCGGTCCCAATCGTCGGCGCGTCCGGCGACCAGGTCGGCGACCGTGCGGGTCAGGTCGTCACCCACCTGCCGCCTCCGACCGCAGTCGCCGCACCAGTGCGGTGATCCGATCGACCGTGCGGAAGGTGTCCAGCCGCAGGTCGTCTCCACCGACCACCACGCCGAAGTGGTCCTCGACGTACGCCACGAGCTCCATCGCGAACAGCGACGACACCAGTCCCGAGGCGAACAGGTCGCGGTCCGGCTCCAGCTCTGTCTTCGTCCGGGCCGACAGGAAGGCCAGCAGTTCCGACTGCACCCAGGCGTCGGTGCTCTGGTCGATTGACGCGGTCATGAGCGGGTGCCTCCGTACTCGAAGAAGCCCTGACCGCTCTTGCGGCCGAGCTTGCCTTCCCGAACCATGCGTTGCAGCAGCTGCGCCGGCTGGTATCCGGCGTCGCCCGTGCGTTCCTGTAGGACCCAGAGGGAGTCCACGACGTTGTCCAGGCCGATGAGGTCGGCGGTCGCCAGCGGGCCGGTGCGGTGACCCAGGCAGCCGACGAAGAGCGCGTCGACGTCGGCCGGGGTACTCACCCCCTCCTCCACGAGGTGCGCCGCCCGGTTGATGCTCCACTGGAGGATGCGGTTGATGACGAAGCCGGGCGCGTCACCGACCACGATCGGTTCCCGGGTGACGCTGGTCAGCAGGTCCAGGCCGCGTTCCAGCGCGGTGGGACTGGTGCGCCGGCCCCGGATCACCTCAACCGCCCGGATGATGTACGGCGGGTTCATGAAATGGGCACCGAGTACGTCGGCCGGCCGGACCGCCGCCTCAGCCAGTTCGTCGACCGGGATCCCCGAGGTGTTGCTCAGCACCGGAGTGCCGGGCGCCACGACCTTGGTAACCTCGGCCAGCACCTCAGCCTTGAGGTCGGCCCGTTCGGTGACGCACTCCACGACGGCGGTGGCCTCGGCCAGGTCCCCGACCAGCCCGGTCGTCACCAGTTCGCCGGCCTGCGCACCGCGCGGCAGGCCGCCCATCATCTGACCCAACCGCGTCAGCCGGAAGACCTCCGACCGGGCCCGGTCCAGCCGGGCCTCGTCGATGTCGATCAGCACAGTGGGTATACCGTGGCCGACCGCCAACGCGGCGATGCCGGTACCCATCGTCCCGGCACCGACCACGGCGAGCCGGTGTGCGAATGCGGTGCTGGTCACGGCGCCCCCACTTCGATCTTCTGGGCGGACTCGAGGTCCTCGGCGATCAGCTCGCCGAACTTGGTGGTGGTACGGGCGAGGAAGGTCAGGCAGCGGCGCAGCAGGTCACCGGTCGGTGCCGGGTCCAGGCCACGAGCGGCTAGCCACCGCCGCCAGGCGACCGCCTCCAGGTCGCGCTCGCCGAGGGCGTGCCCCTCCAACTCGTAGAGGGCCATGGTGGCGAGAAGTTCGTTGCCGGTGGCCAGGGAGCGGTCGGCGACCCTCCGCTGCCACTCCTCAGGGGTGACCGCAGTGGTGGGAAGCCCGACCTCGGTGAGCAGCGCGAAGAGGCGTTGTGGGCTCACCGCGACCTCGTCGGTCAAGTGGTACACCCGGCCTGCGGAGCCCGGGTCGAGGGACAGCTCGGCGATCGCCCGGGAAACCAGGTCTACCGGGGCCATCGGCATGGCCCGGTCGTCCATGGGGTGGGCACCCACCGCCAGGCCGCTGGCGGCGATGTGCCACACCAGGTCCTTGTGGTTGCAGGCGCCGGTCTCGGTGGAACCGAGGATGAAACCGGGACGGAAGATGCGGACCCGCATGCCGTCGGTTTCGCTCCGTTCGAGGATCCGCTCGCACACCCACTTGCCCACGCCGTACCCGCCCTGCTGGGGGTCCAGCGGCTGTTCCCGGGTCTCCAGGATCCTGCCGTCCGCGCCCAGCGCGTGATGGGTGGCGGCCACAGTGGAGACGAAGCCGAAGTCCGCGATGCCGTGCCGGCGCATCCAGCGCAGCAGTTCCACCATGGTCAGCACGTTGTCGGTACGCAGCACCCGGTACGGCTCGGTGAACACCACCTTCGCGGCGCAGTGCACGACCGTGCCGACGCGTCGAGCCAACTCGCCGTCCCGGTACGTCTCACACAGGGTGCCCACGTCACTGAGGTCGCCGAGGACCAGGTGGACCCGGGACCGGTCCGGTGCCGGCAGGAGGAGGGAGGTGGCAGCGGCGTCGAGCCGGGCCCACGCCTGATCCTCGTCCTCGGCCCGCACGATGCAGTAGACCCGGCCGGCACTAGCCTTGAGCAGCTCGTGCAGCAGGAACGTACCGAGGAAACCGGTAGCGCCGGTGAGGAGCACATCGGTGCCGGCGGCCGGGCGCGGGTTGACCTCGCCCAAGGGAAGTTGCAGATCGAGGTCGATCAGTTCCCCGTCGCCGTCCGCGATCGGATCGATGTCGTCGGCCCCTCGTGCGGCGCCGGCCCGGACCCCGCGGACGATCTCGCCGATGCGACGGATCGTCGCTCGGCTGCCGC
Source organism: Micromonospora sp. NPDC047134 (assembly GCF_040643455.1). Classification (NCBI taxonomy): domain Bacteria; kingdom Bacillati; phylum Actinomycetota; class Actinomycetes; order Micromonosporales; family Micromonosporaceae; genus Micromonospora; species Micromonospora sp. NPDC047134. The sequence goes on from NZ_JBEYUI010000012.1 coordinate 77,104, forward strand.
CGGCGCGGTGCAGGTTAACCAGCACCCCCAGGCGTCGCTGCACCTCCAGCGCCATCTGCACCGACAGCAGGGAAGATCCGCCCAGGGCACCGAATTCGTGGTCGACGCCGATGCCCTCGACGCCGAACAAGTCACGCCAGATTGCCAGCAGCTCGTCCTCGACCTCACCGGAGCCCGTGCCGGCCGGCAGCGCCGGAGCGGGTCCGGTGGCCGGGGCGGAGACCTCCGCAGCGGACGGGTACCGGTCGAGGATCCAGTGCCGCCGACGGGTGAACGGGTACGTCGGCAGGGCCACCCGCCGTCCGGTGCCGCGACTCAGTGGCTCCCAGTCCACCCGTACGCCGTGCAGCCAGGCGGCGGTGACAGCCGCTTCGATCTGTACGTCGTCCGCGGCAGCAGGCAGGACGAATCGATCGGTACCGGCTTCCCCGGCCCCGACCTGAATGAGGAACCGACCGGGCGGTACGACCTCGGGAACCCTGTCGGTGACCTCGCAGTCGGCGCCGAAGACCTGCCGGAGCCGCTCCACCACAGCGGCCGACGATCCGCCAGCCACCACGGTGACCGCTCGTTCGGTCGACGTCACGGTACGGGCGGCCGGCGGCCGGGGCAGCCGTAGCGTGGCCGCCAACCGCTCCGGTGGCGCGACGACGGCGCGGCGCACATCGAAGTCGTGGCGTCCCACCCGCAAGGTGTGGGCGACGTCGGCCGGAGGCAGCTCACCCTCTTCCAGCCGGTCGGCGAGATTACGGGACATGGCGTCCAGCTCGCTGCGGTTGCGGGCGGAGAGCACCAGCGTGATCGACGGCCGGACGGGCGCGCTGGGCCGCACCGGCGCGGGGGGCGGCGCCAGGACCACGGCGGCGTTGGTGCCACCGAGGCCCATCGAGTTGACCAGGACGAGTCGCGCCGGGTCGGCGGTGTGCCCTGACTCGGTGCTGACGAAGAACGGACTTTCGGCGAGCATGCCCGGGTGACGCGGATGCCGGAACAAGGGGTGCGGGGGAAGGTTGCCGGTCCGCACGACATGCACGGCCTTGATGAGGCCCGCGATGCCGGCGGCCGGCCCCGGGTGGCCGATGTTCACCTTCACCGAGCCCAGCCCACAGTAACCGGTGTCGGCACCGTAGTGCCGCAGGCCGTCGCTGAGCCCGCGCAGTTCGATCTGGTCACCGAGCGCGGTGCCCGAGCCGTGGGCCTCGACGTACCGCAGGTCGCGTCCGGAGGCGTCGGCGACCCGCAGCGCCCCGCTGACCACGTCGGCCACCCCGGACGGGCTCGGCGCGGTGAAGCCGGAGCGGGCGGATCCGTCGTTGCCCACCGCGGAGCCGCGAACCACCGCCAGGACGTTGTCGCCGTCGGCGAGCGCGTCCGTCAGCCGCCGCAGCACCACGACCCCCACCCCGGAGCTGAACGAGGTGCCGGTGGCCCGGGAGTCGAAGGCGCGGCAGAAACCGTCCTCCGACATCAGCCCACCGGCCTGGTAGCGGTAGCCCATCACCGGCTCCAGCACGGTGGCGCCACCGGCCAGCGCGATGTCGCATTCACCGGACAGCAGGCTGAGCACTGCGTAGTGCAGGGCGTACAGCGACGACGAACAGGCCGTCTGGACGCCGACGCTCGGCCCCCGCAGGCCCAGCTTGTACGCCACCCGGGAGCTGAGGAAGTCGCCGAGGCCACCAAGGTGCAGCCCCATGTCGTCCACCGCGGCCGCCAGGCCCGACTCGCGCACCTTCGCGGCGAACACGGCCGAGGAGTAGGTGCTCGACGCGCCCCCGGCGAAGACGCCGGTCACCGGCCCGTCGGGACGGGCGGGATGCCCGGCGGACTCGAGCGCCTCCCAGCAGGCCTCGAGGAACAGTCGCTGCTGGGGGTCGATCAACTCCGCCTCGGCGGGCGGATAGTTGAAGAACTCCGAGGCGAAGTCCGCCGCCTCCGGCAGGGTGGCGGCGACCCGGACGAACGCCGGATCCCGCAGGGTGTCGTCGCTGACCCCGGCCGTCCGGAGGGTCTCCTCGTCCAGCGGCCGGGTGGACACCAGCCCGCTGTCCAGGTTGCGCCAGAACGTCTCCGGTGTGGTGGCGTCGGGGAACCGGCAACCGACTGCCACGATCGCGATGTCGGTGCTGCTCACTGGCTGTCCTTCGGGTCTCGGCGGGCGCGATTGAACAGGGCTGAGCGCTCGCCGGGCCCCACCTTCGCCCGGGTCACCGGAGCACGGCCACCGCAGATGAGGTCGGCCTGCGCCACGACGGTGGTGTGCTGGAACAGGTCGGCGGCGTCGAGCCGGCCGTCCGCGAGCGGATTGAGCTGGTCGAGCAGCAGGATCAGCAGCAGCGAGTCGCCGCCGGCCTCGAAGAAGGACACGTCCAGTGGCACGTGCGCCACGTCGAGGACCTGTTCCCAGGCGCGCCGCACCTTCTCGACGATCTCTGATTCGACGATTACCACGAGCTCTCCTTCGTGACTCCAGCGTTCAGATCGGTGGTGAGGTCGGTGACGCAGCGCTCGATGCTGTCGAGCAGGGCGTCGATGGTCGCGGCGTCGAACAGGCCGGTCGCATAGGTCGCGGTGTACGAGACGCTGTCCGGGAGGTCGGTCGCGACAAGCTCCAGCTCGTACTTCAGGTGCAGCGGGACGAGTTGGCGGAACCGCACGGTGGCGTCCGGCCCGAAGTCCGGGATGGCCGGAGGGGCATCCAGGGCGGCGAGGTACACCGGTGTGACGGGTGGGCGGCTCAGGTCCCGCCCGGGGTGGATGGCGGCGGCCACCGCGTCGAAGGGCGCGGCAGAGTCGCGGTAGGCGGTCATCGCGCTGTCCCGGACCCGGTCCAGCAGCTCCCGCCAGGTTGGCTCGCCCCGCAGGTCGACCCGCAGCACGAGGGTGTTGACGAACATCCCGACCGCGTGCGCGGTCTCGCCCGTCTCGCGGCCCAGCCACGGGAACGCGAACAGGAAGTCCCGCTGCCCGCCGGCCCTGGCCAGCACCGCCCCCAGGAGGGCCGCGGTCGTCATGAAGGTGGTGACGCCCAGGTCGTTCATGGTCTCGCGCAGCCGCGCCGCGAGCCCCTCGTCCAGGGTGCGAGTCCGGGTCGCGGCGGTGGTCGATTGGACGGTGGGTCGTGGCCGGTCATGCCGCAGCTCGATGTCGGTGGGCGCGCCGCGCAGGTGAGCCAGCACCGACTCCGTCGCCGGCACCGGGCTACCGGTTAGCACCGCGGCGGGGTGAATCGCCGGCGGCAGGTCAGCGGTGGCCCCATCTCGGCGGGCCCGGTAGACCGCCGCGATCTGGTCGAGCAACTCGGCCTGGCCCCAGCCGTCGATCACGATGTGGTGGATGGCCAGGATGAGCAGCACCCGCTCCTCGCCGACGATGATCTCGGCGCGGGCCGGTGCCTGCTCCGCCAGGTCGAACGGGCTCCAACAGGCGGTCGCGAGGTGCGCGGCCAGCCGCTGCTCGTCCCAGCCCCGCGCGGAGGTGATCTGGAGTGGTGGAGGCGGGCCGTCGGTGGTGTAGACCACCGCGCGTGCGGTGGTGTCGAGCCGGAACCGGGAACGCAGCGCCGGATGCCGTGCGAGCACCTGGCGGGTGGCTTCGGCGAGCAGTTCCACGTCGCGGTCACCGAATCCGGCGGAGTCGAACTCGAGCACGGTCGGTGCGAGGTACGCACTGCGCAGTTGCTCCACCCGGTCGATCAGCCAGAACCGGCGCTGCGCCGAGGAGGCCGGGTACACCTCGTCGGACGTCGGGGCCTCGGCTGTCACGGGCCGCCCGCCGGCGAGGAGCCGGCCGAGACCGGCGACCGTGGGTTCGGCGAGGAACTGCCCGAGCGGAAGCGGGTGGCCCACCTGCCGTTCGGCGGCCGCGAGCATGTTGACGGCCAGCAGCGAGTGGCCGCCGAGCACGAAGAAGTCCGTGTCCGGCGCGAGGGCCAGGGCGTCGACCGGACGCCGGTTCTGCCCGGTGCCGGCCAGTGCGGTGGCGAAGATCCGCGCGGCGCGCAGTTCGTCCCCGTGCAGTTGCACGCTGGGTCCGGCGGCGTGGGCCAGTCGCACATCCCGCATCCCACGCAGCGCCGTCAGGTCGGCCTTGTCGTTGACCGTCATGGGGATCGCCGGCACGGCGTACACCTCGGTCGGCAGCACGGCCGGCGGCAGCCAGCGCTGCAGTGGGCGCAGGACGTCCTCTCGGCTGGACGGCGCGTCGACGTCGTCGAGTTCGACGAATGCCACGAGTCGACGAGGTGCCCCCTCGGCGAGGACCACCGCGCCGCGGATGCCCGGTTGCTCCTCGATGAGGCGCGCGACCTCGTTCGGCTCCACCCGGTGGCCCAGAATCTTCACCTGGTCGTCCACCCGCCCGAGGCAGAGGATGGCGCCGTCCTGGCGCAGCACCGCGCGGTCGCCGGTGGCGTACATCCGGGCGCCCGGCTCGTCGCAGTACGGGTCGGGCCGGAAGGCCGCCGCCGTCAGCTCCGGTTGCCCTAGGTAGCCCAGGGCGATGCCGGTACCCGCCAGATACAGCTCACCGGGGACCTCCCTGGGCAGTTCCTCCCCGTACGGCCCGAGCACGTACGCGCGGGTGTTGGGCAGCGGGCCGCCGATCGGCGGCCGTTCCTCGGCCAGGTCGACCGGTGCGAAGGTGCCGATGCAGGACGCCTCCGTGGGGCCGTAGATGTTGCGGACCTCGACGCCCCACGCCTCGCTGCAGTCCTTGGCGAGCTGACGGGTGACCGCCTCACCGCCGAGGTAGAGCGTGCGCAGCGTGGTCGGGCCACCTTCGTCACTGTCCAACATCGCCCTGGCCAGGCTGGGGGTCATGGAGGTCACGGTCGCCCCGAGCGGGCCGCGTACCAGGCGGGTGAGGGCCCTCGGGTCGCGCCGCTCGAGGTCGTCGGCGTAGACCAGGGTGGCACCGCTGACCAGGGTGCGGAACGCTTCGAAGGTCGCCCCGTCGAACGCCGTCGACCAGGTGCACAGCACCCGGTCCGACACGGTCAGCGCGGTGTCGGCGGCCCACCACAGCGCCGTGTTGAGCAACCCGCGGTGCGGCACGAGCACGCCCTTGGGCCGGCCGGTGGTGCCGGAGGTGTAGATGACGACCGCCGGGTCGTCGGGTTCGGTGCCCACGGCCGCCGGCAACCCGTCCACCCCCCGCAGGTCCTCCAGAAGCGTGAGGTCCACGGCCAGCTCGTCGAGCATCGACCGGCCTGCCTCGTCGGTGAGCACCACTCGTGCGTCGAGCTCGCTGAGGATGTGGCGCAGCCGATGCTTCGGGGTGTCCAGGCTCAGCGGGGCGAATGCCGCGCCACTGCGCAGAACACCCAGGCAGCCGGCCACGAGGGCGCCGCCGCGCGCGGCGAGCACCGGCACGAAGTGACCCGGACCGATCCCCCGGCCCTGCAGGTGGGAGGCGACCGCGCCGGACCAGGCGTCGAGGCCAGCCGACGAAAGACTGATCTGGCCAACGCGCACGGCCGTCATGTCGCGGGCACGCAGTTGCGCTACGACCAGGTCTGCGATGGTGGTCACGCCGCTCCCCCGATCATGGCCGCACGGGCTCCAGCGAGATCGCTGACCGGGCCGACCAGCACGCAGGGCGGCACGAGGTCTGGCTCCCGTCGGGTGAGGGGCAGATGGCACACCCGTTGGTCGGGGTTGGCCACCGCGGCGGCGAGCAACACCTGAAAGTGCCCGGCGAACTCGACGGCGAGGTCCGAGGAGTACAGGTCGTCGGCGTACTCGACGGTGCCCACGATGGCGTCCGGCCGTTCCTCGAGGATGAGGAGCAGGTCGAACTTCGCCGTCCCGGTGGGAAGCTGGACCGGCGCCCCCCAACGCGGTCGGACGGAGTCCCAGGCCGGCATGTTCTGCAGCGCGAAGCCGACCTGCACCAGTGGGCCGTTGCCGCCGATCTCCGCGCTGAGCTGGTCGAAGGGGATCAACTGGTGGGTCAGCGACCGGAAGGCCTCCTTGCGGACCTCGCCGCAGAGGGCACTGAACGAATCCTCCGCCCGAGGCGCGCAGCGCAGCGGCACGGTGTTGACGAAGAAGCCGACCAGCTTCTCCGTGGCCGGATGGGGCCGGTTGGCCGTGACCGTACCAACGAGGAACTCGCTTCGTCCCGACCAGCGCCGCAGCACCTCCTGGTAGGCCGCGAGCAGAACGACGAAGGGGGTCACGCGCAGCCGGGCCGCGAGGCCGTGGACGTCGGCGCGCAGCGGGTCGCCGACCTCGAACACCACCTGCCCGCCCTGACGGGTCGGGGCCCCGCCCCGGCGTGCCTCCCCCAGCCCGAGCACCAACGGACTGGCGTACGGGCGCAGCTCGGCGGCGCGGGCGGTGAGCCGGTTGCGGGCGGCGTCGCCCCCGGTGACCTCACGGTCCCAGACGGCGAAGTCGATGTACCGAATCTCCGGCTCGGCCCACTCGACGGGACGCCCGGCGAGCACCGCGCCGTACGCCTCCTCCAGATCGGCGAAGAACACCGACAGTGACCAGCCGTCGATGGCGATGTGGTGGAAGGTGATCAGGGCGGCGTCTCCCCCGGGTACGCCCCGCCACACCCGGCAGCGCACCGGAATTCCACCCGCAAGGTCGAATGGCTCGCACGCCGCTGCGGCGGCCTCGGCGTGCAGCCGGTCTTCGGGGTTGGGGTCGCCCGTCAGATCCACCACGTCCAGACGAACAGTCACGCTCTGCGTCACTTCCTGGACGGGCTGACCCTCGACGAGGTGATACCGGGTTCGCAGCACCGCGTGTCGGTCGGCCACCGCGGTCAGCGCGGCGGACAGCGCCGCCGGATCGAGCGGCTCGAGCCAACGCATGAGCAGCGGAACGTTGTACGTGGCAGCGCCGGGGTCGGCTGCGTCGATGAACCACAGGCGCTGCTGGGCGTGCGACAGCGGGGCCTGGGATAAGCCGGTGTGTCGCAGGACTGGTTCGACATTCGCTGTGATCACGATGATTCCCGCTGAAGATCGAGGTGACTGGTGAGGGGCGTCCGCGCCCCGGATCGAAGGGACCTGGCCAGGTCGGCCATGGAATCCGCCAGCAGCACGTCCGCCGCCTCGACCTCGACCGACAGTTGTTGCTGAAGTCGCGACATCACCTGTACGGCCAGGATCGAGTTGCCGCCTAGGTCGATGAAGTTGTCCCCGGGGGACACGCCGGGCCGGCCGAGAACCTCGCGCCAGATCGCCCGCACCTGTTGGAGTACCGGATCGTCCACCTCCGGCGTCGGCTCCAACTCCCGGGCGTCGGCGTCGAGCAGCGCCCTCAGGTAGTCACGGTCGACCTTCCCGGTGGGACCGACGGGCAGGTGGGTCAGCTCGACCCACCGCGCCGGCACCATGTAGTCCGGCAACCGCCGGCTGAGCGCCTCGGTCAACCCGGGCAGGTCGACAGACGCATTGGCCGGGGGCAGCACGAAGCCGACGAGCATGGCCGAGGGCCCCTCGCCCACCCGCTCGACGAAAGCTGCGGCGGCCAGGCCGGTGCCGGTAGCGGCTCGCTCGATCTCCTCCAACTCAATGCGGTAACCCCGCATCTTGACCTGGCGGTCGCGCCGGCCGAGCAGTTCCACCGCCCCGTCGGATCGCCGACGAGCGAGGTCACCGGTGCGGTACATGGTTCGTCCGGTCCGTGGGTCCGAAACGAAGCGTTGAGCGGTCAGATCGTCCTGTCCCAGGTATCCGGTGGCGACGCCGGGGCCACCGATCCACAGCTCGCCGACCTCGCCGTCGCTCACCCCGTGCCCATCCTCATCCATGATGGACAGGTCAGTGTTCTCCAGAGCGAAGCCCACCGGGACTTGATCGAGGCCGTTCAGGGTGGCGGGCGTACAGGTGAAGAAGCTGGCGAAAGTCGTCGTCTCGGTGGGCCCGTAAGCGTTGATCAACCGCTTCGGCGGATCGGAGGCCAGCACGGCGCGGGCCGCGCCGATCTCCATCTGCTCGCCACCCACCAACAGATCCCGTACCGACCGGAACGCGTCCGGCCGCTCGCGGGCGACCGCGTGGAACAGCGATGTGGTCAGGAACATCGTCGTGATCTGGAGCCGCCGGGTCTCCTCGACCCAGCTCTCGATCCCAAGGTCGGTGAGGGCGGGCACCACCACGACGGTGGCACCAGCGCACCAGGTGCTCCAGATTTCGAAGGTCGTCGCGTCGAACGCCGGGTTGGAGGAGTTGGCGACCCGGTCGCCGGGGGCCAGCGGGCAGTAAGGCTGGTCCAACACCAGCCGGCGCACCGCCCGGTGCGGAATGACGACACCCTTCGGCCGGCCGGTGGACCCCGAGGTGTATGCCACGTAGATCGGATCGTCAGCGCTTCGCGTGCGGGATGCACCGGCCTCGCCGAGGTGCCCGGCCTGCCGCGTCCACTCGACGGTCAGCGCCCCGTTGTGCACGTCGACCACCGCGCGTGCGGCCGTCTCGTCGAGAATCGCGCCGATTCGCTCGGCCGGCGCGTGCGCGTCCAGCGGGACGTACGCGGCGCCGGCCCGGACGATGCCGAGGACGGCGACAAGCAGATCTAGCGAACGGGGCCCCCGGACAGCGACGTACTCACCGGCAGCGACACCGCCGCCGGCCAGTTGGTCGGCGACCTCACCGGCGCGCTCCCACAACTGCGCATAGGTCAGGACCGACGAGGTGCCGTCGCATGCGGCAGGCGCGGCGGGCTGGACAGCGGCCCACTGCTGCACCAGGCACGCGACATTCTGATCTGCGGCATCGTTGTCTCGATTCACCTCGGCGCCCCCATCCGCTCGGTCAACCCGACGCTCAATGGTCGAATCGGCGTGCACCGTTCAGGCACCGTTCACGCATCGATCGTGCACTGTTCAACACGTTGGGGTAATGCACGCAGGCGAGGGAGCCCCTATGATCTGACCGGTACCCAGGCAGGTCAGGTTGATCAATTCACGTGTCGCCAGGTTAGGTTGATCAATGTCACGTATAGCGCTTCTCGGCCTCGGCCGTATGGGCAGCCAGATGGCTCTCCGGCTACTCGACGAGGGCCACCAGCTGACCTTGTGGAACCGAAGCGGGGTTCCCGATGTTCTGCAAGGAACCGAGGCCACCGCGGCTCCGACGCCGAGCGAGGCGGCGCGAGGGGCCGAAATCGTCATCACGATGCTGACCGACGGAGCGGCGGTCACCGACGTGCTCTTCGGCTCGCACGGGGCCGTCAACGGGCTGAGCCCGGAGGCGGTGCTGGTCGACATGTCCACCATCGGACCCGCCGCCGTCGCCGAGTTGCGGGCGCGACTCGCACCGCAGCTGCGGTTCATCGACGCACCCGTGCAGGGCAGCACACCCAAGGCCCGCGCGGGCGAGTTGGTCATCCTTGCCGGGGGTGCTCCGGTCGACGTCGACCATTGCCGACCCGCCCTCGAGTCGCTCGGAAAGCTGCGTCATGTGGGAGCACTCGGGGCGGGTGCATCGGCGAAGCTCGTGGTCAACCTGGCTCTCGGTAGCTCGTTCGTCGTACTCGGCGAGGCGCTCCGGCTCAGCGATCATCTCGACCTCGATGCCGAGATGATGCTGGACGTGCTCACCGGGACCGCCGTGGGTTCCCTGGTGCCGAGGTTGCGCGCCCGCCTGTCGAACCCTGACGCGCCCACGCAGTTCTCGGTAGGCCTGGCTGCCAAGGACCTGCGCCTGGTCGGTGCCACCGGAGCGCTCGACGACGGCGCGGTCGCAGGCGCGGAGCGCATGCTGACCGCAGCGGCGGACGCCGGCTACGGTGAGATGGACATTACGGTCCTCCCCGCTTTTCTGCGCGGCGGGAAGGATCACTAAAGCGATTCGGGCGATTTTGTGTCATTGCCCGACCAGCAGATGGAACCCAGGGGTGGGGGTTCATCTGCGACCACTCACGGCAGACGTTTTTCAGACGCTATCGCCCGCATAAGCGGGTAGGGTCCAGCACCGGACCGCCGCTCAGCGAGCCGTGGACTCTGTCAGAAGACTGTCGCTGACTCTGAGTGCACCGTAGCCGTATAACTTGGAGACGATCAACGGCGCGAATGCGCAACAGGCACGGGGGGATGTTCCATGGAGTTTTCCATTCTTGGCCCGCTGGAGGTGCACGGCGCCTCGGGTCTAGTCGATCTCGGCGGTGACCGACAACGGAAGTTGCTGGCAATTCTGCTCGTCAACGCCAATCTCAGCGTCCCGGTGGAACGGATGGTGGACGAGCTGTGGAGCGACCCGCCCAGAACGGCTCGGCGGCAGGTCTACAACGGGGTCGCCGCACTTCGGCGACGATTGGTGGAGGCCGGCTTCCCATCGACAGCCCTGCACACCGAGGCAGGGGGCTACCGCATCCGACTCGACCAGGCGGTCCTGGACGCTGACCTGGTCCGCCAGCGAATCGCCGAGGCTGACCGGGCGGTGGCCCAGGGTCGCAACCAGGACGCCATCCACCTGCTGGCCGCCGCGGTGGGCCAGTGGCGAGGCAACACCCTGGACGGTTCGAGGACCCCCCTGCTCGACAGCGTGGCGGCACGCTTCGATGAGCAGCGAATCGGCCTGGTGGAGAGGCTGGCCGAGCTACGGCTGGCCGCTGGTGAGGGCGCCAGCCTGGTCAGCGAGCTCAAGGAGTACGTCGCTCGCTACCCACTCCGGGAGTCCTTGCGGGGCTCCATGATGCTTGCGCTCTACCGCAGTGGCCGACAAGCAGAGGCGTTGGCCACCTTCGATGAGGGCCGTCACCGCCTGGCCGAGGATCTCGGTCTCGACCCAGGTGTCGAGTTGCGCCGCATCCACACTGCCGTGCTGCGCGGCACAGGTCATCCGCCAGCCCGGAAGGCCTACGAGCCGGCGGCCCCCGCCGCCACCCCGGCCACCTGCACCTCCTACCTGCCACCGCGACTGTCCGACTTCGTCGGACGGCAGGATTCGATCGCTCAGGCGACCGAGGCGGTCGAGTGGGCTGCCGAAGCCAACCGCCCCACCGTCCTGGTCATCGATGGCATGGGCGGGGTGGGTAAGACCGCATTCGCCGTCCACCTGGCTCATCGACTGGCCGAGCGGTACCCCGATGGGCAGTACTTCGTCGACCTGCGAGGCTTCAGCGCTCGGCAGCATCCGCTCAGTCCCGAGGCGGTGGTGGACGCACTGCTGCGTCAGGCAGGGCTGCCATCGGCGCTCAAGCCCTTCGAATTCGACGCGGAGGCCGCGCGGCTTCGGGCTGCATTGGCGGGACGTCGCGTGCTGATGCTCCTCGACAATGTCGCGGACACGACCCTCGTGCCGGCCCTGCTGCCGGGAACCCCGGGTTCTCTGGTGCTCGTCACCAGCCGGCGACAACTGATAGCCCTGCCGGATTCGCACCCGGTGAGCCTTCGTCCGCTCGGACCGGACTGCGCCCTCCAACTGTTCAAGACCACCTGCGGCCAAAACCGGGTCACGGAGGAACTCGCAGCGAGCAAGGAGGTCGTCCGGCTTTGCGGGCACCTGCCCCTCGCCGTTCGAGCAGCGGGCTCCCGACTGCGTCACCGCCCTATGTGGACGGTTGCGGATCTGGTCAGGCAACTTCAGCACCCGAGTCAGCGGCTGCGCCTACTCGGGCCGCACGAGCAGACCGTCTCCGACACCCTGCTCACCTCATACCACCGTTTGAGCGACGCACACCAACGCCTGTTCCGGCTCCTAGGCCGGCAGAGTGGCCCCCGGCTAAGCGCCCGGAGTTGCGCCGCAACCGCCCGGATGCCCCTCGCCGCGCTGGAACAGGGGCTCGAGACGTTGGCTGACGACAACCTCATCACCGCCTGCGACCGCAAGCGCTACCAGTTGCATCCACTGCTGCGTGACCTCGCGATCGAGCTCAACGACCGCGCAGAATCCACTACAGCGGTGAGCATCGAGGCGATCGGACACGCGAGCTTCGGTCGCGCTTCAGTCGTGTCGTGTCGGTCGGCGGCAGACGGCCCGCACCCAGCGGACGGCTCCGCCGCGTGACCACCAGGGAACCGCTGCGGATCGGCGCTGGCGGCACCTACCGGCCCGATCACGGTTAGTAGCGATACCCGAGCAACGTCACTTTGGCGTTGGGCCTGGCGCGGGCATCAGGCAACCACCGCGTTGATCATCGATGATGGTCAGGCCAACCGAAGATCGTACGGTTGAACCGCCCCGGTTTTGTAGAGACCTCGATGTTGTGGATTGGGTGGAGTCGGATGGGCATGCTCACTCCGGTCGAGCATGAGCGGCTCCGCCCGGTCGCCCTGTCCGTCACCTGACGCCAGCCAGCACGGCTACACGAAGCCCAGAGACATCATCGGTCGGGTCTGCTGCACCGGCAGGTGACAGGTGTAGTCACGCGGCCTGACTGGCCGGTGGGTGCATGATGGTCTCGAATTCAACGGGGGTGTCGGCGTACGGGTTCTGGTGCAGAGCCATGTACGCCCAAACGTGCAGAGGCCTGGGCGAGTGGCGCTGGGGGACCTTGCGGCGCCGGTCGCCTCGGCGACGCATATACGTTGCTCACGTTTAGTAACCGATGGGCGTGGGCTGGCGCCCGCGTCGCGGTATGAGCGCGCTTTCGATCAGGCTTACCGGCGCTGGCACGGCATCAGGCTCTGCGCGTTCGCGCACACCGCACTCGCCCGGGGTGGCGGTGTGAAATGTGTCATATCTCAGCCTGTCCCCGCATGTCGTTTGACCAGGTCACAGCGCAGACATGAACAAGGCACTCGGGTTTGCGCCGAGCCTGCGGTGTCGCGCGACGATGGCGCGGTCCCGCAAGCGCGGTGCCATGGCGTCGGCATGCCGAAGTCCAGGCTTCCGACGACCGCCCGCCGTATCCAGCCGAGACAGATGGAGAAGCAGATGACGATCCTGGTGACCGGCGCGACCGGCTCGGTGGGCCGGCTCGTGGTCGAACGGCTCGTCGCCGCCGGTGTACGGGTGCGGGCGTTGACACGTAGCCCGGACACGGCGCGGCTGCCGGACGGCGTCGAGGTCGTCGCGGGCGATCTCGCCGACCCCTCGACGCTGGTGTCCGTGTTCGGTGGGGTACAGCGCATGTACCTGTTCCCAGTCCCGGCGACCGCACGCGGCGTCGTGGTGGGGGCGGTTGACGCCGGAGTGCGGCACATCGTCGTGCTGTCGTCCGGTGCCGTCACCGCTGGCTTCGACACCGACTTCCACTTACCGGTCGAGCGGGCCGTGGAGGCGTCAGGCGTGGCGTGGACACATGTGCGCCCGGGCGAGTTCATGCTCAACAAGCTCTCGCTGTGGGGGCCATCGATCCGGGCCGAGCGGGTGGTCCGGGAACCGTTCCCGGACACGGCGTGGTACCCGGTGCACGAGCACGACATCGCCGACGTCGCGGTCACCGCACTGCTGCACGCCGGCCACGCCGGCCGCGTGTACGACGTGAACGGCCCCCAACTCATCAGCAACCGGGACCAGGTGCGTGCCATTGCCGAGGCGATCGGCGAGGACATCCGGCTGGAGGTCGTGACCCCGGGCCAGGCCCGACAGCACTACCTCAGGCAGGGAGGATTCGCTGCCGCCAACGCCGACTTCCTCCTTGGCTTCGAGGACTACTCCGGCAACGACACCACCCCGACCCCCGCCGAAGCATTCGACCCGGCGTCGGCCGGACCGCTACCTACGGCTGAGCAGGTGACCGGACGCCCGGCAAGAACGTTCGCGGCGTGGGCGCACGATCACGCCGACGACTTCCGCTGAACCGCGCCCGTCAACCCAAACCGCAACATCCACACACTTACCGCGGCCATGAGAGTAAGCCGGCGGGTCGACCAACATGACTGACTGTAATTGCTTGCTGCAGAGCGAGCTCGGTTGCGAGCCGCAGCTTAATTTCCGAGTGTCGATAGCTGCCGTGTATCCGGTGGCGTACCCGGCTCTGCACTCGAAGCCGTACGCCGACACGCCGTAACCAGCGACTACAGCGACGCCTCCCTGGTTCGCGCGGTGCTGCAAGGCATGGCCAACGCACTCCTCGACCGGCTGACCACCAACGACAGCGCTCGAGCAAAGCTCAAGAGATTGCGCGCGCCTGGGCAGGTGCGGACCTCGCCACGGCGGTCGAGCAGGCCGCCAGCGACGGCGTACACAACGAACCTGCCGTCCTGCTCGCCGCTTTCGCGGCCAACGACGCCTTTACGGGCGACAGTGAAGCCGGTGAGGCCGACTTTGATCTGAAAGCAGACGACATCTGCGAGCAGATGGTCGCCGCCCTCGCCGGGCACCCGGAAGGCCAAGTCGCACTCGCCGACCGCGCCGGGGACAGGAGCCGACCTTCTGGTGCGGGGCCAGGTCGGTCCGGGTTACTGGAGCCGACCCAACCGATACGGGCGCTGACCGCGCTACGGCTCGCACATGCCTGCCGTGCCACACAAGACCTGCGCGACGCCAGTCGGCATGTGGTCGCCTGGTGGGCCGACCTAGCCTCCTACGCCCTACTCTCCGCCGCGGCCGGTCGTGCCGGCCAGCCGGGCGGGCCGGCTCCCGGTGCGAGCGAAGCCAGGTCTCTGGTACACCTTCGTAGGTCTCGTACGGCGTGCCGCCATCGTGAGAGGTTCCGTCACACGTGCACGACAGGGTTGACTTTCGCGCCGTCGAGCTGGTATCCAGCGGCCTGTACCCGGAAGAGCCGCGCGTAGCTGCCGTTCTCGTCCATGAGCGTCTCGTGGGTGCCCTGCTCGATCACGCGCCCCTGGTCGAGGACATAGATGCGATCGGTGTTGCGTACACTGGAGAAGCGGTGAGAGATGAGCAGGACCGTACGCCCGGCGAATAGCTCGCGGATGCGCGCGAACAGGTCGGCCTCCGCCTGTGGGTCGAGCGAGGCCGTGGGCTCGTCCAGAATCACGAACGGTGAGTTTCGGTAAAATGCTCGGGCAAGCGCCAGCCGCTGCCACTGCCCGAGAGACAGGTCCACACCGCGACCGAATTCCTTGCTCAGCATGGTGGCGTACCCCTCAGGCAGTTTGGCCATGAAATCGGCCACTCCGGCCGCGCTGGCCGCCCGGCGGACCTGTTCCAGGTCCGCCGGTGTCTCCGGACGGCCGAAGGTGATGTTGTCCAAGGCTGGCAGCTTGTAACGGACAAAATCCTGGAAGACGACCGCACTGTCCGCACGCAGGGAAGTGAGGTCGGTGACGGCCGTGTCGTCGCGCATGACCTGCCCCAGGTCCGGCCGGTACAAACCGGCGAGGATCTTGGCCAGGGTGGTCTTGCCGGAGCCGTTGGTGCCAACCAGGGCGACGATCTCGCCAGCCCTCAGTTGCATCGAGACGCCGCTGAGCGCCGGCACAGCGGCACCGGGATAGGTGAACGAGATCTGGTCGGCAATCAGCGTCTCGAATCCCGTGCCGCCCGCGTCCCGCAGTGGGCGGACGGTCGGATCCGGCTGGTCCTCCCGCGCGAACTCTCGTAGGTCCCGAAGGTAAATGATGGCACCGGCGAGATTACTCAACATCGCCCCGACCATCTGGGTCCGCGTTGACAGCAGCCAGAGGCCAGTCAACGCAGCCAGCGCGGTGGCCAGGTCCAGAGCGCCCGTACGGACGGTCCACCAGACCACTACGATGACGAGGCCGATGAGCGCGTCTGCGGCAAGGCGGGCGACAACCTTGTTTTTCGTGTGCCGCCGGTACAGGTCCGTGGTCGCCTCGATCTCCATCTCGTACTCGCTGTGCCAACGGGCGGACAGCGGTCCGCCCAGGCCGAGGGACCGGATCTCCTTGGCCTCGTCCCGCCCGGTCAGCAGCCGCTCGAGGTATTCCCGCACCCTCCGACTCTCGGAGAGATCGCGGTGCAGGCCGTAGCCCGCGTTGCGTTCCCGGCCGGCAGCTCGCAGCACCGGCAGGCCGCTCAGCAGCGCCAGTGGCACCAGCCACCACGCCATCACGACGAAGGTGGCGGTTACCGTCAGCAGGGTCAGCAGGGCCTGCATGATGGTGACGAGCATGGTGATCACCATGCTCGGCTGGCTGCGCGACGCGAACACCGCGCGCTGCAACCGGTCGTGGAATGCCGCATTCTCGAAGTCGATGAGTTCCACCCGCGCGGCAGCATCGAGGACGAGTTCCACGACGAGACGATCCGCCCTGAGCACCAGGATGCGCTGCCGGGCGGTACTCAGGATGCGCATGATCCCTCCGGCGGTGCCCACGACGACGAGACCTGCGAGGGCGAACAGGACTGTCGAATTGCTGGCACCCGCACCGCCGGAGAACATCGAGGCGAGCGCACCGAGCGAGCCACGGAGCAACAACACGACGCCGGCGATGCCGGCGGACGCCAGGACCTGGGTGATGATGACGTAGATGACGCTCGCCCGATCAGCCCGCCAGGCCAGCCGGATCGCGAACCAGGCTTGATCGAGGATCTGCCGCGCGGTCAGTTCCCGCGTCTCCTCCTCGCGTGTCACCGGCTGCTGCCCTGGGGAGTGGGGAGATGCCGGCCCAGCCAGGCACGGTGTTCCTCGGTGAGGAGCACCAGGTTCTCCCGGTAGTGGAAGGTGTGCCCCTCCTTGGGGAGCAGCACCAGCCGGGCGGTGCCACCGGCGGCGACAATGCCCCGATAGAGGTCGACGGCCTGCTCTGGCGGGGTGGCCGGGTTGGCGTCGTCCGTGCCGTGCGCGATCAACACCGGCCGGCGGAGTCGGTCGGCGAAGAGCAGCGCGCTGAACTCCCGGTAGATGTCGGGTGCCTGCCAGTAGGAGCGGCGTTCGTGCTGGAAGCCACCCCAGGTGAGGGTCCGGTTGTAGCAGCCGCTGTGGACCACGGCGGCAGCCAGTTCGGGAATTTCGGCCAACGCATACAGCGTGAGGGTCGCGCCGAAGCTGTGCCCGCCCACCACGACGGGCACCTGTGCGTCAGCGGTGAGAACGGCCAGCGCCTGCCGGACGATGCCGACGATCTGACCGTGCAGCGAGGCGACGGTCGCATCCTCGGGCCACTCCAGTGCCAGGTCGAGCGTCGCGACCGGGTGACCGGCCCCGATGACCGTGGCGGGCGCCGAGGGCGGAGGTGCGGATTCCTCGCCCGACGCGGCCCGGAGCCAGAGGAAGACCGGCGCATCGTCGCGCTCCCCAACGGCCACCGGTATCCGTAATATGCCGGTCCCAGCCCTCGCTTCGATCCTGACCAGGGGACCATCCAGCCGTGGTTGCTCCCGCACCCGACTGGACGAAGCAGTGGGAAGTAGGGTTTCGCTGACGACGAGGTCACCGCCCTGCCTATGACAGCGCACCAGAGCACCGTCCCGATCAATCACCAACTGGTCGGTGTCGCCGTCGAGCACGCTCCACATACCTCTGGGCGGACCGACGACAATGCGCGACGCCTCCAGCCACGCGGCGGTGAAGTCCAAGCGGTCGAGGTCGACGACACCGAGACCGACCCGGTTCAGGGTGGCGAGCCCGAACGCGACCCGTCCGGGCCTGCTCGGGTCCCCTGCGGGTTCGTTACGGCCGATCCGGATCGGCCCCGCCGCGGCGGTAACGACCAGGTTTTCGTCGGGCATCGCGAGACGTACGGCACCGGTGACCTCTTCGACCAGGAGCGCGGGACCACCCCGGTGCCACAGCGGCAGCCACGACCCGGAGGCCTCCGGTGGCTGCCGGACGCAGGCAGCGGCGCCGCCGTCCACCTCCCGGAACCAGACCGTCGTCGCTCCGGCCGATCGATCGCGCCAGGCGATCACGTCGCTGTCGCCGTACGCCCACCGGCTCCCAGCCGGGGCGGCGATCCGGGACGGACGCGTCGGATCGACGATGCTTACCTGCCACGGCAACCGGTGGGAGTCGCAGCCCGGCGGTTCTCCTCCCAGATGGTCCAGCAGTATCAGCCGGCCCGAGGGTGATGCGACCAAGCGGCCGACGACGAGCGGCGGCGTCAGGGGCCTGAGGTTCCGGGTGTCGACGTCCAGAAGCGAGAGGTGCACCGACACCGCAGCGTGCAGCGCGTCGCCGCTCGGGGTGAAATTGATGAAGCCGGGACCGGTGGCTTCCAGAATCGTCGGTGCGGGAGGCCATTCCGAAGGTGGCTCTTCCTGCTCAGGCACTGTGAGCAGGGCCAACCCCGACCGCCCGATCCAGGCTAGGGGTACGACCTGTCGGCCGCCGTGCGCGGTCAGACTGGCCGCTGCCGATATGTCGCGGTAGTGGGTGATGATCCCGGATGCGTGATCGGCGACCCAGGGGTAGTGCCGTCTTCCCGCGACGGCCAGGCCGGCCACCAGCGGCCGGTGGGGGTGCCAGGCGAGTTCGGGTGCCGCCGCGTCCACGGGTAAGGCCCACGTGGGGTCGCCGACTCGTCCCAACCGGACCGCCAACGGCCGCCCACGGCCGCTCACCGGGCCGCGCCGCTCGCGGTCGAGCGTCAGGTCACCCCATGACACCGGAGAGGACGGGCAGTCGGCGAGTGATGGATGGGTCGGCATGGTCACCTCCGCCCACACCCGGCCGCCGGGCCCCGCTTCCACCCGCCGCCATTGCTCGGCGAATGACTGACCCGCCGACACATCAGCGAGCATCAGCAACCGCCGCCGGAACGCCGAGGACGATGGAGTCGACGAGGGCCTTCACCGGACCGATGCCATCGACCGGCCGGCAGACAGGGTCACCTGCCGCGTTCAACCCCACTGCACATGGCACACCCAACCCGGCCATCATGTCCGGCAGGTTGTCCTCACGGGTCAGCACCGTGCTGGACACCGCTTCGCGGCGCGCCGGCTCCATGGCCGCCAGCAGTTCCTTGAGCGAGCGGCAGGAAGGGCAGGTGTCACCGAGGTAGAGGTGCACCGCAGTGATCTGCTCGGTGCAGGCGGCTCCTTCCTCGGTCACTCCGGACCGGCGGCTGTCAGTCAGCCGGAGGACGCCGAAGGTAGCCAGCGCGGTGACCACCGCGACCGTGGCACGCAGGCCAGCATGGCCTTGGGGTGCGGCGAACGTCACTGCGGCAAGGGCGCAGACGGCCGCGAGAGCGTTCGCACCGACATGGGCCCGACTCACCGAGGCGAGCCGCGCGAGGCCGAAGCAGGCACACCGCTGCCCACGGAGCACATGAGCGACCGCGGCGAGACCAGCGTAGGTGATCATGACCAGCAAGGCGGCGGCTCGGCCGGGCGCGGCCACCGCCACGGCGACCACGGCGCATTCGGCAGCGCCCACCAGCCGTGGTCCGTGCGGTGCGCGCAGCGGTCCCCCACCGATGGGCCACTGCAGGGCCGCCGGAGCAGCCAGCAGCTTCGCCAGCCCAGCCACCACCAACGGGCCGGCCAGCGCAGCCGTCACGATCTCACTGAAGAGACCAGGCGTCAGCGACATGTCAGCTCCCTTCCTGCGATGTCGGCGCCACGAGCCACCCGTTGCGAAGCATGTTCCCGACGAGCCGGTTGACGTAGTCAGCCGGCACCTGCGGAGGCACCGTACCGGCGACCACCCGGTCGAGGAGGTACGCGTCGGGCTCGCCGAGCTCGATCAGGTCCAGGGTCACGGTGTCCAGGAGGACCGCACCGCCGAGGGGCAGATTGGTCAGGGTGACGTGTCGCGCGAGCACCGGCCGGAGTTCCGTCCGTACCTGTTCCGCTGTCATGTCCGTCCTCGCAGCCATCGATCCAACCAGAGCATCCGCAGCAGCGGGAGAGCGTGTTCAGCGAGATCGCGGCCGTCGCGGAGCGTCGCTTGGAGCGCTCGGGAATCAAACAGGCCGAGATCACTTAGCGAGCTCTCGCGGTCGAGCTGGGCGATGATTTTCCGCCGCTCACGTCGGAGGTGGTGGGCGGCCGCCAGCCGCAGCCAGTGGCCGGAAGCAGCCCGTCGTACGCCGACGATGCGGTGCCGGTCGACCAGTTGGTGGAGCGGTAGCTGGTTCTGGAAGACGCCGGACCGTATCCGCCCCACGTCCCGTGCGGGTATGGCGGCGACCGCCGCGATGACACCCGGGTCGAGGGCCGGGGCGACCATGCCTCCGTCGCCACGCTCTTCGAGCCCGGCGACAAGGCGTGCGAGGACCGGCGGCATCGCCTCCAGGTGCTCCTTCCACATCGCCATCGCGCCGCGGCGGTTCGACTCGAACGCCTCCCGCCCCTGCTCGGTCAGACCGGGCAGGTTGCTCACTCCGGTCGGCGAGGGTGCCGGCGGAACCTTCAGCTGCTGCTTGTCGACGAGGGGCACACCCGCACCATCCGGGGACGAGTAGACGACCTTTTTCTCCAACAACGTCCTGGCGGCCTTGAGCGACGGAAGGACGCCCGCGATGTGGAACGGTTCGCAGCCCAGCAGACGCCAGCCGCGGAGCCCGGTGTCGACCTGCGGCAGCTTGACGGACACGAGATCCTCGATGAGCATGCCGCCTACCAACGGCGCACCGATGTGCTGGGCCAGCCGCTCCGCCATCAGCCGCGGCACCTCGATGTCCGGCAGCGGCGGCGCGAGTTCGGACCCGGTCATCCGGTCGTGGTCGAGCAGTTCTGACAGATCGATCGACACGCGTTCGATCCGCAAATCCGGCACCACCGGTAGCGGCTTGGCGCTGCTCGCGGGGCCGAGGTCGGCATGGACCAGCACGGGACGGTGGCCGACCTGGAGCGCGCAGGCGGCCAGGAACGCGGAGGCGAGCCCGCCGCTGTACGCCACCGCGTAACCGGCCGGCTGGGCCTCCAGCATGTGGCCGACCGCCGTCGCCAGGCCAGGCGGAGCAGCGGGTACGGCGGGGTGGGTCGGGGTGACGACGATGCCGCGCGCGTCGAGTCGGACGGTGGTCCCGAGGGTCAACGTGCGCACCCCGGGCAGCGGCGTCCGGTCCGGGGCCGGTGCACCACCATGCACATAGGCCACAAGGGCGCCCGGATCCACTGGTGGCGACTCCGCCGGCGCGAAGGCAGCCAGGTCGGTCCCCCAGTCGAGGCGCCCGTAGTCGACGCGGTAGAAGACCGGACGGCTGGTGGGACGGACCCTACACAACTCGAACCACGAGGACGAATGGGTGAGCCGCACACCGAAACTGTCGTCCAACGCGGTCGCGTCGAAGCGGAGCCCCTCGGCGGTCACCTCAACGCTGTTCAACATGATCCACCCCCGCGCCGAAGCGGTATACCTCGATGTATTCCTCGCGTACGGGCAGGGAGGTGCTGACGACATCATCAGCGCACTGCACCCAGGCGTAGAAGCCGGCCGGCGCCACGGCGGGCACCGCTTCCCGGCCCAGGTGGAACGTGACGGGAAGCCCGACGCGGCTGAGCGCGCACGTCAGAAACAGGGCATCCTCGACCGGATCGAGGAAACCCATCGTAAGCCTCTGCACTATGCGCAACCGAGCGACGGTGGTACCGGCGTCGCCGTCCCAACGGCGACGCGGCGGGGCCACCGGGGGTAAGCCGGACAGGTCATAGGTCCCGTCCTGGCTCTTGGAGTTCCTTAGGAAAGTCCGAGCACCAAGGCCGGCTCGGAGAAGCGACAATGGTCCAATCACGCATTTTCCCGGGTTGTCAAATTGTTTCGGCGAACGGTTCCGCCGGATGTCGCCCGCCATTCTTTGGTACGACATCCGGCGGCACCGCGTTTGGTGGTTCGAGCCTCCGCAGCCTTACGGCTTCAGGATCCACTCGCAGGAGTACCACTCGCAGTTGGTGATGTAATCGGGGTGGTTGCAGCAGTCGGAGTCCCAGATGCAACGCTGGCCGTTGCCGCTGCAGGCTTCAGCGACGACCGTGGGCTCGGCGAACATGTGCTGCTGGAGGCCGTTGCTGGACAGGCGAGCAGCAAGCGAGGTTACCGGCATGTGTGGGCCTTTCTGTCAGGACATTGACGCGATCCACTTTGCATGATGGATGCCCAAACACTATGAAACGACGACTCACGTCTCGCAATGGTTTGTTCGTGTCCCGGACAGTCCGGGACACATTACTTACGCGGGGCCAGTCGGCGAGGTCAGGATCGGCTTCGCCGCCTTGTGAATATCACCGTCAGCGCTGCGAACACGCTGGCGGCCCCGAGGAGAATCCCCGCCTGGGCGAACTGGAATTGCCAGAAGCGCTCGGCGGGGTGGTAGAAGACCGCGTACTGGTAGCCGCGCTGCGCCATGCACTCGGCCTTCACCTGCTGGGCGCGTTCGGGCGTGGACACGTCCGCTCCGGGCGGTACCGGGCACATCGTCTCGGCTGGCGTGCTGACCTCCTGACCAGCGGTGTCAACCCAGGATTCGCCCACCAGCAGGGCTTTCTGACGAAGCAGTTCGTCCGTGCCGCTTGCCACCGCACGTACCGGTTCCGCGTAAGACTCCTGGGCGAGGACCAGCACGGGTATGGTCACCGCGATGACCGCGACGGTGACGGCCATCGCCGGGAGCGTCCGTCGCAGCACCGCGCTGGCCGCTGTTCCCACCAGGAATGCGAAGACCCACCAGGCGGTGGGTGCGACGCCGGTCGCGTTGAAGGTGCCGGGGCTGGCGAACGAGGTCGGCACCACCTCTTCGAAGATTGGCAGCCACAGACTGGTCATCGCCGAGAGCACCAGACCACCCAGGGCGACGGCGGCGACCAGCGCCGTCAGCTTCACCGAGAGCCACCGGCGGATCGGGACGGACTGCGTCCAGGCCAACCGCTGCGTGCCTCGTTCATACTCCCGTGCGATGAGCGGGGCACCCCAGAAGGCGCCGATCAGCGCCGGGCCCACCAGCGGAAGGTAGCCGAAACCCTGGTAGACCAACTGGTAGCGCTCGGACAGCGCCAGGTTCACCTCCCGGCATCCGATGCCAGGACCGGGACAGCCGCTGGGCGCACCCTGCAGGACCTGCGTGCTCGCTTCGAGCCCGGAGGCCAGGAGCACCACACCCAACAGGAGCAGCAGCGCGGCGGTCGCCAGGAACTGCGCCCGATACTGCCTCCAGGTAAGCCAGAGCACGATTCTTCCCTTCAGCTGGTAATTAGTTGAGCACGGTGAGCGTGGGGGGGAGCAGAGCCGCCGCATCCGGGTCGCGCAAGTAGGCCAGGACGATGTCCTCCATACCGACGCTGCGAGTCGTCCAGCGGGGATCGACGATGGCGCTCGTGCCACGCACGAGCAGGCTGACCTGACGTCCCGCGCTGCTGCGGGCGACGACCTGGTGCTGGGAGGCGATGGCGTCGGCGCTGTCTGCCAGCCCGGTGATCAGGCTGTGGGTAGAGACGAGCTCGTCGATGTCGGCACTCACCTGGACCCGACCCCGGTTGAGCACGACCAGCCAGTCGCAGGTGCCTTCGAGGTCGGACACGACGTGCGAGGAGAACAAAACCGTCATCTGTGTCTCGGCCACCGCCGCCATCAACGCCCGTGTCACGTCGTGCCGGGCCAAAGGGTCGAGGTCGGCCAGCGGCTCATCGAGAACCAGCAGGTCGGGTCGCTTGGCCACGGCGACCGTCAGCGCGACCTGGGTTCGCTGACCGCCCGAGAGACTCCCGACCTTGCGGTTCAACGGAATGTCCAGCTCGACCAGACGACGCTGCGCCAGGTCGTCGTCCCAGCGCGGATTGAGCCGCCTACCGAAGCGCAGCATCTCGGACACCGTGAAGTCCGCGTACAGAGGCTTGTCCTGTGCAAGGAAGGCGACACGCTGCAACGCTGCATCGCCGCCCACCGGCTCACCGAAGACGCGCACCTGACCTTGAGTGGGTGCCAGCAGGCCGACTGCGAGCTGGAGCAGCGTCGTCTTGCCGGCACCGTTCGGCCCCACCAGGGCGATCACGCGACCGGCCGGCAGAGACAACGAGCAATCCCGCAAGGCCCAGTTGCCCCGGTAGCGCTTACCCAGACCACTGGCGCTGAACGCCGGCGTCGCTCCGGTGGGCTGAGCCGCCGATGCGGCATCGGCACTGGCCCTCTCCGGATGTGGCGTCTCACTGACGTTCATGCGATGTCCTTCCGAAAGGCGTCGTTCACCACCGAGGCGAAGAGCGCCTCGAGGTCCTCCTGATCCAGCCCACTGCGCAGACCGGCGCGAACCCACTGATCCAGCTGGCGGCGCAGCTGCGCCTGCCCCGCCGGGTTGACCTCGCCGAGCGACCTCCGGACGAAAGTGCCGAGGCCGGGCCTGGCCTCGACCAGCCCTTCGCGCTCCAGCTCCCGGTATCCCTTGAGCACAGTGTTGGGATTGACGCCGAGCTTCATGACAACCTCTCGCGC
Organism: Micromonospora sp. NPDC047134; assembly: GCF_040643455.1. Taxonomy (NCBI): domain Bacteria; kingdom Bacillati; phylum Actinomycetota; class Actinomycetes; order Micromonosporales; family Micromonosporaceae; genus Micromonospora; species Micromonospora sp. NPDC047134. Next base: position 101,253 of record NZ_JBEYUI010000012.1, read on the forward strand.
CGTAGGCAGCTGATCTCCCGGGCGCAGCACCCCGAGCCGTAGCGCATGCTTCACCTGCTGCACGAGCTGCAGATAAGTGGCGACTCCGGAGCGGCGGTCCAGATGAAACTCGATCACCGCCTGCATCCTTCCACTAGTTGACTAGGTAAATGACACACCCATGCCTACTGCGGTGTCAACCCTGGGGGTGGGGTGCTGATGCGGAGCAAGGTCGAGTCGAAGCTGGCACAAGCCTGTGACATGGCATTGGCTTGCCGGCAAGAACCTGCGACTCGCCTGCCGAGGTCCCGCTATCGACGAGAGTCGGGTTCGCCGATCACTTTTCACCCTCTGTGTTCGAGTCGGAACCGTCTGATTGACACAAGCCTGACATGGAGGACAGGATGAACAAGACGTGAATGACGATCGGGGGATCTCGAATGGCAGGTCGATGCTGCGGTCCGCATCGGTGTCGCAACGAGTGGACGGTCCGACCAGCGCACGAGCGTGCAGGGACCCGAGCGGTGCAATCCGGTGACTCGACCTGCGTCTACGCATGAGTCCAGGCAGCAGAAGCGGCCCAGATCCAATCCAAGCGCGGTCGCCACGGGAATTCATGCTTCTCCTGCGGCAGCTCAAGGAGTACGCGGGTTTGACCTTCCGGGACATCGAGGTGATCGCCTCCAGCAAGGGCCACCCTCTCGCTCGAAGCACTGCAGCCGCCGCGCTCGCCCGAGGGGGGCTGCCTCGGCCTGAGGTGGTGAGCGCTTTCGTCGAGGCGTGCGGGACCGACCCCACCCAGTGGCTACGAGCACGCAACCGGATAGCGATGCGCCGATCGGTCGATGATCCGGGCCTGGGATCACCCGCGCCGCACGCGTACCCCCCTCAGCAGCTTCCGCCTCTGGTGCATCAGCTAATCGAGCGGGCCGAGCTGCCCGACATGTCGAAGGCGATCACCACACCACACGACGGGCCACGGACCATCGTGATCAGCGGGGCACCGGGGACTGGCAAGTCCACGCTGGCGGTGCAGGTGGCACACCGGTGCAGTAATCACTTCCCGGACGGTCAGCTCTACCTGAACCTCCTGGGCACCGCACCCGAGCGGCCGCCGCTGACCTCGACGGAGGCCGCCGAAGCCCTCCTCGAGATGCTGGGCGCGCGACCGGGGCAGATGGTCACACCGGAGCGCGCTGCCACGTTCGTCCGCGACATATTGTCCGACCGGCAACTGCTCATCATCCTGGACGACGCCGCTTCGGTCGGGCAGGTTCGCCCGCTACTCCCGCTCGGCTCCAGGACGACCGTGGTGCTCACGTCGCGGACCAGACTCGCCTCGCTGCCCGGCACCCACCTGGTCACCCTCGGCAGTCTCTCGACCCAGGCTGCCGTCGCCCTGCTACGCACCATGTTGACCGATGGACGTATCGAGCGGGACGCTCCGGCGGTCGCTCGGCTCATCCACCTCTGCGGGCACCTCGCACTACCCCTGCGCATCGCCGCCGCGCGGCTCGCCGCCCGCCCCGGCTGGTCGGTCAGCGACATGGTCGACCGTCTCGGCGACGAAGACCGCCGGCTGGACGAACTCCGGGTCGAGGGTCTCGACCTCCGGGCGATCCTCGGGGTCAGCCTGCGGGCGTTGCGGGACGTAGACGACGAGCAGCAGTCGGTCCGCAGGACGTTTCATGCCCTGGGTCAGCTGCCGACCAGCCACATCGACCTCTCCGCAGTCACTGGCCTGCTCGGCCAACCCCGCACGGTGGCCGAAGCAGCGATCGAGCAGCTGGTGGACCTCAATCTGGTGGAGAGCCCGACAGCGGGAAGTTACCACCTGAACCCGCTGATCAAACTTTTTGCCCTGCAACAGTCAATGCCGAGCAGGGGCGCAACGGACGGTCGACATGAGGTCGCGCCCGTACGCTGATCTCCAGCAGACGACCACAGAACAAAGCCACAGGGGCCGCACTGTTGACTCAATCTCTCGCGACACCATAAATTGACGCAGCGCGCGGGATTGAAAGACTGGAGCAGCGACACTCCGGATCACCCGAAGTGCGGTCTAAGTAGGTGGTCACCGATTGGATCGCGCAGACCCAGGCAGAACGCGCCCGCGCGGAAGCAGACCTTCGCATGATCGCGGGCACCACTCCGCAGCGGATGAGCCGAGCAGAAATAGTGGCCCTGGTAACCGCGCTCGACGACATCACCACCGTGCTCCGCGACGCCGACCCCACCGACAAGGCCGAGGTCTACCGGCAACTCGGCCTCCGGCTCGCCTACCAGCCGGAAACGCAAACGGTGTGCGCTGCAGTCGATCTCAGCGCACACCGTGGGGCTATGGTTTGTGTCCGAGGGGGGACTTGAACCCCCACGCCCTATACGGGCACTAGCACCTCAAGCTAGCGCGTCTGCCATTCCGCCACCCGGACTTGCTTCGTTCAGCCTACTCTGCCGCCCTCGGTGGTCCACCATCCGAGGGCGGCCCAGTGGGCCGCACGGGGAGTTACTGTACACGCCCCAGATGGATCATGCACATCGGCGTCCGCCGCCCGCCGGTGCGCGAGCAGCCGGGGTTGTGGCAGCGCGTAGGAGGTACCCGGGTCGGGTAGCGGCATGGCGGCGGTACCCGGCAGCATGGGCCACGTGCCCCATGCCTCTCCCCTGGCCATCACCCAGCAGCGTGCCTTAGCACTGCGCGGGGCGGGCAACCTCGCCGCGGCCCGTGACCTGCTCACCGACGCCTTCGAGTCTGCTCGACCGCCGTTCGGCAAGGATCATCCGGACGTCCTCAGCACCGCGCACCTGCTGGCTCGACTGCACCGGGAGGCGGACGACCCCAGCGCCGCCCGTCGGGTGTTGGAGGAGGCGTTCGCGGCCGGTGAGCGGCGATGGCCGACCTCGGACCCGCTGATGCTGGCCTTGTCGTACGAGTTGGGGTCCGTCGCGGCCGAGTTGGGTAACCGTCATGAGGCCCGACGCAACTTCCTGCGCGTCGCTACCGCCGGCCCCGCCGTGCTCGGTGTGGATCATCCTGCGGTACGCGCGTCCCGCGAGTATCTCGGCGATGCCGCTCCCGCCCTTCCGCCGGCGGTTCCCCCTGCCGCCCTTCCGCCGGCGGTTCCCCCTGCCGGTCAGCCGACGGCGGTCGGCCCGGCGCCGCATGACGCGCTCGCCGAGCCGACGATGTCCCTGGCCGTCCTGTCGACCGCCTGGCAGCCGCACGACGCGGCCACCGCCACCGCCCCGCTACGCCCGGTGACTCCCGATGCCCCGGCCGTGCCTCCCGGGCCCCCCGTGCCCCCGGTGCCCGCTGTGTCGCCTTCCGCGCCGACGGTCCCGCCGGCACCGTCGCCCTCCCCGAGTGTCGTGCCGCCGGTCACCAGCGCACCGCCTTTCACCGAACCACCAATCGGCACCACCGCCTCGTCAGTCACGAACGCACCCACCGTCAGCAGCGCGCCACCGGCTTCGGTGCGACCGGCACCGGCCGGGCCGCCCGTACCGGTGGTGCCGCCGATGCCCGCCCCCAGGGCCGGCGTCCACGATGAGCCCACCCGGCCTTTCCCGCCTGTCCCGGCGCTGCCCGAGGTGGGTGCGCCGGCGGAGGGTTCAGCTGCGACGGGGTCCCGCACGGCACCGTCGCCGGGGGCGGTGGAAGGCACGGACGTAGTCGGCAGGACGACGACACCACTGCCTGTCGACCCGGCGCAGCAGGGAGTCGACCGACCGGCCGCGCCGCAGTGGGCAACTCCCACGATCGCGGTCCAGCAGATCGGGCCGCTGCTGGCCGAGGAGGCGGCCCGGCGCAGCCCCGGTGAGCAGGCCAGGACACCGGGCGCCCAGGCCGCCTCACCCACCAGCGGGCCGTCGAGCGCCGCGTCGCCCACCACCGCGACACCGAGCAGCGCACCACCGAGCAGCGGGCAACCCAGCAGCGGCCCCCCGAACACGCCTGCACCGAACAACGCAGCGCCCATCAGCGGACCACCGGTCAGTGCGCCGCCCACCGCACCAACCGTCGATCTGTCCCGGCCGCAGTCTCCGAGGCACCAGATACCCGAGTTCGGCGGGGCAGGCGGACCGGCAGCCGGCGGCCCACCGGCGCACGAGTTGACCGCCGCCCTGCCCCAGCCGGGACCGACCAGCGGCCCTCCGGGCCGGGTGCCGCTCCCGTTCGGAACGGCCGGCACGCAGCCGGACCAGCAGGACAGAATCACCCCAGCCGGTCCCGCGCCGATCAGCGGACCGCCGTACGGTCCGACCGATGGGGCGCGACACGGCCACCCGATCAGCAGCCCACCCGGGTCGCCCCTGGCCGACGGCCCGCAGCAGTACCCGGGTAGCGCCTACCCGCCGGAGCCCACGCCCTCTGCCTACCCCCAGCACCCACCGGCACAGCAGACCTACCCGACACCCCCACAGCAGCACACGTACCCGCCGCCGGGGCAGCAGGCGTACCCCCCAGCATCACCGGCTGTCCCCGGGCAGCCCGGGGCCTATCCGACGCCGGTGCACCCGCCGACGGCGCAGGCCTATCCCCCGCCCGTCTCCGGTGGGCCGGCCTACTCCGCGGGATGGGGGCAGCAACCGGCACAACCGGTCGCTCAGCCGTACCCGGGGGAGCCGGCGCGCGGGCGTGGTCGGGTGGCCGTGGTGGTGGCGGTGATCGCGGTGGTGGTGGCGCTGGCGGCGGTGATCGGGGTCGGGTTGCTGCTCCTCGACCGGTGGTCCGGCGAGGCCCCGACGACACCGGCCTCGTCGGGGCAGCCGCAGGGCGGTGCGCCGCCCACCCAACTCGTGTTGCGCGACGACACCACCACGATCACGTTGACCTGGACCGACCCGGCGGACGGGCTGGTGCCCTTCATGGTGGCCGGGGGGCGCTCCGGCCAGCCCCTGGGGGTGATGGCCACCGTCAGCCCCGGGGAGACCAGGTACACCGTGAACGGATTGAACTCCCGGGTGGACTACTGCTTCACCGTGCTGGCCGTCTACGGAACGGACCAGTTCGCCACCTCCGGCCAGGTGTGTACGAGTCGCAAGGGCGCCGGTCCGGCCGACTGACCGGGGCACCGTCGTGGTCCGACAGTGCAGCCAGGACACGCCGACGACACGCCACCCTGGGTGTCCGGCAACGGACAATGCGGGTACCCGCCGTTCGTAGCGTGACCATATGATGGCTCCCGGCTCAGGGGAGGGGTCGCCGTACGGGGGGCGCCACCTGCCAGGACGACACGGGAGGCGCCAGCTGTGGCGATCATGGACGAGGTCGATCCGATCCGCGCGACCCGATCCCGATCCCGACTGCGGGGTGGACTGGTCACCGTGGCCACGGTGTTGGCCCTCCTGGCGGCGATGGGCCTCACCGTGCTCGGGCTGGGTTCGGCGGACAATGCGGTGGCCAGTTACGACGCCAGTTCCTGGTTGTGGAGTGCGACGCGCAGCGAACTGGCCCGGGTCAACGGGGTGACCGCCCGGGTGGACACCCGGATGGAGGTGCCGGCCGCGCGGCGGCACCCGATGCAGGTGGTGCAGACGGATCGGATGCTGGTGCTGCGTGACCTGCACACCGGTCAGATCAGCGCCCTGGACCTGGCCACCTTGCAGATCACCGCGACCACCCCCACCACCCCGGGCCTCGGGGTCAGTGTGGCCCTGCACGAGGATGCCGCGTTCGTGGTGGACGCGGTGCAGGGTGTGGTGCGGCAGTTGGATCCCCGGTCCCTGGCCCCGGTGGGTGAGCCGGTGCGGTATCCGCCGGGTATCACCGGTGGCACCTTCGACGGCAAGGGTCGGTTGTGGATCGCGGTGCCGGCCGAGGGCACGGTGTCGGCGATCACGGCCGCCAAGCTGTCCTCCTCGCCGGCAGCGGATGCGTCGGTCTCCCCCAGCAACGTCGAGACCCATGACGTGGCCGAGCCCAGTCACGAGTTGATGGTCTCCACCCTGGATGACGGGGTGGCGGTGCTGGATCGTACGGCCGGGAGTCTGGTCACGGTGGTCCGTGGGGAGACCCGGCGTACCCCCTTGGGTGAGCAGTTGGCCCGGCCGGGCACCTTGCCGATGCGGACCAGCGGGCCGGTGGTGCCGGTGACCGTGCCCGGTCAACGGCAGGTGCACGCGGTCACCGAGGGCGAGGTGCGGTCGTTCACGGTGCCGGGTGAGGGTGACCGGCTGGGTGCGGCGGTGGCCTGGGCGGGTCGCATCTACTGTGCCGACGAGGCGACCGGGGTGGTGTACGCCTTCGACGCCACCGGTCAGGTGGTGGAGACCATCCGGGGGCGTTGGGGTGGGCCGCTGGAGCTGGAGGTGCGGGAGAACCACCTGTTCATCAACGCCCCGAACGCGGCGACCGCCCGGGTGGTCAACGACCGGCACGAGGTGCGTGAGGTCGACAAGTACGCCAATGACGTGCTCGGTGGTGACCCGCCGGAGGAGGCACCACCGCCCCCGCCTCCCCCGCCGAAGAAGCCCCAGGTCAGCAAGCCGGGGGCGCCGCGCAGCGTGACCGCCTCGGCCGGTGACGCGCAGGCGCGGGTGAGTTGGCGTCCGGCGGCGTCCAACGGTGCGGAGATCACCCGTTATGTGGTGGAGGGTGCCGGGCAGCGTCTGGAGGTGGGTGCCAACCAGCGGTCGGTGCAGGTCAAGGAGCTGACCAACGGGGAGACGTACACCTTCTCGGTGCATGCGGTGAACGCGAAGGGTGCGGGTCCGTCCCGTAAGAGCAACCCGGTGACCCCGACGGCGGAGGTGCCGGACCCGCCGACGAGCGTCTCCGCGCAGGCCCGCCCGGACGGCACCGTGGTGGTGACCTGGCCGGAGGCGAACGGGCAGGGCAACAAGATCGCCCGGTACGCGGTGACGGCCACCTCGGCGGGTGCGAACGCCCCGGCCGGGGAGTCCGAGGGCACCGAGTTGGTGATCGAGGCCGGTGAGTTGGAGTACGGCACCCAGTACGCCTTCACGGTGGTGGCGGTCAACGACAAGGGTGCGGCCTCGGAGTCCTCGCCGGTCAGCGACACCGTGGTGCCCTTCACGGTCCCCGGGGAGCCGGTGGAGTTGACCGCGAGCACGGTGGCGGACCGTCCGGGCACGGTGGCGGTGCAGTGGGCACCGGCGGAGGCCAACGGCCGACCGATCACCGGGTACCTGGTGGAGGTGGGCGACAAGCGCAGCGAGGTCACGGACACCCGTACGCGGGTGGAGGGCCTGGGCGACGGGCAGAATGTGACCGTCCGGGTCCGGGCGGTCAACGAGGCCGGTGAGGGTCCCCAGGCGACGACGACGGCGCGGACGGTGGCGCCGCCCCGGGTGACCGTGACCGGCTCCTCGGCGACCGCCACCTCGGCGACGGTGGCCTTCACGGTGGATGCCGGTGGTGGGCAGGCGGCCTGCACCCTGACCCGGTCCGGTGAGCCGGCCGTCAGCGGTCCGTGTTCGCGGATCACCATGGAGGGGCTGACCCCGGGTACCGGTTACACCTTCACGGTGACGGCCACCAACGCCGCCGGGTCGGGTACGGCCACCCGGGCGCAGCAGACCGACGCTCTCTACGGCATCGCCACCTGTGTCAACGGCAGTGAGCCGGAGCAGCGCACCTACTGTGACCGGGACCGCGACGGCCGCAACGGCAACGAGATCTTCTCGGTGCCCCGGCAGGACAACGACCGGCAGGTCGGCTGGGCCAGACCAGGGACCCGACTGAAGGCGCTGTGTCGGGTCCGCGGCGAGGAGGTGTACGCGTTCGTCTACAACGACGACAAGCGCAGCACCTGGTGGGTGCGGGTCGAGTACAGCGGACGCAACTACATCCCGTGGGTCTGGTTGAACCTGGAGGGCGGCGACAAGATCAACGTTCTGCCCACCTGCTGATCCGCCCTCAGGCAAGGAGCACCGCCGTGAACAGCCAGGAACCCCTCAACCAGCAGGAGGTGCAGGGCTTCGCCGCCCTGGCCGCCCGGCTGGCCGAGACCGTCAACGCAGTGGTGCTCGGTAAGCCGCAGGTGGTCCGGCTGGCGTTGACGGCGCTGTTCGCCCAGGGGCATGTGCTGCTGGAGGACGTGCCCGGGGTGGGTAAGACGACCCTGGCCCGGGCCATCGCGGCCACCGTGAAGGGGCAGTGGCGGCGTATCCAGTTCACCCCCGACCTGCTGCCCTCGGATGTGTCCGGGGTGACCATCTTCAACCAGGCCACCCGGGGCTTCGAGTTCCATGCCGGCCCGGTGTTCGCCAACATCGTCATCGCCGACGAGATCAACCGGGCCTCCCCGAAGACCCAGTCGGCGCTGCTGGAGGTGATGGAGGAGCGGACGGTCACCGTGGACGGGGTACGCCATCCGGTGCCGCAGCCGTTCCTGGTGGTGGCGACCCAGAACCCGGTGGAGATGGACGGCACCTACCGGCTGCCGGAGGCGCAGCTGGACCGGTTCCTGGTCAAGCTCTCCGTCGGCTACCCCGACGAGGCCGTCGAGGTGGAGGTGCTGCGCGGGGCCACGGTCCGCTCCCCCGAGGCCCTGGCCCCCGTTACCGACACGGAGACGGTCGGGGAGATGGTCCGGATGGCCCGGCGGGTGCACATCGCCGAGCCCCTTTACACGTACGCGGTGCGGCTGGCCGCGGCCACCCGTACCCATCCGCAGGTGCGGGTCGGGGTCAGTCCCCGTGGGGTGATCGCCCTGACCCGGGCGGCGTGTGCGTACGCCCTGATCGACGGCCGGGGTTGGATCATGCCGGAGGATCTGAAGGCCCTGGCCGAGCCGGTCTTCGCCCACCGGCTGCTGCTCACTCCGGACGCCCAGGTTCGGGGGGTGACCGCCGGGGAGGTGCTGCGCCAGGCCATCGCGTCCGTGCCGGTGCCGCTGCCGTCGGGGCAGCCGGCCTCGGCGTATCCCTGATCGGCGGGGAGGGCGTGGGGATCACCGCCCGGGGCCTCGGTCTGCTCGTCGCCGGGGTGCTGCTGCTCGGGGCCGGGTTCCGTTTCGGGTATCCGGAGTTGACCGTGCTGGGGGCGGCGGCCGGGGTAGCCGTGGCGATCGCGGTGTTGACGGCCGCGTGGCGGCCCCGGTTGCAGGTGCGGCGGCAGGCGGATCCGGACCGGGTGGCGCGGGGTGAGCCGGCGACGATGACCTTGACCCTGCGCAACACCGGTCGGCTGGGTGCGGCGAGTCTGCTGGCCGTCGACCGCTGCGGCGACCAGGTGGTGCCGGTGCCGGTGCTGCGGCTGCGCCCGGGTGCGGACACCACGGTCCGGTACGAGGTGCCGACCGCCCGCCGGGGGGTGGTGCCGGTGGGCCCGCTGCGGGTGACCCGCCGTGATCCCCTGGGTCTGGTCGTGCTGGCCCGCAGCTACGGCGACAGTGTGCCGGTGTGGGTGCACCCCCGCATCCACCCGTTGCGGGCGGTGCCCACCGGTGCCGGCCGCAGCCTGGACGGGCAGGTCGACGCGGTACCGCACGGCTCGATCACCTTCGACTCGTTGCGGGAGTACGTCGTCGGCGACGAACTGCGGCGGGTGCACTGGCGTACCAGTGCCCGGGTCGGTGAGCTGATGGTGCGGGAGAACGTGGACACCAGTCTGCCCCGGATCGTGGTGCTGCTGGACAACCGGACGGCCGCGCATCCGCAGCGGGTACGCGGGACGGCCGAGTCCTTCGAGTCTGCCTGTGAGGCCGCCGCCTCGGTGGTCACCGCGGCGGTCCGGGAGGACCTGCCGGTGGTGCTGCTGTTCGTCGCGGCTGACCTTTCCAAGGTGGGCACCGGGCAGGAGAGCCCGGCGGTCCAGGGGGGACCGACCGGGCCGCTGGACCGGTTGGCGGCGGTCTCGCTGACCGGGGAGGGCACCCTGGAGGCCGCGGTGGCCCGGCTGCGCCGGGAGCGGCTCGGCGACACCCTCGTGGTGCTCACCGGGCCGGGTGGGCGTGAGGACCTGGGACACGTCGGGGCCCTGCGTGGGGCGTACCCCTCGGTGGTGGTCGGGGTTTTCGGGGCGGCGGACCCGACCCCGGCGGGTACGGGCGGCCTGCTCGTGGTGGACGCGGTCGACGGGGCGGCCTTCGCGGCCGAGTGGGACGGGGTGCGCCGGTGGTGAGGCTGCTGCGGGCCCTGGCGGTGCCGACCGCGTTGGTCGGGATGGTGGTCCTGGCCGGGGTGACCCTGGACCGGGTGTACGCGGGCTCCCTGCTGACCCTCCTGGTGGCCGGGGCGGCCCTCGGCTCGGTGCTGGTCTCGGTGGCCGCGCGGCGACTGCCCTCCTGGCTGGTCGCCCCGGTGTCCGTGCTGGTGATGGCCGGTTGGACGGGGTGGTGTCTGCACCTGGCCGCTGACCGGGCCGGGTTGCCGGGCGGCTTCGCCGAGGTGGCCCGGGAAGCCGCCGCGAACGGCATTCCCCGGCTGCTGACCGCGATGATCCCGGTGGAACCGGTCCCGGACACCGTCCTGGTGCCGGTGGTGGGCGCCTGGCTGGCCGGGCTGGCCGGCGCGGAGGTGGCGTTGCGCGCCGGCCGGGTGCTGCTGGGTTACCTGCCGCCGGTGCTGCTGCACGTCGGGGCGGTGTACGTGGTCGGGCCGAACGCCGAGCCGGCGATCGGCCCGACCGTGGCCCTGGTGGTGGTGGCCGGGCTCGGACTGGCCGCCTCGACGCGACGTGAGGGTGACCCGGTCGACGGCCCGGCGCCGACGATGCCGTCCGGGGTGCGGGCCCGGTTGGCGGTGACCTCGGCCGCCGGTACGGCGGTGGTGGTCGCGGCGGCCACCCTGCTGGGCCCGGCGGTGGCCGCCCTGGTGGAGGTGCGGCCGGTGGACCCCCGCCGCTACGTGGAGCCGCCGCAGGTCCAGACCCTGGACGAGAACCCGCTGATCCGGATCTCCGGGTGGGCCCTCAACCCCGACCAGCAGCTGTTCCAGGTGAAGACCGCCGGTGCCGGCGGGGGGACCCGGATCCGGCTGGCCGTGCTGAGTGACTACGACGGGGTGACCTGGCGGGTCGGGGCCACCTACCGCAACGCCGGCCGGATCCTGCCCACCGTGCCGCCGGCACCACACGCCACCGTGGAGACCCTCCGGCAGGAGATCACCATCGGTGAGCTCAGTGGACAGTTGCTGCCGGCGGTGCCCACTCCCCGCGAGGTCAGCGGCGCCCGGGTGGCGTACGACCCGGGCACCGGCACCCTGATCCGTCCCGACGGGCTCAGCCCGGGGCTGCGCTACACGGTGACCTCGGCCCGGGAACGCCCGGATGCGAACCTGCTGGCCACCGCGAACACCCCGGCCGGGGACGAGGTGGCCCGGGTGCTCCAGGTGCCGGAGGGGGCGCCCGACCAGTTGCGCCGGCTGGCCACCCAGTTGGCCCAGGACAACGGCGCCCCGTACGCCCGGGCGATGGCGATCGAGCAGTGGCTGGCGGAGCACTACCGGCTGGTCGCCGACGCCCCCAGTGGCCACGCGTACCCGAATCTGGCGTTCTTCCTGTTCGGTCCGCGCAACGGCGGCGGGCAGCGGGGTACCTCGGAACAGTTCGCGGCGTCCTTCGCGGTGCTGGGCCGGTTGGCCGGGTTGCCGACCCGGGTGGTGGTCGGGTTCGCCGCCCCGGGTGACGGGCCGGTACGGGCGGGCGACGCCTACGCCTGGCCGGAGGTGCTTTTCGAGGGGGTGGGCTGGGTGCCCTTCGACCCCCTGCCCCGCCCGGAGGACGAGCCCCGGCCGGTGGAGGAGGACTTCCGCCCGCAGCCGGAGAAGCCGCCGCCCTCGGAGCAGCCGGAACCGACCGTAGAGCCGAGCACCGCACCCTCACCCCAGGCCGCCCCCGAGGAGGGCGAGGGCCAAGCGGGGGTGTCCACCCCGGTGCTGGTCGCCGCTGTAGCCGGAGGGGTCCTGCTGCTGGTCGTGGTGGCGCTGGCCGTCCTGGCCGGGATGCGCCGCGCCCTGACCCGCAACCGGCTGCACCGGGGCCCGGCCGACCTGCGGGTCGCCGGGGCCTGGCGGGAGCTGACGTACGCCCTGCGGCTGGCCGGGCATCCGGTCCCCGCCGACCTGTCCGCCACCGAGGTGGCCGAGGCCGCCCGCCGCGCCCTCTCCGACGCAGCACCGCCGACCGAAGCGGCCCGGGCCGGGACTCAACTGGAGGCGAAGATGGGGCGGGTCGGGACTCAACTGGAGGCCGAGGTGGGTCGGGCCGCGACTCATCCCGAGGGTGCGGCGGGTCGGGTCGGATCTCAGTCGGAGGCCGCCCACCGGGCGGTGGAGGAGTTGGCTCGCCTGGTCAACCAGGTCGGGTTCGCCCCCGGTCAGGTGACCGAGGCGCAGGCCGAGGCCGCCGCCGAGGCGGCCAGGGTATGCACCCGGGCGCTGCGCGCGGACCGGCCCCGGTGGCGGCGGTTGCTCTGGTCGGTGCACCCGGGGCCGCTGCGCTGGCGAGACTGAGCGGTGATCAGCGCCGCCGGGTGGGGCTCAGGTCGACTCCCCGGTGTCCGGGCCGAGCCGGGCGATCATGGTCGTCCGGGCCGCCACCCCGCCGGCAGCCAGTTCGGGGGTGGGCAGCAGGGCCATCACGGGGACGTCCACCCCGGCCTCGGCGTAGCGGCGGACCTGGGCCCGGCACTGCTCGGGTGAGCCGTGCACGATCAGCGCGTCGACCACCTCGTCCGGGATGGCCGCCAGGGCCCCCCGCCGGTCACCGGCCGCCCAGGCCTGCCACATCGGCGCCAGCGCCTCATGGCGGCCCAGCCAGCGGTGGAATTCCGCGTACGCGGGCACGGTCAGATAGCTGGTGATCATGCGGCGGCCCAGGGTGCGGGCGTACCCGGTGTCCTCGGTGGGACAGACGAAGATGCGGGCCACCACCTCGAACTGCGGGCGGCGCTCGCCCAGTTCGGCCATCGCCCGGGGGACGTCGGTGGCGGCCAGCCAGTTGAGGATCACCCCGTCGGCCTCGGCGGCGGCCAGCCGCAGCATGCCCGGCCGCAGCGCGCCCAGCAGCACCGGCGGGGGCACGGCCGGGGGTCGTTGCAGGCTGAACCGCCGCACCGCGAAGGTGTCGAAGGCCCCGTCGACGGCCTCTCCCCGCAGCGCCGCCCGCAGGAACCGCAACACGTCCCGGGTACGCCGGAACGGATCGGTGAACTCGATCGCGTTCCAGTCGGACACCAGCACCGGCGAGGAGGCCCCGATGCCCAGGGCGAACCGACCGGGTGCCACGTCGGCCAGGGCCGCGGCGCTCATCGCCAGCAGGCCGGGCCCACGGGTGAACACCGGCGCGATCGCGGTGCCCAGCCGGAGCTGCGGCGCCCAGGCGGCGGCCAACGCCAGTGGGGTGAAGGCGTCGGCCCCGTTGACCTCGGAGGACCACACCTCGGTGAAACCCGCCTCGGCCAGGGCCGCGTACACCGTCGCGTGGTCGGCCAGCCCCACCCCGTCCAGGGGCACCGTCATCGCCCATCGTGTCGTCATCGATCGATCCTGCCCGGCGGGCGGCCTCCCTAGCAAGATCTTGGTGCCCTACCGGTCCACCGGGCGGCTGCGCCGACCCTGGGGCAGGGCTCTGACCAGCGCTAATCTTGCCGCGTGACCTTCTCGCTCGTCGCCCGCTCCACCGACGGCCACCTGCATGGTGTGGCCGTGGCGAGCCGCTTCCTGGCTGCCGGCGCTCTGGTCCCGGCGGCCGAGGCCGACCTCGGCGCGATCGCCACCCAGGCGCATGTGAACCTGGCCTACCGGCCGCAGGGGCTGGCCCTGCTGCGGACCGGGGTGACGGCGGCCGGTGTGGTGGCCGCTCTGGTGGCCGCCGACCCGGAACGCGATCATCGCCAGGTGGGTGTGGTGGCCGCCACCGGCCCCGGTGCCACCTACACCGGGGAGCACTGCCGGGACTGGGCGGGCGGCCAGGCGGGCGACGGCTGGGCCGCCCAGGGCAACATCCTCACCGGCCCCGAGGTGATCGACGCCCTGCGGGACACCTGGCTGGCCCGTACCGACCTGCCCTTCGCGCAGCGCCTGCTCGCCGCGCTACGCGCCGGACAGCAGGCCGGGGGTGACCGCCGGGGCCAGCAGAGCGCCGGGTTGGTCGTGGTCCGACGCGGCGGGGGGTACGCCGGCACCGGCGATCTCATGATCGACCTGCGGGTCGACGACCACCCCGATCCGATCACCGAACTCGACCGGCTGCTGGCCGTGCACACCCTCATGTTCAGCCGTCCCGACCCGGCCACCCTGCTCGACCTGACCGGGGCGGTGGCCGTCGAGGTGGCCGGGCTGCTCACCGCGCTCGGCTACCCGGCCGACCCAACCGACCCGGAGGACGCGCTGGTGGCCTGGGCCGGACTGGAGAACCTGGAGGAGCGGCTGGCCCCCGGCCGCATCGATCCGGTGGTGCTGGCCCAACTGCGCGCCGCCCTCCCCCACGTACCCGCACCCCGAAGTGCGGCGTCAGCGGATGGTGACGTCGCCGCCCAGTCGGGCAGCGAGCCGGCACGGTAACCCGCCCGCTTCGACGCAGCCGACATCCTCGGCGCGGATCAGCGGCCGAAGGCCAGCAGCGGCAGGCCGACCCGGGCGAGGGCCGCCTGCTCGGCCAGGCTGCACGGAGTGCGCCCGGTCAGCTTGGCGATCAGGGTCAGCCGGTCCCAGCCCAGCTCCGCCGGCAGGGACCGGCCCCCAGTGAGCAGATCGGCGATGACCCGGCTGGCGGGCGTGGTCAGCCACGGCGGCCGATCCAGCGCCGCGGCCAGGTCCAGCCCGTGCACCCCGACCTCCACCACCCGGGTACGCAGGAACTCCGTCACCGTCATCGCATCGTCGTGTCGGGTGCGCACCACCCGTTCCGGTGGGTACGCCTCGACGGCCGCGAAGGCAGCGCGCCATGCCCGGTCGAAGTCCGCGCCCACCCCGACCCCTCGACGCGTGCCGCCCGAGTCGAAGCTCTCCTCGCCACCCTCGACCCGCCCGTCTCCCGCCCGAACCGCTCCCCCCGGTGCGCCCTCGACCCGAGCCGCCTCGACACGAGCCGCCTCGACCCGAGCCGCCTCGACACGAGCCGCCTCGACCCGAGCCGCCTCGACCGGAGCAGCCTCGGCGCGGGCCGACGCGGCACCAGCGACCTCAATGCGACCGGCCTCGGCATGAGCAGCGCCACGAGCAGCTTCGATGCGATCGGACTCGGCACCAGCGGCCGCGGCACGAGCAGACTCGGCACCAGCGGCCTCGATGCGGGCCGACTCGATGCGGGCGGCGTCGACCTCGAGGGTGAACTTGGCCGCGCCGAAGTAGCCGGCGGCGTCGATCAGGGCACCGGTCGGCGCCGGTGCGGCCAGCATGTCGGTCAGCCGGCCCGCACCGGTGCGGACATGTGCCAGCAGTTCGGCCACCGTCCACGGCACGCAACCGGTCGGCCGGGCCAGGTTCTTCCGATCGAGGGTGGCCAGCACCTCACCCAGCCGCAGGCACTCCTCACGGAAAGCCGCCCGAACAAGGTCGGCGTCCCCCACACCCTCCCCCACCTCGACCCACCACCCCTCCCCCAACCTTGCCTCCCCACCCCCGGCCGGGACGGCCCCGCCTCGTCGCCGACCGTTCATGATCGCGCTCGATCCAGGATCGAGTGGCCTCGTCTTCAAACTTGACCACTCGATCCTGCATCGAGCGCGATCTTGCGGGCGGGGAGGGCGGGGCGGGCGGGGCGGGGCGCGGTGGTGGTGGGGCACGGCGAGGGCGGAAGCGGCGGTGGTGGTGGGGCGGGTCGAGGTGGGGCGGGTCGAGGTGGGGCGGGTCGAGGTGGTCGGTGCGCGTGGCCGGGACCGGGTGGGGGTTGCCGTTCGGCGGGATCCGCGCCGTCAGGGGTCGCGCAGGTGGAGGCCGGCAGCGGTCAGCCCTTGTGGCGGGGGACGATGCGGTGCACGGCGGCGATGGCCAGCGCCATGACCACCCCCATCGTTCCGGCGATGCCGGCGGCGCTGCCGGCGTACCCGACGAACAGGGGTTGGCGGGACAGGTCGGCCGCCGCGGTGGGGCGCAGGCTGGTCAGCCAGAACAGCGCCAGCGCGCAGGCCAGGATCAGCAGCAGCCCACCGATGCCGAGCAGCAGGGCCACTCCCCGGTGCGCGTCGGCGGAGGACACCTGCGCCTGTTCCCGCTGGGTGATCAGCAGCAGGATGCCCGCCAGGGCCGCCCACACGCCGACGACGAGGTACGCGGCCACCGCGTCACTGGGCCGGTGCCAGCCCGCCGAGAGGGTCGCCACCCCGGCCACCGCCGAGTAGGCGGCACCTACCACGGCGGCGAAGGCCCGGACCTTGGGCGGCAGTACGAGCACCAACGCCACCGCCACGGAGGCGGCTACCGTGGTGTGCCCGCTGGGCAGGCTGTTGCCGACGCCGGCCCGTTCCGGGTCGATGCCGTAGTCGGGTCGGACCAGGCCGTACTTCAGCACCTGGGTGGTGACGTTGGCTCCGACGATCAGCAGGGTGGCCGCGACCGCCAGGGCGACCCGGCCTCGGATCAGGGCGATGAACCCGATCATCACCGTGGCCGCCAGCAGCGACACCACGGACATCGCGTTGAGGATCCGGTTGACCGGTTCTTCGATGTGGTCGCGGCCGATCCGGTTGCCGGTCAGCGCGACCGTGTCGACCCACTGCCCGAGTTCGCTGTAGAGGGCGAATCGCCACACCACGATGAAGACCGCCGTCTGGACCAGAGCCAACCCGACCAGCCAGACCGCAGTCCCACCCCTGGGCGTCACGCGCACCCGCACAACTTAGCGACCCTGTCCGAGCCGCCCACCAGTGGCCCGCCGACCGGATCGGCAGCGCCGCCCAGGGGCGGCTGAGCAGGGGCTACGGTGACCGGCAGGCCGAACCCGCCGGTGCGCGAAGGCAGGGGTCGCGGCGACAAAAAGGGAGAGGCCGCCACGGGGGGAGCGGCCTCTCCGGTGATGTACGTTACTCCGTCCCCGGCGGTGTTGTTATCCCGGAACGGTGACTTTTTCCGCGATCTGCGCGGTGTGCCTGTCGGATCGGGGGGCGGTGGGGTGGGTCGACTTCTCCGCTGCGTCGGCCAGAGGGCCGACCCACCCCGGCCTGACCGTGGGCGTCAGGCCGCCGGCCGGTCCTGCCTCTACCCCCGAGGCCCGGCCGGAGCCTCCGGGTGGGTCACCGCCCACCCGGAGGACGTCGTTCAGCCGTTGGGGAACAGCTTCCCGTAGTCGGCGTACGCCATCGCGACGTCCGCCTGGGCCCAGAACCGGTGGTAACGGAACTCCGGCTCCGGCCCACCGTCGAGGTAGGCCTGGACCTTCGGCCACGCCGGGTCGTTCTTGTAGAACGACCGGATGTCGACGAAGCTCTTGCCCGGGGCGATCACGTCACCGTTGGGCATCCGACCGGTCCAGCCCTGCGGGATGTACAGGCCCTGCCCGGTGGAGGCGTCGTAGACGTCGTCGAAGCGCCGGTAGTCGCCACGCTTCTCCACGGTCGACACACCCTGGGCGTCGCTCTCGCCGTGCAGCGCGTCCAGCAGCCCCTTGGCGGTGTTCTTCGCCGCCACGTCGCCGGACTTGGCCGCGTACGCGATCAGGGTCCGGGCGTAGGAGGCGGCGATACCGACGTCCTGGCCCTTGGCGATCACCTCGACGTGCAGGTTGGTGTTCGGCTGCGGGTTGGTCGGGTTCCAGTTGTTGGGCTGGCCGGTCCACTTCAGATCGGCCGGGATGGACCAGTCCTCACCCAGGGTGGTGTTGGCGATGGCCCACGGCACCCACTTGTCCAGCAGGGCCTTGGCGCGGGCGTCGCCGCTGACCAGGTACAGCTCGGCGATGCGCTGCATCGACCAGGCCTGCATACCGAACCACTGGTTCGAGGGCGGGTCGTTGTAGACCGGGTCCTCGTCGTAGAACATGCCGTAGAAGGTGGCCGTGCCGGCCGGCGGCGTGCCGTAGTGCCCGCCCCAGCTGTTGGTCGCGCCACCGGCGATGCCACCCTCGGCCGACTGGAGCCAGGTGTAGAGCTCCAACTGCCGGGTGAGGCTGTTGTTCCAGTCCGCCGCCGCGGTCGACGAGCGCGGCTTGAGCTCGTTGACGTTGGTCAGCGCCCAGGCCGCGAACGGGTTCTGGTAGCCGAAGTGGCTGTGGCTGGAACCGATCCGCCACGACCAGTTCTGGCTGGTCTCGTACGCGCCGCCCCAGGCGTAGTACCAGGACAGCAGGTAGTGGGCGGACTCGCGGTTGTTACCGGCCGGGCACTGGGTGGCCCCGACGCAGTTGCCGACGCGCTTGAAGTACTTGTCGAACAGGGCGTACCGCAGGTAGTCACCCATCTTGGCGGCCTTGGTCACCGTGGCCGCCACGTCGGCCTGCTTGTTCTGCTCCTTGGCCCAGGTCAGGGCCCAGTAGGCGGCCTGCACGGCGCGGGCGTCGGCGTCCGGGGCGTTGGTGTACTTCCACTGCTTGGCCGGGGTGCCGGACTCCTTGATGAACAGGTCCAGGTAGCCGCTCGGGCCGCCGTGGGCGAAGGTGTCGCAGGAGGGATGCGGCACGGTCTCCCACACCGACTCCTGGGTGCCCCGCTGGAAGGTGTTGATGTACGCGGGGCGGGTGGTGCCGTTGCCGCAGCGGCCGAAGCCGTAGACGTTGTCCACGTCCAGCAGCCAGTGCATGCCGTAGATGCTGCCGGTGCCGTAGGTCTGCTGGAGTTCCGCGCGCAGCGGGTCCTTGCCGACCGGCACGTTCGCGTTCAGCTGCGACGGGTACTGATTGGGCAGGTCGTTCTCGGCCGCGTAGGTGGCGTCACCGGCGGAGCCAGCGGTCGGCTGGTCGGCCGTGGACGGGATGATGTAGGTCTCCATCACCGTCCAGGCGTTGTTGAACGGCGCCCAGTTCTGGGTGACCCGACCGTAGTACGCCTCCAGCCACAGCCAGAAGCTGAACGCCTCCGAGGTGGTCTGGTGACCGTGGTCGGGCGCCTCGACGATCAGGGTCTCGATCGAGTGGTAGGGCACCCCCTCCGGGCTGAAGTAGCCGGAGTTCTTGATTTTGCCGTACTGCTCGAGGAAGCGCTGGACGTACTCGCCGTCCCCGCCCGGCACGTCGTTGTCGATCTCGGTGACGGTGACCGTGGCCGGGGTGTGGCCGGTGGCCGACGCGGTGATCGTCGCGGTGCCGCCCACCGTGTCGGAGTCCTCGGCGGCCTGGACGGTCACGTTGACGCCGGTCTCCCAGTTGCTCGGGGTCAGGGTCACCGAGGTAGGCGAGACCGTGATGTCCGAGTCGCCGGTGCGGGCGAGGCTGGCCGCGACGTTGGCGGTGGGTGCCCGGTTCAGCTTGAGGTTGAAGGTGGCGCTGTCACCCTCGGGCACGCTGAGCGTAGTCGGGGTGGCCACCAGGGCCGGCGAGGTCGCGGCGGTCACGCTGAACGCCCGCTCGGCGATCGCCGACAGACCGCTGTTGTCGTACGCCCGGGCCTGCACGGTGTAGTCACCGGCCGGCAGGCTCTCCATGGTGTACGCGTACGGCGCGGTGGTGTCGGTGTTGACCAGCAGGCCGTTGCGGTAGAACTCGACCCGGGCGATCGTGCCGTCCGGGTCGCTGGCGGTGGCCGTCAGCGGCACGGTCGCCGGGGCCGTGAACGGCCCGGCGGGGATCGACAGGCTCACCGTCGGGGGCTGCGCGGTGACGCCGCCGCAGGTGACCCCGTTGACGGAGAACGAGGTGGGCTTGGGGTTGCTGCCGGTGTAGGAGCCGTTGAAGCCGATCGTGGTGCTGGCGCCGGTGGCCATGCTGCCGTTCCACGCCTCGTTGACGGCGGTGACCTCGTTGCCGCTCTGGCTCCACCGGGCCGACCAGCCGTTGGTCACCCGCTGGTTGCCGGGGAAGGCGAACCGCAGGGTCCAGCCGTTGACCGGGTCGCCGAGGTTCTTGAGGGTGATGTTGGCGGTGAAGCCGTTGCTCCAGTCGTTGGTCGTATAGACCACGTCGCAGGCCGGTGCGGCCTGTGCGGCGCCGGCGGGTACGGTCACCCCGCCGATCGCCAACGCCGCGGCGGCGAGCCACGCCAGGCGGCGGCGTCTTGCCAGATCTCTCATCTGCGCGGTGTCTCCTCGAACCAGGCCGGGTGCGGTGCCGCCCCGGCGAGACGTCTCGCAGACGAGAAGGACGCGAGACGTCGGTGGATGGTGGTGGCCGGCCGACCGGCCGGAACGCAGCAGCGGGAACGAGCTCCACACCACTGCGATCAGGGCGCCGTCCGGATCACCGGAAGCCCTCGGCGGCCCCACGCTCACGTCTACCTGGCTCCACGTGGTCGATCGACAGTGTGCCATGGAAGCGCTCCCAGCACCAGAGACCGCACTTCCGGAAGCACTCGGTTGTTTCGATCTCATTTTGGGGCTTTCACAAAGCCGTGACGGGCGTTACAGTCGCAGCAACGTCGATGGGAGCGCTTCCATCGACGGAGTTCCAAGCATTGGATTACCCGGCGCCGTGCCCACGGCAATGGGTACTAAGACCGCAGGCCGACGGCGGGCCAGCCCGGACACCGCCGTCAGCCGTCACCCCACGAGAAGTGAGGGGAGGTGGATCCTCAGCCACTCGCGTGGCCCGGCTCCCGCGCGACACGCACGACTGGGACGCCAATCCGCACGTGCGTGTACCGCAACATGGTGGGGACGGGGGTTGCCCTCCCCCGTCCCCACACTAAACCCCCGTTCACGATGGGAAAAGAGGCCGATCGGGTCAGACGCGCATCACCCGCGCGCCCCGCACGGCAGTAAGCCCCGCCCGCCGACCGTGCGCTGCCCCGCCGACCACCTCCGGGAGCACGCCGCCGGTCCGCCCGCGGAACTCGGCGTTCCCGGTCCCGCCACACCCGATGCCCGACCGGCCGACGCCAGAACCCTCACCTTGTCACCTCCGCCAACGCGGTCGTCCGTGATGCGTGACGATCATGCACCGGCGGCGGTCGCCTACCCTTTACCCTTCTTGGGAGCGCTCCCGAGGGGCGCCGGCGGCCACCCCACCCACGAGGAGAATCCATGTCGATGCTCACCAGGCGACACCTGCTGCGCCAAGCGGCGCTGTCGGCCACCGCCGTAACACCGGCCGGTGCCGCCCTGGGCGCGGTCGCCACCGCAGCCGGCGCCACCGCCCTCACCGGTTGCGCCACCGACGACGGCACCGCCCCCACCGATCCGGCCACCAGCGCCGCCGCCCGGTTGCAGTTCCCGGTGGACTTCGGCTGGGGCGCGGCCACCTCGGCGTACCAGATCGAAGGGGCCGCCAAGGAGGACGGCCGGGGCGAGTCGGTCTGGGACACCTTCAGCCGTACCCCCGGGCGCACCCGCAACGGCGACACCGGTGACGTCGCCGCCGATCACTACCACCGCTACGCCGAAGACCTCGATCTGATGCGCGACCTGGGGCTGCGCAGCTACCGGTTCTCCATCTCCTGGCCGCGCATCCAGCCCGACGGCAGCGGTGCCGCCAACCAACGTGGTCTCGACTTCTACCGCCGCCTGATCGACGGGCTGCACGAGCGGGGCATCTCCCCGATGGCCACCCTGTTCCACTGGGATCTGCCGCAGACCCTCCAGGACGCCGGCGGCTGGGAGTCCCGCGAAGTCGCCTACCGCTTCGCCGACTACGCCGCCACCCTCTTCGACGCCCTCGGCGACCGGGTGCCGGTCTGGCTCACCATCAACGAGCCCAAGACCGTGGTGCAGAACGGCTACCTGTACGGCCACCACGCCCCCGGCCGGCGGGATCCCGACGCCGCCTACCTGGTCGCCCACCACCTGCAGCTGGCCCACGGCCTCGCGGTGCAGGCGCTACGCGCCGAGGGCCGGGAGGGCCGCATCGGCCCGGCCTTCAACCTGCACCCCTGCTACCCCGCCGACGACTCCCCCGCCGCCGCCGAGGCCACCCGGCTGTACGACGGTTACGAGAACCGCCTCTACCTCGACTCGGCGCTCAAGGGCAGCTATCCCGAGGACGTCCTGGCCGACCTGGGGCCGGACAGCCGGATGGTGCGCGCCATCCGCGACGGCGACCTGGAGATCATCTCCTCGCCGGTCGACGTGCTCGCCGTGCAGTACTACACCCCGATCTACGTCACCGGCGGCGGCGGCACCACCCGCCGGTGGCCCACCTCCGAGGCCAGCTGGCAGCAGATCTACCCGGACGGGATGTACGACATCCTGACCCGGGTGACCCGCGACTACGGCCCGATCCCGCTGACCGTCACCGAGAACGGACTGCCCACCCCGGACGTCCTCGCCGCCGACGGCACCGTCGAGGACACCGGCCGGGTCACCTTCCTACGTGACCACCTGGCCGCCGCCCACCGCGCCATCACCGACGGGGTGCCGCTGGAGAGCTTCCACGTCTGGTCGCTGCTGGACAACTTCGAGTGGGCCGAGGGGTACGACCAGCGCTGGGGACTGATCTACATCGACTACCCCACCCAGCGGCGCGTACTCAAGCGCAGCGCCCACTGGTACCGCCAGGTAATCGCCGACAACGCGGTGTGAGTCCTGGGTGACGCGCCGGGCCGGCGTACGGATCAGCGCCGCCGGCCCGGCGCGTTGCGGGTGAGGATGCCGTCCAGGGTGGCGTCGGTGCCGGACGCGGGCTGCGCCTAGGCTCACGGGATGGATCGGAACCGACGATCGTTGGGCCGGCCGTTCTGGACGTTCTGGAGCGCAGCCGCACTGGCCAACCTCGGTGACGGCATCCGGGTGGCCGCCTTTCCGCTGCTGGCCGCGGCGCTCACCGACAACCCGCTGGCGGTCGCCGCCGTGGCCGCCGCCCAGTTCCTGCCCTGGCTGGTGTCCGGCCTGCTCGCCGGTGCCCTCGCCGACCGCCGTGGGGCCCGGAGCCTGCTCACCGTCGCCGACACCGGACGGGTCGTCGTGCTCGGCACGCTCGCCGCCGCGATCGCCCTCGACTGGGCGAGCATCGCCCTCGTGGTGGTCGCCGCCTTCCTACTCGGCATCGGCGAGACCATCCGCGACACGGCTGCCCAGACCGCCGTACCTCGGCTCGTCCCGGACGCTCAGTTGGAGAAGGCGAACGGGCGGCTGGTCGCCGGTGAGATCGTCGGCAACGAGTTCGTCGGCCCGCCGGTGGGGGCGCTGCTGTTCGTCGTCGGCGCCGCCATCCCGTTCGCGGTCAACGGCGCCACGCTCGCCCTGGCGGTGATGCTGGTGTTGTCGCTGCCGCTGACCCTGGCCCACCGGCCCCGCATCGACGACGAGGCGCAGGTCGCCGACGACGGTGTCCTGGCCGGCCTGCGCTGGCTGGTGCGCCAACCGATGCTGCGGACCCTGGTGCTGGTCACCGCCGCCGTGGCCGCCGCCGACACCGCCTGGTTCGCGATCTTCGTGCTCTACGCCCGCGAGGCCCTCGACCTCGGGGCGTTCGGCTTCGGACTACTGCTGGCCACCGGGGCGGCCGGCGGTCTGCTCGGCTCGTTCACCGCCGACCGGCTGATCACCCGGTTCCGCCACCGCACCGTACTCACCTGGTCGATGGCGACCACCGCGGGCG
The DNA here is from genome assembly GCF_040643455.1 of Micromonospora sp. NPDC047134. Lineage (NCBI taxonomy): Bacteria > Bacillati > Actinomycetota > Actinomycetes > Micromonosporales > Micromonosporaceae > Micromonospora > Micromonospora sp. NPDC047134. The sequence continues at coordinate 124,759 of NZ_JBEYUI010000012.1, forward strand.
TACCGGTGCTGCTGGCGGTCGTCGCCGACCGGGCCGTGGCCGTGGTCGTGGTGGTCGCCACCAGCGCGGCGTTCGCCGTGCTCAACGTCGCCGCCCTGTCGGTACGGCAGCGGCTGGTGCCCGGCGGGTTGCTGGGTCGGGTCATCGCCGCTTCCCGCCTGGTCACCTACAGCTGTACGGCACTGGGCGCGCTGGCCGGCGGTGCCCTGGCCGCCCGCGCCGGTCTGGGTGCGCCGTTCGTGTTCAGCGGCGCGGTCGCCGTGGCCGCCACCGCAGCCTGGTGGCTCGCCTCCCGGCCGACCATGCCCGGCGCCCTCGGCCTGCGCTGATTCCGATGTTAAGAAGGGGCCCCGCTACTACCGCAGGCGTTAACAAGGGGCCCTTCCTTACCTCAGCGGGGCAGGGCCTGCTGGAGTTCGGCGCGCAGGGCCGGGGTCAACATCTCCCCGGCCTGCTTGGCCAGCCGGGCCATCTCGTAGCCCACCACCCCGATGTCGGCCTCCGCCCCGGCCAGGGTGGCCAGGATCGAGCCGTCCCGGATCTGCATCACCAGGAAGTAGCCGCGACCCATCTCGACCACGGTCTGCTTGACCACGTCACCGTCGAACATCTGGGCCGCACCGGCGGTGATGCTCATCAGGCCCGAGGTCACCGCGGCCAGCTTGTCCGCGTGGTCGCGCGGCAGATGGTCGGAGATCGCGACCAGCAGCCCGTCGGAGGACACCACCACGGCGTGCGCCACACCGGGCACCCGTTGCGTGAACCCGCTGACCAGCCAGCTCAGGTCCCGGGCCTCCTGAGACAACGTTGTCACTTGAGTCCTCCCTCACTCCACGTCCCCGGTGGTGGTACCGGTATTTCGGTGGTCTCCTCGGCCTCGGCCCGTCGCACACCGCTGTACAACTTCGACAACATGCCGCCGACCGCCTCCGGGTCCGGGTCGTGCCGGGTGCTCTGCTGCTGGCCGGGACGGGCCGGCTGGGTGACGGACTGCAACTGCGCCATCGGCACCCGCATCGGCAGTCCCCGGGCGTTGGTGCCCGCCGTCACCGGCACCTCCGGCGGTGCCTCGCCACCGGCGGAGCTCGCCGGTGCGGGCCCCTCCCGGGACCACCACCCGCCGCCGCCGGACGCCGGGACCGCCACCGGGGGGAGTACGTTCTCCGCGCGTACCGGCACGGGGTGTGCCTGTCGGGGCACCGTGGCCGGTCGCCGCCCGGCCACCGGCAGCTCCATCGGAGCGTCGCCGATCTGCGCCGGCGGCGCCGACCGGGGTACCGGGAGCGGACGCTGGGGTGCGAAGGGTTCCAACTCCGACGACGGCGACGCCAGCAGGGCACCCGGCAGCCGGACCCGGGCCACCAGCCCGCCGGTTCCGCCGTGCAACCGCACCTCGATGCCGTGCCGGGCGGCCAGATGGCTGACCACGAACAGACCCATCCGCTCGACCGTCGCCACGTCCGCCGCGGGCGGGGTGGCCAGCACGGCGTTGGCCTCGGCCAGTGCGGTCTGGCTCATCCCCAGGCCCTGGTCGGCGATCTCGATGGTCGCCCCGTTGCCCTCCTGACGGGCCATGACCCGCACCAGCGTGTCGGGGCGGGAGAAGGCGGTGGCGTTCTCCAGCAACTCGGCGAGCAGGTGCACCACCTCGCCGACGGCGTGGCCCACCAGATGCAGGTCGGCCACCTCCACGTAGCTCACCCGCTGGTACTGCTCGATCTCCGCGCTGGCGGCCAACAGCACCGCGTTCAACCCGATCGGCCGGTTCCACCGGCGGGTCGATTCCGTGCCGGCCAGCACCAGCAGGCTCTCGTCGTTACGGCGCATCCGGGCCGCTAGATGGTCCAGCTTGAACAGGTTCTCCAGCTGGTCCGGGTCGTTCTCCTCGCGTTCCAGGTCGTCGAGCAGTTCCAGTTGCCGCTCCACCAGCACCTGGCTGCGCCGGGCCAGGTTGACGAACATCGCGTTGACGTTGCGCCGCATGTTGGCCTGCTCGACGGCCACCCCGACCGCGCTGCGGTGCACCGCGACGAAGGCCTCGGCCAGTTCGCCGATCTCGTCGAGGGACCGCACCACCGCCGGGGCCACCTCGATGTGGGGTACGCCGCCGGAGACCGAGCGCAGCCGGGCCAGCGCGTCCGGCAGCTCGACCTGCGCGATGTTCAACGCCTGGGAGCGCAGCATGCGGATCGACCTGGCCAGCGAACGGCCGATGAGCACCGAGATCAGTACGGCCACCAGCAGCACCGTGATGATCACACCGACCATCAGCAGGGTCTCCCGCCACTGGGTGTCGCTGGCCGTCTCGGCCTGTGCGGCCGAGTCCTCCAGCACCCCGGCCTCGAACTCCCGCAGCAGATCGTGGCGTACCTCGCTGAAGGTCCACCAGTCGTCGTCCGGCAGCAGGGTCAGGGCGGTCGGGTCCTGGGTCAGCGCCCGTTCCTCCAGCCGGGCGGCCTGGACGAAGGCGTCGTGCTGACTCATCCGGTCGTAACGGGTCACCTGGGCGTGGCTGGCCGCGATGCGGAAGGTGCCCAGGGCGGTCTGCTGGCGGGCCCGCAGGTCGTTTATCTGTGCCCGGTCGTTGGACTCGTACCCGCCGCTGCGGGCCGCCGCATAGAGTTCCGCGCGTACCCGCGAGGTGAGTTCCTTGGCCCGGGCGAACTGCACGTAGCGGGCCACCGCCTCGGACAGGTCCGGCCGCTCCGCGCCGGGGGCGGGCTGGGAGAGCAGGGTGAGCAGGGCGTCCACCGCCCGGTTGTAGTTGCCCAGGATGGTGTCGTTGCTCAACACCACAGTGGTCGTGACGCTGCGCATGTAGCCGACCTGCTGGTATGCCTGGTACGCCACCGTGAAGGCGTCCTGCCAGGCGGCGTCCCCCCTGCCCACCGGCTCGGCCACCCGGCGCAGCGCCTGGGCCGCCTGGTCGGTGTCGGCGCGGTAGGGGGCCAGGGTTGCGGTCACCTGGCCGGTCTCCTCCTCGGAGGCGGCGGCCCGCATGGCGGGCAGCTCACCGACCGTACGGTCGCGCTCCTGCTGCAACCGGTGCACCAGTTCGGCGATCTCCTGCCCGATGCCCACCTGGGCGGAGAAGTCACTCAGGGTGTTGGCCTGGCTGACCAGGTTCTGGGTCTGCACCCCTGCCAGGACCAGGAAGGCCACCGACGGGATCACCAGTACGGTGGCGAGCTTGGTCCGCATCCGCCAGTCGTGGATGCGCAGGGCGGAACGACGACGGTGGGGCACCACCCGGACATCGAACCGACGCCGACGATGCTGTGACACCGTCGGGTCCTGGTCCGGTCCTGTCCCCACCGCTCCTCCTCCCGCGCGTCCACCGCCGCCCGGGGAGCGTCGTCCATCCAACCAGGCCCCGGACCAGTGTCAACGTCCTGCCCTCACGTTGGTTCAGGAGTGCACCGCCGGGCGTCACCCTATGCCGTGCCCGCCGGGGAGTGATCATCCGTCTGGCCGATGTCGGTCAACGCGACGGCGTCGGCGATTCGGCCACAGGCCACCAGTGCGGCACCGGTGGCCCCGATCTCGGGGTGCCGTCCGAACCACACCTGTCGGGGTGCCAGCACCTCGGCGAAGGCCGCGCGCCACCAGGGGGAGGCGGCCATCGCCCCGCCCCCGAGGACCACCTCCACCGGTGCGGAGACTGTGGACTCCAGGGCGGCCAGGTCATCGACGACCTGGTCGCACACTCCGTACATCAGTCCGGCCAGCAGTTGCACCGCGGTGGTGTGGAAGCTCAGGCCGCCCAGCTCACCCGCGCCGGCCCGGCGGCCGCCCGGCGGGCGGTCACCGCCGAAGGCCACACTGACCGGACGCCGGTCCGCCGGCCCCAACTGACTCAGCGCCGCCTCCAGGGCCGGGCCCTGCGGGAGCCGCAGTTCCCGGTCGGCCCAGGCGAACAGGTTCCCCCCGGCGGAGTAGGCCGCCCCGGTGACCACATGATCGTGATCGACGCGGTACCGCCACAGGTTCGGGGGCAGGGGTGCCAGCGGCGCGTGGGCCGGCATCCGCTGGAGCAGCCGTACCGCCGAGGAGGTGCCCACGGTCACGGCCGCCCGGGTGTGGTCGATGCAGCCGGAGCCGACGTTGGAGGCGGCACCGTCACCGGTCGGTGGGGCCCACCGCGCCCGCGCCAGGCCCGGCCAGCGGCCGGCGTACGCCGAGCGCAGCCGTCCCTGCCAGTACGCCGGTGCCAGCTTCGGCAGGCTGTCGCGGCTCACCCCGGCCAGGGCGCAGGCCTCCGGATCCCAGTCGAGGGTACGCAGATCGAGCAGGCCGGTGCCGGAGGCCTGGGACAACGACATCGGGGCCTCGTCGAGCAGTTGACTCAGGGCGTACTCGACCAGGCCGGTGAACCCGGCCACCGGGCTGCCGCAGTGGGCCCGCAGCCAGGGCAGCCGCACCGACCAGTAGCAGCGGTGCCACCAGGTGCCGGTCCGTTGGTGGTAGGCGTGGGCGTCGGCCGGGCCGGTCAGGGTGGCCGGCGGCTCGGCCCGGGTGTCCATCCAGGTGAGGACCGGCCCCAGGGGATGGCCGTCGGCGCCCAGGGGCAGCACGGAGTGCCACTGGGCACTGACCGCCACCACCTCGATCTCGTGCAGCCATCCCTGCTCGCTCAACTCGTCCAGGCACTCCAGCAGACAGGCCAGGTAGCCGCGCGCGTCGAGGGTGCCGGTGCCGTCGTCGTCGACCGTCAGCTCGATCTTGCGGCGGGCCAAGGCCCCCGGCACCGGCTGAAGGTCGCCGTCCAGCACGAGCCCCCGCACCGAGGAGGTGCCCAGGTCCAGCCCCAGAATGCTCATCGCCGATCAACGTACCCGCTGGTTCCGCGGCGGCAACCTCACCGGGCACCCGGGTACGCCGATCGGCTTCCCCACCGCCGGTTCCGCGCGTAAGGTGAGCGCATGCTTGCGCGACTGTCCTGCTGGTGGCCCGCCGACCCGGCGGCCCACTTCCGCGCCTAGCTTCACCCGCGGCCGCCCGACGAGGCGGCCGCCGGTCCACTCTCCCGGCCCCCGGGCCGCCTCCTACGGCGGCACCCGGCCCGAGGAGAACCGATGACACCGCTGACCGACCTGCTGACCGCCCTCGCCGAAGGCGTCGATCCGGGCCCTTTCGCCCTGATCCGCCGCGAGGGTGCCGAGCATCTGGACCTGTTCACCGGCCCGGTGGGCACGGTCGACCGGCTCGCCGACATTCCGTTACCGGCCGGGCCGCCCGGCCCGGCCACCCTGGCTCTGGTGCCCTTTCGGCAGGTGGCCGAGCGCGGCTTCGCCTGCCGGGACGATGGAGTGCCGCTGGAGTGCCTGCGCATCGACAGCCGGGTACGGCTGCCCCTGGCCGAGGCCCTGGCGGCCCTGCCCGAGGGCCCGGTACGCACCACCGAGGCGGCCTTCGACATCGGCGACGACGAGTACGCCGACATCGTGGCCCGGGTGCTCGCCGAGGAGATCGGCCGCGGCGAGGGGGCCAACTTCGTCATCCACCGCACCCTGCACGCCCGGGTGCAGGGTGCACCGCTGGCCGCCGCGCTGGCCGCGATGCGGTCCCTGCTGCTGCGCGAGCGCGGGGCGTACTGGACCTTCGTGGTGCACACCGGCACCCGCACCCTGGTCGGGGCCAGCCCGGAACGGCACGTCAGCGTCGAGGACGGGCTGGTCATGATGAACCCGATCAGCGGCACCTTCCGGCACACCGGGGTCGCGGCCGACCGGGCCGCCCTGCTGCGGTTCCTCGCCGACACCAAGGAGGTCGAGGAGCTGTACATGGTCCTCGACGAGGAACTGAAGATGATGGCGACCGTGGCCGAGCACGGCGGCCAGGTGGTCGGGCCGTACCTGAAGGAGATGTCCCACCTGGCGCACACCGAGTACCTGCTGGCCGGTCGCGGTTCCCGGGACGTCCGCGAGGTGCTTAGGGAGACCATGTTCGCCCCCACGGTGACCGGCAGCCCGATGGAGAACGCCTGTCGGGTGATCGCCCGGCACGAGAGCACCGGCCGCCGCTACTACGCCGGGGTGCTGGCCCTGCTGGGGCAGGACGACACCGGCCGGCAGACCCTCGACGCGCCGATCCTCATCCGTACCGCCGAGATCACCCCGGACGGTGCCCTGCGGGTGCCGGTCGGGGCCACCCTGGTGCGTCACTCCACCCCGGCGGCCGAGGTCGCCGAGACCCATGCCAAGGCCGCCGGGGTGCTGGCCGCCCTGGGCCTGGGGCCGCAGGCACCGACCACCGGCACCGGCCCGGTGCGCCGGCTGGCCGACGATCCTGAGGTACGCGCGGCGCTGGCCGCCCGCAACGCGCCGCTGTCCCGGTTCTGGCTGGACCAGCGACCGCCGGGGGCCCTCGCCGTGCCCGGGTTGACCGGCCGCCGGGCCCTGATCGTCGACGGGGAGGACACCTTCACCGGGATGCTGGCGCACCAGTTGGGGGCGCTGGGGCTGGCGGTGACCGTGGCGCCCTGGCACACCGCCCCGCCGGTCGCCGGGTACGACCTGGTGGTGGTCGGCCCCGGCCCCGGCGACCCGAACGGCGACACCCCGAAGATGCGCAGTCTGCGCGGCCTGCTCGGCACCCTGCTGGACGACGGTCGACCGACCCTGGCGGTCTGCCTGGGTCATCAACTGCTGGCCGGGCTGCTCGGGTTGCCGGTGGACCGCCGGGCCGCGCCCTACCAGGGGCTGCAACGAACGGTGCCGGTGTTCGGCACCCTCCGACGGCTGGGCTTCTACGCCACCTTCACCGCCCGGGCCGCCAGAGGCCGTCAGGACAGCCCGTACGGTCCGGTCGAGCTGGCCTGGGACGAGACCGACGGGGCGGTGCACGCCCTGCGCGGCCGGGGCTTCGCCGGGGTGCAGTTCCACCCGGAGTCCGTGCTCAGTCCGGACGGCCTGGCCGTGCTGGCCGACCTGCTGGCGGAGCTGCTGCCGGCACCGGCCGGTGAGCTGTCCCCCGCCGGACAGGCATAGCGGCCCCGATCGGGGGTAGCGCTGGAGACAGGACCGGTGGACCGGGCGGGTTTGAGAGCCCTCGCCCGGGCCACCGGTCCGCCGACTGTCAGCCGGCCAGGCCCTGCTTGACGGCCGCGCCGATCTGCACCGCCCGCTTGGCGGTCAGGGCCGTAGCGGCCAGGGCGATGTCGTCCGGTGCGGTCTCGCCGTTGTTGCTGACGTGCGAGGCGCCGTACGGGTTGCCGGCGACGAACTGGCTGGGGTCGGTGTAGCCGGGCGTGACCACGATCCCGCCCCAGTGGTAGAAGACGTTGAACAAGGACAGCAGGGTCGACTCCTGCCCACCGTGTTTGGTGGCGGTGGAGGTGAAGGCCGAGTAGACCTTGTTGGCCAGCGCGCCATTGGCCCACAGCGGCCCGGTGGTGTCGATGAACTGCTTGAGCTGGGCGGCGATCATGCCGTACCGGGTGGGCGAGCCGAAGATGACCACGTCGGCCCAGCTGAGATCGTCCGGCTGGGCCTCCTCGACGTGCTGGGTCTCCAGGTGGTGGGCCGACCATCCCGCGTTGGACCGGATCGCCTCGTCCGGTGCCAGCTCCCGCACCTTGCGCAGGCGTACCTCCGCCCCCGCGTCGCCCACGGCCTCGCAGGCCGCCTGAGCCATCTGATAGGTGATGCCGGTAGCGCTGTAATAGATCACCGCTACCTTGACCTGTGCCGCCATCACGCGTCCTTCCTGCCTCGGGGTTAGCTTCGGCGTCTACCCGATGCTTGCGCCGACAAACACCGGGGTTGTCCACCGGTCGACGGACAAGGGCCACCGGGACCTGCGTACCTCGGGGCGGGTGTCGTCTGACATCCTCGCGGCCATGGAGATCAGGATCGCGACGGCCGCGGACTGGCCGGGCATCTGGCCCTTCCTGCGCGACATCGTCGCGGCCGGGGAGACGTACACCTGGCCCCGCGAGGTAGGTGAGGAACAGGCCCGCGGCATGTGGCTGGTGTCCCCACCCGGTCGTACGGTGGTCGCGGTCGATTCCGACGGCACCGTGCTCGGCACGGCGAAGCTGACCCCCAACCAGTTGGGCCCCGGCGACCATGTGGCCAACGCCAGCTTCATGGTGGCCCCCTGGGCCTCTGGGCGGGGCATCGGCCGGGCCCTGGGCGCTCACGTGCTCGACCTGGCCCGCGCGGACGGCTACCGGGGGATGCAGTTCAACGCCGTGGTGGCCGGCAACACCCGGGCGGTGGCCCTGTGGCGCTCACTCGGGTTCGAAGTGGTCGGGCGGATCCCGGAGGGCTTCCGGCGTCCCGACGACAGCTATGTCGACCTGCTGGTGATGTACCAGCGGCTCTGATCCAGGGGCTTCCTCAAGGCCGGATAGCCTGGGCGCGTGATGCTTCCCCTGCCCACCGGCGACTTCCAGGCGTACCTGTTCGACTGCGACGGCACCATCGTCGACTCGATGCCCCAGCACTACACCGCGTGGCGGCAGGCCCTGGACGAGTGGGGCTGCCACTTCCCCGAGGAGTTGTTCTACGCCTGGGCGGGTCGACCCACCGCCGACATCGTGGTCGCCCTCAACGAGCAGCAGCGGCTGAACATGCCCCTGGAGGCGGTCATCGCCCGGCGGGAGGCGCTCTACCAGCAGCTGCTGCCCACCGCGGCCGGCATCCCCGGGGTGCTGCACCACATCGACGACGCGCACGGCCGGATCCCCTTCGCGGTGGTCTCCGGCAGCACCCGCGAGGCGGTCACCGCCTCCCTGGGCGCCCTGGGCATCCTCGACCGGTTCGAGGTGCTGGTCTGCGCCGGTGACTACACCCGACCCAAGCCCGACCCGGAGCCCTTCCTGCGCGCCGCCGAGCTGCTCGGCGTACCCCCGCAGGCCTGCCTGGTCTTCGAGGACGCCGACCTGGGCATCGAAGCCGCCACGGCGGCCGGCATGGCGGCGGTCCGGGTGCCGCAGCCCCGCCAGGGCTGAGCGGTACGGCTCGCGCCTTTACTCAAGAGTTCCGCAAGGTGCCCGACACATGGTTCTCGGCCGCAGTGGAAAGCGCCATCCTGAGAAGACCGCTGCCGGCGACTCGCATCGCCGCCCCGCGGCGGCGAACCTGAACGGGGGATCGCGCTCCGCCACCAACGATGCTGGCGTAGCGCGATCAGGGGTGTTGGGACGGCACCTGGAGACGAATGCCTGGCCAAGACCCGCGTCACCCGGTGCATCCGTTGGGCGACCTCGGTCCGGCCCGCCGCGAGCAGATCGAGCAGGCGCTGCACCGGTACGCGGACTTCCTCGCCGTGCCGCCCCGGGTCAGCTGGAGCGACTGAACCGCGGGTACCGCGAGCCGACGACGGCGGTCATGCTGGCGAGCGCGGCCAACACCGCGACCGGTCCGCCAGGTCCGAGCGACGGACGGACCGCAGGGACGACCGGGCCGAGGAACACGTCGGCGTAGTGAGTCATGACAACGACGGCGGCCACGATCGTGACGACACCGAGCCCACCGGCCACCAGCAGCAGCCATCCCCGACGGCCCGGATCGACGATCGCCCCCCCGGTGACCATGCTGAGCAGGACGGCCGCGCCGACATACCAGGCCCACCCCGGAAACTCGGTGAGGCGTACGGCCCGGTCGCCGTACCAGGCCCAGGGCAGGCCGAAGACCGCGATGAGGGTTCCTGCCGCGCCAGCGACGGCGGCGGCTCGAATGACCACGTTCGACATCACGTCTTCCCAGGGTGTGCGGACCATGACGCGTGCACGGCGCTGACCGGGGCGGACCCTCGGTCGGCGCCGTGCCCGGTCAACGCGGCGGTGTCGGTGGCAGGACCTGCCACCGACACCACCAAGCCAGCTACGACGTTTGTAGTGACAGGTTGAGCACCGTCAACACGGACGGGGTCTCTGTCCAGAGAATATATTCGCCGGACCGTCCGGGATCCACATCGGTGTGGAATCCGCTCACGATTCCTCGACTCGTCAACACGCCATCGGAGCGAGTCGCCCAGACCGGCCCGCCGCTGTCACCCTTCGCGACCGCCGCGCAACCGGAGCACTGCCAGCCTTCAACTCCCAGTCGTACGCCCTTGCCGTCACCGAAGTCCCACTGGACGGCTTCGTGCGTCACCATGATATTGCAGCGGTTGGGGTAACTGGTATACCCACTCTGGCACACGTACTCACCGTCCCATGAGTACTGAGCGGCACCGAAGTTGAATACGTAGTCGTCATTGACCCATACCTGGGACGACGCATTCGCGCTGATGATCGCCGCATCGTGCGGATTGTTCTCCTGCTGGACCCGACCAATTCCCGCGCCACCCTGCGCCTCGATTCCGTTTCCGACGCTGAAGCAGTGCTCGGCGGTGACGAGATATTCGGCGTTGTAGGTCCGGTCACGAACCCCAAAGGCCGATGTGCATTGATAGCCGGAGATGTTGACGTCGTGTCGGATGGGGATTCCCCCTGCCAGGGAGCAGACGGACCGTGTCGGTCGGCAGGACGGACCGGGCTGCCCTTGACGTACCGGATGTCCGCCGCGTCCAGAGCGCTCACCGACAGCGATCTCGACGCGATCGAGGCCGCCCGAGCCGGATCGCTGGTGCGGACCTCCAGACCGCTGCCGTCGCTGAGCAGCACTATGGAGTAGACCTGCGCACCCACGCTCTTCCACTGCTTTGCCGCGTCCCAGACGCCTTTGCTGGCAGCCTCCATCTGGTGACGCGAGTACTTACTCTTCCGCACCTCGATGGAGGTGGCACCCCGCCTGGTCGATGAGAGCGGACCAACACCACGATCCAGCAGTAGCTGAGCCCGGTCGAGGTCCGTCGCATACACAGTCACCCGATCGTCGGCCGGATCGACTCGCATCCCCGAGAGGATGGTGCGGTAGTCGCCATGGCCCAGCTCACCGATCGCCTGGGCCACCTCTGAGTGACGCATGAGCGAAGGTTCGCTGACCCGCGTCGCAAAGTCACGATCAGGCTCTTTTGGATCGGCGGCGGATCGACCAGGAAGAGTGACGGCGGCGGCCAGTACGACGAGGACAGAAATCGATGAGAGCACGCGTCGCCGCAGTAGATGCGCCATTTTCCCCCGTAAGAAAAGGCGACAAACATTTGCCGCAGACAATACCTGTCCGTACCGGCCACTCGCAAGGCCGGGTGGACCGGACGATCCCGTTCGAGGTGTGCACCTGACGCGGAGCGCGGAGATCTTGGTACGAAGGCGCCCCTCGGGAGGGCGTTTCGTACCAAGATCTGCTTGGCGGTCTTGTGCGCAGACAGCGCAATCGCGAAGAAAGTGCGGCGTGGTCGACCGGGCACACTGAGCGCACCCGTACGGCGATCGGCCGACATGGTGCCCGGAGGTGCGTGTGTACCGTCCGATCCTGGACCCGCTCGCCGACTCGCTGGCGTTGAGCGCCCTCGTCGCCGGGCTGCCGATCGTCACCCTGTTCCTGTTGCTCGGCGTGCTGCGGGTACGGGCCTGGCTGGCCGCACTCGGCGCACTCGCCGTCGCGCTGCTGGTCTCCGTCCTGGCGTACTCGATGCCGACCGGGCAGGCGCTGCTCACCGCCAGCCAGGGCGCTACCTTCGCGCTGTTCCCGCTCGTGTGGACCTTCGGCACCGCCATCTGGATCTACCGGATGACCGTGACGAGTGGACACTTCGACGTGCTCCGGCGCTCCTTCGCCCGGGTCAGCGACGACCAGCAGGTGCAGGCGCTGGTGATCGCGTTCTGCTTCGGTTCCCTGTTGGAGGGGCTGGCCGGCCAGGGCACCCCGGTCGCGATCACCACGGTGATGCTGCTGGCGCTGGGCTTCCGGCCGATGAAGGCGGCCACGGTGGCGCTGGTGGCCAACACCGTACCGGCCGCCTTCGGGCCGCTAGGCCTGCCGATCACCACCCTGGCCCGGGTGACCGACCTGCCCACCGGTGACCTGGGCGCGATGGCCGGACGACAGGTACCGGTGATCGCACTGTTCATTCCCCTGCTGCTCGTCGGCATGGTCGGCGGTCGCCGAGGGCTGCGCCGGACCTGGCACATCGCCCTCGCCTGCGGGGTGTCGTTCGCCCTGGCCCAGTTCCTCACCTCGAACTACTTCGCGATGGCCTTGGCCGACATCGTCGCCGGGCTGGTCAGCGCCGTGGTGGTGACCGTGACCGCACGGGTGTGGCCGCCTCGACGCCACGACGACCGGGTGCTCGACGCCGACGGCCCGGCGGAACTCGGCACGCCTCCCGGGCAGGCCCCGGCCACCTCGGGCGGGCCGGGCAAGCGGGGCATGGCGGGCGGGCCGGCGGATCCTGCGGTGGCGGTCGCCAGCCGTACGGAAGTGGCTTCGCAGCCGCCGGACACCCCGGTCGAGGTGTGGCGGGCGTACGCCCCGTACCTGGTGATCGTGGCGATCTTCGGTCTGTCGCAGGTGCCCGCGATCGCGGAGGCGCTCAACGCGGTAACGGTGACCTTCAACTGGCCCGGACTGCACCTGCTGACCGTGTCGGGGGCCCCGTCTACCTTGCCGGTCTTCCGGTTCAACTGGCTCTCCTCCACCGGCACCCTGCTGGTGCTGGCCGGACTGGTGACGATGGCGATCCTGCGGGTCACCCCACGCACCGCCCTGGTCGCGTACGGACAGACCCTGGCCTCGCTGCGCTGGGCGATCCTCACCGTGTGCGGACTGCTGGCGCTGGCCTTCGTGATGAACGGCAGTGGGCAGACCGCGACGCTGGGCACCTGGATGGCCGGGGCCGGGGGCCTGTTCGCGCTGCTCTCACCGGTGCTCGGCTGGCTGGGGGTGGCGCTCACCGGCTCGGACACCTCGTCCAACTCGCTGTTCGGTGCCCTCCAGGTCACCGCCGCGCAGCGCGCAGGTCTGGACCCGGTGCTGCTCGCCGCCGCCAACGCCTCCGGCGGAGTGGTCGGCAAGATGATCTCGTTGCAGAACCTGACGATCGCGGCGAGCGCGGTCGGGCTCGACGGCCGCGAGGGCGACCTGTTCCGCCGGATGTTCGGCTGGAGCGTGGTGTTGATCTGCGCGATGGCCCTGCTGGTCGGCTTGCAGGCCACCCCGGTGCTGAGCTGGATGATCCCGTGACGGCTCCGCCGGGTCAGGTCGGCCCGGCCGAGGCCAGCAGGGCAGCTTGATCGTCCCGCTCGGCGGTCCGGGCAGGTCGTACCATCCGGCCCATCTCGCGTAGTCCGACCGCCGCAAGGTGGGCGGCGTAGTCCTGCGCCACGGTGTCGTAGGCACGCCGCACACCGACGTACCCGCCGGGGGTCGAGGGGACGGATTCACCGGGAGCCGAGGCCGTGGAACTCACGGCCGCATCATCGCACCAGCGCCGCCGCCCACGCTGGCGACATCCCCGTCGCCGGGCGCGGGCGGCGGCGTCCGTAGGCCCGCCATGGGCGCTGTTAACAAGGGGCCCTTCCTCTACCGCAGGAGTTAATAAGGTGCCCTTCCTTACATTCAGTCGGGCAGGGTCAGGTTGCGGCCGTTGGCGGGGTCGAACAGGTGCAGTTTTTCCAGGTTGAACCAGATGCGCCGGTCCTCCCCCTCGGTCACGGTGGACTCGGCCGACAGCCGGGTGACCAGGTTGGAGCCGGCACCGGCGAAGTCGGCGGCACCGGCGTCGGCGGCCAACTCCTCCAGCTCGGCGGCGGTGGCCCGGCCCCCTTCGACGGTCAGGTAGACGTACTTGTCCGAGCCCATCGACTCGACGATGTCCACCGGGGCGCTGAACTCCATGCCCCGGTCGCGGCTCTGCTCGTCGACCAGTTCGGCGTCTTCGAAGTGTTCGGGGCGGATGCCGAGGATCAGCTCACGCGGGGCATCCGCCTCGGAGAGCTCCCGGCGGATCCGGTCGCCGATCGGCAGGTCACCCAGGGCCGTACGCAGCCGGCCCTCCTCGAGGGTCGCGGGCAGGAAGTTCATCGACGGCGAGCCGATGAAACCGGCCACGAAGAGGTTGTTCGGGTGGTCGTACAGCTCCTGCGGCGGGCCGACCTGCTGGACCGCCCCACCCCGCATGATCACTACCCGGTCGCCGAGGGTCATCGCCTCGGTCTGGTCGTGGGTGACGTAGACCGTGGTGGTGCCGAGCTTCTTCTGCAGCCGGGACACCACGGTACGCATCTGCACCCGCAGCTTGGCGTCCAGGTTGGACAGTGGCTCGTCCATCAGGAAGGCCTTGGGTTGACGCACGATGGCCCGGCCCATCGCCACCCGCTGCCGCTGGCCACCGGAGAGGTTGGCCGGCTTGCGGTCCAGCAGGGAGGTCAGCTCCAGGACCTTGGCGGCCTCGTCCACCTTCTGGTCGATGGTGGCGCGATCCAGCTTGGCCAGCCGCAGCGGAAAGGCCATGTTCTCCCGCACGGTCATGTTCGGGTACAGCGCGTAGGACTGGAAGACCATCGCGATGTCCCGATCCCGGGGCGCCTTGTCGTTCACCCGCTGCCCGTCGATGCGCAGTTCACCGGAGCTGATGTCCTCCAGCCCGGCGATCATGTTGAGGGTGGTGGACTTGCCGCAGCCGGAGGGGCCGACCAGGATCACGAACTCGCCGTCGGCGATCTCCAGGTCGACGTCCCGCACCGCCGTGGTGCCGTCCGGGAACTTCTTGCTCACCTTGTCGAGCACGATGTCAGCCATGAGAACCCACCTATCCCTTGACGGCGCCGGAGGTCAGGCCGGAGACGATGCGGCGCTGGAAGAAGAGGACGAACAGGATGATCGGTACGGTGATCACCACGGCGGCGGCGCAGATGGCCCCGGTCGGGTCCTCGAACTGCGAGGCGCCGGTGAAGAACGACAGCGCCACCGGCACCGTGCGGGACCGCTCGGTGGAGGTCAGCGAGATGGCGAACAGGAAGTCGTTCCAGCAGAAGATGAAGACCAGGATGGCCGTGGTGAACAGCCCCGGCGCGGCCAGCGGGGCGATCACCCGCCGGAAGGCCTGGGCCTGGGTGGCGCCGTCCATCTTGGCCGCCTTCTCCAGGTCCCAGGGGATCTGCTTGAAGAAGGCCGACAGGGTGTAGATCGCCAGCGGCAACGCGAAGGTGATGTACGGCAGGATCAGGCCGGGCCAGGTGTCGAAGAGACCCAACTGCCGCTCGATCTCGAACAGCGGCGAGACCAGCGACACCTGGGGGAACATCGCGATCAGCAGGGAGACCCCGACCAGCAGCCGCTTGCCGGGGAAGTCCAGCCGGGAGATCGCGTACGCGGCCATCGCGCCGAGCACCACGGCGATCACGGTCGCGATCATCGCGATGCCGATCGAGTTGACCAGTGCCCGGACGAACTGGTCGGTGCCGAAGATGTTGCGGTAGTTGTCCAGGGTCCACTCCCGGGGAATGAACTTCCCGTCGGTGAGGGTGGCCGGGGTCTTGAACGACAGCGACATGATCCACAGCACCGGGATCAGGGCGAAGACGACCACTACGGCGTTCAGCAGGCCCCATTGCAGCTTGGCGCGGCGGGCGGTGGTGTCAGCCATGTCAACGCCTCTCCCCGTCGTCGCTGCCGGGGGCAGCGGTACCGAACAACTTCACGAAGATGAACGCGATGATCGCCACCGTGATGAAGATCAGCACCGACATGGTGGAGCCGATGCCGAGGTTGAGCCCCCGGATCAGGTTGTTGTAGGCGATCATCGACACCGAGGAGGTGTCGTTGGCCCCGGAGGTCAGCACGTAGATGTTGTCGAAGACCCGGAAGGCGTCCAGGGTGCGGAACAGCAGCGCGACCAGGATGGCCGGCTTCATCACCGGCAGCATCACCTTGGTGAACCGCTGCCAGGCGGTGGCTCCGTCCGTGGAGGCCGCCTTGAGCAGGTCCTCCGGCACCAGGGCCAGGCCCGCCATCAGCAGCAACGCCATGAAGGGTGTGGTCTTCCAGATCTCCGCCAGCATGATGATCGCCAGCGAGCTGGCCCGCTCGGTCAACGGCGCCCCGTCGGAGAAGAGGTTGGCCAGGTAGCCGGTGCCGGGGGTCCAGGCGTACCGCCAGGAGAACGCGGCGACGACCGTGACGATGCCGTACGGGATCAGGGCCGAGGTCCGCACGATGCCGCGACCGACGAGCGTACGGTGCATGATCAGGGCCAGCCCCATGCCGAGCACCAGTTCCACGGCCACGGTGACCACCGTGATCAGCATGGTCACCCCGAAGGCCGTCCACCAGAACTCGTTGGTCAGCACGGTGACGTAGTTCTGCAGACCGACGAACTCCCGCTCGGCGGGGAACCGCAGGTCGTAGCGCTGCAAGGACAGCCACACCGAGTAGAGGATCGGGTAGGCGGTCACCGCGATCATGACCAGCGCGGCCGGGGCGCACAGCAGCAGACCCAGCCGGCGCTCGGCCCGCTTGTTCTCACTCAGCGGCGCCTTGCGCCGCCGGTTGTTCCGCTGCGCGGGGACCGCGGCGTTCCGACCCTCGGTGCGGGTGTCGGTCCCGTCGGCGGCCACCTCCGCGCCCGCCGGGGTGGCGTTGACGCTCATGCCCGCACCCCCGTGTGGTGTCGCCGGCTCATGGCAGGACCCCCTTCGACTCCAGGGCGTCGGCGATCGCCTCGCGCAGCTCGTCGGCGGTGGTCTGCGGGTCGATCGCCGCCGGCGGCGACAGGATCGCCGAGGTCACCGTGGAGATGCTCTGGTACGCCGGGGTCAGCGGCCGTACGGCCGGATCCCGCAGCTGTTCGAGGATGGTCTCCTTCATCGGGTACGCCTCGTCCATCTCCGGGTCGTCGTAGACGCTCTCGATGGTCGGCGGCACCCCGTCGTTGATCGCGGAGAACTTCTGGTTCTCCGCGTTGCGCAGGCACTTGGCCGCGTCGAAGGACTCCTCAGGATGCTTGGAGTAGCGGCTGACGGCCAGGTTGACCCCGCCGATGGTCACCCGAGCCGGGGTGTTCCCGTCGACCCCGGGCACCCGGGCCCAACCGACCTGCTCGGCGAGCTGCGGGTTGGCCTCCTGCATCGCCGGGTAGACGAACGGCCAGTTCACCTGGAACGCCCCGGAGCCGGACTGGAACTCCAGCCGCACCGGATCCTCGGTGGCGTTGCTGAACGACGGCGAGGCCACCCCCGAGGTGGCGAAGGTACGCAGCACCTCCAGGGCCCGCACGGCACCCTCGTCGACCACGGCCTCGGTGCCGTCCTCGTTGAGCAGGTTGCCGCCGGCACTGGCCACCAGGGTGTTGTAGAGCACCACCAGGCCCTCGTACTGGGCCCCCATGGTGAGCACCTGGTGCGGCTTGCCCTGTTCCTTGAGCTGCTGCGCCGTCGAGATCATCTCGTCCCAGCTGGTCGGCGGCTCCGGCACCAGGTCCTTGCGGTACCACAGCAGCTGCACATTCGTGTTCTTCGGCGCCCCGTAGAGCTTGTCCTCGTACCGCGCGGTCTCCAGCGGGCCCTCCAGGGTGCCCTCCTCCACCTCGGCGCGGTCGGATCCGGTCCACTCCAGGATCCATTTCGCGCCGGCGAACTCCTGGGTCCAGGTCACGTCCAGACCGAGCACGTCCATGCCGTCGTCGGAGGCGGCGAGCCGCCGGACCAACTGCACCCGCTGCTCGTCGGCCTCCCGGGGCAGCACCCGGTTGACGATCCGGTACCACCCGGCGGCCTCGGTGTTGCACCGGTCCACCACCTGCTGCAGGTTCTGCTCCGGCGGATAGTAAAGATTGATCACGGGTACGCCGGTGTCGTCGCCTGCGGCACAGGCCGCCAGCGGCGCCATCACCGTCAGCGCCGCGGCAGCCGCCGCCATACATACGCGGGGTCGGCGCCGGCCCTCGTCCGGGTCATTCATGTCGGCATCCCCCTCCCCCTCCTCCTAGGTGGGCCAACATCCGGGGAGGATCCCGTGCCCCGGCGCACGGCGAGACGATCAGGGCCTGTGACCTGCTGGTTTCCGGACCCCACGTGTCGTGGCAGCAACACTGCCCGACCTGCGCAGGCACGAAACCTGACCCAGGTGAGCCGACATCGACAGGCGCCTCGGTGGCTCAGATCACACCCGAGGAGTGCCCGTACCGCCCGGCGCTACCCTCGGGCGATGGATGCGACCTTCTTCTTCGACCCTGCCTGCCCGTGGACCTGGCGAACCTCCCGCTGGCTGGTGGCCGTCGCCGAGACACGTGGCCTGAGCATCGAGTGGCGGGCCTTCAGCCTGAGCATCCTCAGCGGCGGCAACATCCCCCCGGAGTACGCCGACGCGGTGGCCGCCTCCGGTCGGGCGTTGCGGCTGGTAGAGGCGCTGCGGGCCGAGGGCCGCCACGCCGACGCCGGCCGGTTCTACACCGAGTTGGGCACCCGCACCCACGACGCCGGCAATCCGCCGAGCGGCAAGCTGGTGGAATCGGCCGTCGAGGCGGCCGGGCTAGACGACATGGCCGCCGCCCTGGACGACGAACGCTGGGACGAGGCCGTCCACGCCTCCCACGCGGAGGCGTACGCCTCCGCCGGTCCGGACATCGGCTCACCGGTGCTCATGGTCCCCGGCGCCGACCGGGGCATCCACGGCCCGATCCTGACCGAGGTGCCCGGCACCGAGGACGCCCTGACCCTCTGGGACAACATGGTCCCCCTGATGCGCATGCCGTCCTTCCACGAGATCAAACGCGGCCGCCGCTGACCTGCTTTCGCGATCTCGGGCAACTTCGGGGAAGGTGTCGCCTCGCCACGCCGGCAGGGGACATCTTCCCCGGAGTTGTCTGACCCACTAGCGTTGAACGCGCATCGCCGTCAGCGCGTACGCCGTCGCCGTCGATACGCCACCGGCCGACCCCGATCCGCCCGATCGGTTGGTTCTCCCGGGAACAGCGCACCGCCGCTCCGATTGGGCAGGATCATCTCCAACGAGGAGGTGCCGTCGTGGTGCAGGACACCCGCACTCTCGCCCTGACCTTCGAGGTGAGCGGCCTGCCACCGGTCAAAACCGAGGCGTTGTCCATCTTCGCCGCCGGGCACCGGCAGGCGACCAGGGTACGCGCGCTGCTCCAGGCTGCCTGCGAGGCGGCGCAGCGTACCGGCTGGACTTCACTGTCCGGCCCGATCGAGGTGGACCTGACCCTGCGCTGTCCACCCGGGCGTCGTACCTCCGACGCGAGCACCCTGCTGGGCGGGGTGTGCGCGGTGTTGCAGGACAAGAAGCGGGTCGCCAATATCGGGCTGGCCCACCTCGGGGTCCTGGTCGATGTCGCCGTCTACGACGACGACAAGCAGATCCGCCGACTGTCGTACGCCGAGGAACCCGCCGAGGAATTCTCGTATCAGGTACGGGTCGCGGCCATACCAGAGGCGGTTTGACCGACGGCTGCGGTGGGGTACCGCAGCCGCCGACGAAGGGAGCGCCGATGTCGGAGCCACATGTCACGCTGGAACCCCGTGACCCGGTGCAGGAGAAGCTGCGCGGGCCGCTGGAGCAGCAGCTGACCTCGGCGCTTCAGGCAGCAATCGACCGGGTCCGTGGCCAGTACGCCGGGGAGCCGGTCGAGTTGGTCTGCCAACGACTGCTGGACGAGACCCGAGTCGGGCTGCACCCCGACATCGCCGCCGGTTTCCAACCCGACATGGACGAGTTCTGCCGGGTCGCGGTAGCCATCGTGCGGGGCGAGAACCCCTGAGACGACCGCGCCCGGCCAGCGGGGTGGCTGTGGCCGGAACGAACCTTTGCGGACCCGTCGGCGCCGGGCTGCCGAGGTTCAGGGTGCGGTGGCGAAGGTGGCCTCGGCCGTGGTGACCGTGCCGGCGGTGCGGCCCGGGGCGGAATGGTGCGCCCAGTACAGGTTGGTGTGGGCGATGACCTGCTCCGGCGGGGGCGCACCCCAGGCGGTGAGGTCCTCCGTGGTGTGCGCGTCGCTGACCAGGGTCGCGTCGTAGCCCCGCACGAACGCCCCGTGCAGGGTGGAGCGGATGCACACGTCGGTCTGCGCCCCGCTGACCACTAGCCGGCCGACCCCGAGCCCGACCAGGACGGTCTCCAGGTCGGTCGCCTCGAAGGAGTCGGCGTAGTTCTTCTCCACGAGTGGCTCGGTGTCGTCCCGGGTCAGCTCCGGGACGATGCGCCAGTCCTCGCTGCCCCGGGCCAGCCCCTTGTCGGAATGCTGGACCCACACCACCGGCACGCCTTTCTGACGTGCCCTGTCGATCAGGACGGCGATGTTGGCCACGACCTCGTCCCGTCGGGTCGCCGTGGCGACCACTCCGTTCTGCACGTCGATGACGAGTAAGGCGGTGTGCGGACGGTTCTTCAGAGTGGTCATGACTCCCCCGTCGGATCGATGTGTGACCACGCTAGACGAGGGGTCCGACAGACGGTCTTGCGCGGTGCCGCCACCCGAATCAGCCCGGCGACACCGCCCCGGTCCGCCGGTGGCGCCAGCGACAGGTGAGTAGGCCGGCGGCGACCAGTACCCCCGGAAGTATCCCGATCCCGCTCACCAGGGCGGCCGGTCCGTACACCAGCTGCGGCAGCGGACCGCGGGCCTCAGGTAGCCCGGCGACCTGGTGATCGACGTACCCGGCGGCGTGGCAGGTCACGAAGACCGGCCCGCCCTCCGGCACCTCGAAGGTGCCCAGCAGGAGGGTCACGATGCTGTCGCTGTTGTCGGTGAACGGCACCGCGGGTTCGGAGAACGCAAGCTCGTCGCCCTTTTGATCGACGATCGTGCACTGGCGTGCCGACGCATTCGGCTCGTACGAGCGGTAGACGGCGTGTCGCCCTTCGCTCAGTCGTACGGCGACCCCCTGGCCGTGACCGACCGCCACGGCATCGGCCGGCACGAACCGCACGACGGACAGTTCGGCGCCGACCCGGACGAACTCCGGCACCACGAACAGGCCGGCCAGTCCGATCAGGCCGGCCACCACCCACCAGCGGCGTACCCAGCTCCCGGGTGCTCCGAGGTCGGCCGGCCCCCTGGTGACCAGCCATGCCACCCCCGCACCGACACCGAGGGCGCCGGCCAGCGTCGTCCACCCCACGGTCGGCGCCCAGGTTCGGGCCAGGTCGAGGCTCGCGCCGAGCGGAACCACGTACCGGTAGAGCAGGATGTTGCCGACGAGGAACAGCGTCGCCGTCCCGACGGCGACCACGAGCACCCGCAGCAGAGCACCGCGCAGACCCGGCACCCGCCCATCGCGTACGACGCAGAGGTGGCCCGCCGCGACAGCGGTGCCGATCGCCAGCAGCTTCGCCGCCGTCGTCAGCTCGGCCAGTTCGGGCCGATATCCCTCATATTTGCCGGCATCCAGGACGACCAGGGTCAGGACAAGGCCGGCAGCCGTCCATCCGATCAGCACGGCGGCTGCCACCAGGAACCGAGCGGGGCGCGACATCCGACCAGGCTAAAGGGCATCGACGGGACACGAAGTCCACGCCGCGGGCCCGGGTCGGGTCAGGACCGGTTCCGCACGCCCCGGCCCTGACCCCAAGCTCGGCGTGGCAGCGACCGACCAATGCCCCGGTCCGGCCCATCGACCGTCACCAGGGCAACGGGCGGCACGCCCGCACTCAGCTCCACGGTGCCCACACCGAACTTCGGTGCCGCGACCGACCCCTGGCGAATCGCGACACCGCAGGGGAGATTAGGTGGGCCGAGGGCGGCCCGGGCCCGCCC
The DNA here is from genome assembly GCF_040643455.1 of Micromonospora sp. NPDC047134. Taxonomy (NCBI): domain Bacteria; kingdom Bacillati; phylum Actinomycetota; class Actinomycetes; order Micromonosporales; family Micromonosporaceae; genus Micromonospora; species Micromonospora sp. NPDC047134. Next base: position 146,362 of record NZ_JBEYUI010000012.1, read on the forward strand.
GATTCGACGATTACCAGCAGGGTGCAAAAGCCGCCGGAGGTGGTAACAGCACGCAGGCCGCCAGCGCTGATCGAAATCGGGCCGTACCTCAGAAGTGGTGCAGCAGTTCCGGGAAGGCCCGCAGGTGCAGTACCCCCTCGTCCGCCGGGTCCAGTTCGTCGTGCTCCAACACCCAGGTGTTGTCGTTCGGGATGAACACGGCACGCCACCCGGCGGCGCGGGCCGGCAGGATGTCCGAGCGCGGCGAGTTGCCGATCATCCAGGCCCGTCCCGGGTCGATCCCGTGTTCCCGGCCCAGCCACCGGTAGGTGTCGGCGTTCTTCTCCGACACGATGTGGGCGGCCGAGAAATGGTGCAGCAGCCCGCAGGCGTCCAGCTTGCGCTGCTGCTCCTCCCGTTCGCCCTTGGTCAGCAACAACAGTTCGTGGCGGCCGGCCAACTCGTCCAGGGCGGCGGCCACCCCGGGCATCAACTCGACCTGGTGGTTCACCAACGCCATCGCCAACTCGTCGATCTCGCGCTGCTCCGCCATGGTGGCCGGTCGCTCCCGCAGCCGCTCCAGGCACTCCCGCAGACTCCGCAGGAAAACCTTGCTGCCGTACCCGTGGGCGACCGCGTTGGCCCGCTCGATGTCATCCAGCACGGCCCGGATCTGCACCCGGTCCAGCGTCGGATGATCGAGCCAGGCCAGAAAGTCGTCGATCACCCGCTCGAAGACGACATTGTTCTCCCACAGCGTGTCGTCGGCGTCGAACACCAGCACCCGCCCCGGCTCGACCCCGGTCACCTCACCAGTCACCCCGCGACTCTAAGCACCCCCACCCCTCCCCCACGACCCAATAACCCCACCCTCCCTCTCCCACCCCGCCCGTCCCCCGTCTTCCGTGATCAACGAGCTCGGCGAGCGGGCCGGTGCCGGGCGGGTCAGCGGCGGAGGGTGAGGATCAGGTCGGCTACCAGGGCGGTCCAGCCGGTCTGGTGCCAGGCGCCCAGGCCGGCGCCGTTGTCGCCGTGGAAGTACTCCGGGAAGGCGATCAGGTCCCGCCAGTCCGGGTGGGTCTGGAACAGCTGCGCCGCCCCGTAGATCGGCCGGCGTCCCCAGTCGTCGCGGGTGAACAGGGCGATCAGCCGGGCGGAGAGGTCGTCGGCGATCTCGTCGAGGGTCTTCTTCACTCCGGAGCGGGTCGGGTACTCGACCTGGAGGTCGTCGCCGAAGAAGGCCGCGTGGTCGCGCAACGCGCTGATCAGCAGGAAGTTCGTCGGCATCCAGATCGGGCCGCGCCAGTTGGAGTTGCCGCCGAACAGGCCGCTGGTCGACTCGGCCGGCTCGTAGCCGACGGAGAACTCCTGGCCGCCGAGGGTGACCGTGAACGGCTTGTCCAGGTGGGCGCGGGAGAGGGTACGCAGGCCGTACTCGGAGAGGAACTCCTCGGTGTCCAGCATCCGGGCGAGCAGCCGGACGATCTGCTCCGGGCCGCACATGGACAGCAGTCGCTGCTGGCGGCCGTCCGGGCCGATCCGGCGGGCGCCGATCACCGAGGCGTACTCGGGGCGGTTGGTCAGGAACCAGCGCAGCCGGGCACCCAGTTCGGGCAGCCGGTGCAGGGTGCGCGCGGGCAGCCGGGTCACCGCGGCCAGTGGCAGCAGCCCGACCACCGAGCGGACCTTCAGCGGGACCTTGGTGCCGTCGGCCAGTCGCAGCACGTCGTAGAAGAAGGCGTCCTCCTCGTCCCACAGTCCCTGGTCGTACGCGGCTGCGGCGATGTACGCGAAGTGTTCGAAGAACTTCGTGGCGGTGTCCACCCAGGTCCGGTCGTGCTCGGCCAGCACGATGGCGATGTCGAGCAGGTTGAGGGCGTACATCGCCATCCAGCCGGTGCCGTCGGACTGCTCCAGCACCCCGGCCACCGGCAGGGCCGCCGACCGGTCGAAGGGGCCGACGTTGTCCAGCCCCAGGAAGCCGCCCTCGAAGACGTTGTTGCCGCCGGTGTCCTTGCGGTTGACCCACCAGGTGAAGTTCATCAGCAGCTTGTGCATCATCCGGGCCAGGAAGTCGTGGTCCCGGCTGCCGTCGATCTCGAACACCTTCAGGGCCGCCCAGGCGTGCACCGGCGGGTTGACGTCCCCGAAGGCCCACTCGTACGCCGGGATCTGGCCGTTGGGGTGCAGGTACCACTCGCGCAGCAGGAGCAGCAGTTGCTCCTTGGCGAAGCCGGGGTCTACCCGGGCGATGCTCACGCAGTGGAAGGCCAGGTCCCAGGCCGCGTACCAGGGGTATTCCCAGGGGTCCGGCATGGAGATGACGTCGAAGCTGGTCATGTGCCACCAGGCGCTGTTGCGCCCGTGCCGGCGCCCGGCCGGTGGGGTGGAGCCCGGGTCGCCCTCCAACCACCGTTTGACGTCGAAGTGGTAGAACTGCTTGCCCCACATCAGCCCGGCGATGGCCTGCCGGGCGATGGCGGCCTCGTCGGCGCTGGCCTGCTCGGGGATCAATCCGGCGAAGAAGTGGTTCGCCTCGGCCCGCCGGGCCCACACCACGGTCTCGAAGCCGTCACCCAGGTCGGCCGGGGGCGGGTCGCCGTCGCCGGGCGGCGGAGCGGTACGGGTCAGCCGCAGCCGGATCTGTCGCTGCGCCCCGGCCGGCACCTCCAGTACGTAGTGCAGGGCCCCCTTGGTGCCGGTCAGCTCCGGGTTGACCGTGTCCGCCCCGTTCACCACGTGGTCGTTGATGCCGTCCTTCGGGTACGGGGTGCGGCTGGGCAGCCCCCAGAGCCGCTCGGCGTTGCTGTCGTTGTCGCACAGCAGCGGCGTCGGCTCACCGTCTCCTTCCAGCACGATCTGCCCGAGCACCCAGTGGTCGCCGACCAGCCGACTCCCCTGCCCGACCAGGCGGGGCACCCGCTCGTCCGTGCCGGGCAGCCCCCAGCCCCAGGTGTTGCGGAACCACAGGTGCGGCAGTACGTGCAGCCGCTCCGGCTCCGCCCCCCGGTTGGCCACGGTCACCACGATGCACAGATCCGTCGGGCCGGCCTTGGCGTAGTCGACCGTCACCGCCCAGTACCGGTCGTCGTCGAAGATGCCGGTGTCGACCAGCTCGTACTCGGTGTCGTCCCGGCCGCGCAGGCCGTTGACCGCGACGAGTTCGTCGTACGGGAAGGCGGCCTGGGGGTAGTGGTAGCGCCAGCGCATCCAGGAGTGGGTCGGGGTGGAGTCCTCGTACCACCAGTACTCCTTGACGTCCTCGCCGTGGTTGCCCCCGTCGCCACCGAGACCGAACATCCGCTCCTTGATGATCGGATCGCGCCCGTTCCACAGCGCCAGGGCGAAGCAGAAGGTCTGCCGGTCGTCGCAGACGCCCGCCATGCCGTCCTCGGACCACCGGTAGGCTCGGGACCGCGCGTGGTCGTGGGGGAAGTAGTCCCAGGCTGTGCCGTGCTCGCTGTAGTCCTCCCGTACCGTCCCCCAGGCCCGTTCGGACAGATAGGGACCCCATGCCCGCCAGTCCTGCTCACCGGCATCGGCCTGGGCCAGCCGGACTCGTTCGGCGTCGGGGGCGGAGGGCGAACCGTCAATGATCACCTTTACATCTTCGATGCCGCTGGGGTACTTCACCACAGCGACCATTGTCGTCGTGCCGTGTTACACCTCGCCGCCGGTGGAGGAAAGTTGATCGAAATTCGTTTCGGTACCCAGGTCTGCGGTGAGCTGACCAGCGCCGCCAGTCGGGAGTGGCTGGTGGCCGACGGCCTCGGCGGATACGCGATGGGCACGGTCGCCGGACTGCGTACCCGCCGCTATCACGGGCTGTTGGTGGTACCGGGAGAAACCCCGGCCTCCCGCAAGGTGGGACTGGCCAGTCTCGATCCGGCCGTGGTGCTGCCCTCCGGGGCCCGGGTACGCCTGGGTGCCCACGAGTGGGCCTCCGGCGACGTGGACCCGCGGGGATTCGAGTTGCTGGAGGGGTTCGACCTGACCGACGGGCTGCCCCGGTGGCGGTGGCGGATCGGCGAGGTGGTGATCGAGCGGGAGCTGGCCATGCTGCCCGGCCGCTCCTGTGTGGCGGTGGTACACCGGCTGGTCAGTGGCGGGCCGGTCGAGCTGGAGTTGGCCGCCGCCTGCACCTGGCGCGACGCGCACGGCGAGCGGCGGGCGGACGGGCCGGCACTGCGAATGGATCCGGTCGAGGGTGGGGCGGTGATCGAGGGGGCGTACCGGCTGTCCGGGCCGGGCTGGACCCCGCAGGGCCACTGGTGGCGGGGCGCCTACCACCGGGAGGAGGCCGCCCGGGGCCTGCATCCGGAGGAGGACCTGTGGTACGCGGGCCAGTTCCGCGACCTGCTGCGCCGCCCCGGCGACACGGTGTCCGTGCTGGCCTGGGCCCAGGACCCCGCCCCGGAACCGCCACCCGCCGTCGAGGTGGTCGCGGCGGCCCGGCGACGCAACCGGGAGGTGGTGGCGGCGGCCAAGCCGGCCGACGATGTCGAGGCCACCCTGGCGTTGGCCGCCGACGCCTTCGTCGTGCGTACGAACGACTCGCCGGTGGAGGTGGTCGCCGGGTACCCCTGGTTCGGCGCCTGGTCCCGGGACACGATGATCTCCTACGAGGGGTTGTTCCTCTGCACCGGCCGCGCTGACCTGGGCCGGGAGCTGCTGCGCACCTACGCGGGGACCCTGTCGGAGGGGATGCTGGCGAACACGGCCGACACCGGCCGGGTGGAGTACAACACCGTGGACGGCACCCTGTGGTTCCTGCACGCGGTCAGCCGACACGTCACCGTCACCGGTGACACCGATCTGGGGGACGAACTGCTGCCGGCGCTGCGTGGGGTCATCGACGCCCACCTGACCGGCACCCGGTACGGCATCGCCGTCGACCCGGCCGACGGGCTGCTCACCTCCGGGGCCCCCGGGGCCGCCCTGACCTGGATGGACGCCCGGGTGTACGGGGTGCCGGTGACCCCCCGGCACGGCAAACCGGTCGAGGTCAACGCCCTGTGGATCAACGGGGTGGCCGGGGTCGCGGAGCTGACCGAGTTGGCCGGGCAGGACGCCGACGGGCTGCACCGGCTGCACGAGCAGGCGGTCGAGTCGTTCCGGCAGCGCTTCCCCGCTCCGGCCGGTTGGCTGCACGACGTGGTCGACGCGCCCGCGCCCGCGTACCCCCTGGGGGGTGCGGCCGTCCACGACGACGACCTGCTGCGACCCAACCAGCTGCTGGCCTGGTCGTTGCCGAACGCGCCGTTGCGGCCGGACCCGCAGGCGGTGGCTCTGGTCGGTGCGGGGCTGCTCACCCCCCTGGGTCTGCGCAGCCTCTCCCCGGACTCCCCCGGCTTCACCGGGGGGCACCGGGGCGGGCCGGCCGAGCGGGACAGCGCCTACCACCAGGGCACCGTCTGGCCGTGGCTGATCGGTCCGTACGCCGATGCCAGCCGCCGGGCCGGTCTGTCGGTGGATGAGCTGTTCACCGGTCTGGAGGCGCACCTGAGCGAGTACGGCCTCGGCTCGGTCAGCGAGACCGCCGACGGCTCGGCCCCGCACACCGCCACCGGTTGCCCCTTCCAGGCCTGGTCGGTGGCGGAACTGCTGCGGGCCCGCCGGTGACACGCACCGACGGGCCCGTAGCGCCCCTGAGGAGGTAGGTTCGGTGGGACGCCCGCACGGGCGTCCCACCGTTCGATCAGTTCAGACCGGCTGCCACGGCGGCCTGGCGGCCACCGACGATCGGCAGGGTGATCCGGGTGCTGTCGAAGTGCACCGTGATCTCGGCGCGGGTCTGCTTGGCCCGGCTGCTGTAGCCGGAGTACGAGCCGAGCAGGACCACACCGATCTGGTGGCCGGCCTCGAAGACGTAGTCCTCGGGCTGCAGCGGGATGTCGACGGCGTTCTTCTCACCCGGCACCAGCGGGGTCGAGGTGTAGAGCGAGTCGAGGTTCAGCCCGTCGTAGATGCCCTTGGTGACCAACTCCTGCGGGTTGCTGGCCACGTTCTTGACGACCTGGCGGTAGCAGGCCTCCTCGTTGTGCCCACCGAAGTTGGCCGACTCGCCCCAGCAGTCCTCGGTGGTCACGGTGCGGACGCCGTCACCGGAGGTGCTGAAGCGCTGCCGGGTGCCGTAGTCGACGAGCAGACCGGCGAAGCTGGTGTCCTCGCCGTTGACCGAGGCCTTGATCCGCACGATCGGGGTGCCGGAGATGTGCAGCGGCGCCTTCAGCGGCTCGGACAGGAAGACCAGCCGGTTGTTCTTGTTAGCCGCCGGGTCCGAGGGGTGCCGGATCGCGTTGGCCTGGCTCATCGACGGGGTGTCGGTGAAGGTGGCCTTCTTGTTGCCGGGGCCGGGCTTCACCGAGATGTCGCCGGGGTCGCCGTTGGTGCCGGGGCGCAGCCAGATCTGGGTCGGCTGGGACTTGGGGATCGGCCAGTTGGCGTGGGTCTCCCAGACGTCCGGCAGCCGCTCCAGGTCGACCATCGGCTCACGCATGATGCCGTTGTCGATGCCCTGGAGCCAGAAGTCGAACCAGCGGTGCAGGGTGTCCACCCACTCCGCGCGACGGAAGTCGAACGGGTCGATGTGACCGGTGCCGGTCAGCCACAGCTTGCGCGGCACGTTGTTCTCGGCCAGGGCGTACCACCACTTGCTGAAGTGGTCGGCCCGCACGTTGTCGTCGTTGATGCCGTGCACCAGCAGGACGCTGGCCTTGACCTTGTCGGCGTGCGGCACGTAGTCCCGCTCGGCCCAGAAGTCGCTGTAGTCACCGGTGGCGTCGTCGGCGCCCACGCCGAGCTGGGTCCGCACCGGGGCACAGTACGCCCGACGGTTCGGGTTGGTGACGGTGTTGGACAGGCTGCCCGAGTAGTTGTTCGCCCGGGTCACCAGACCGTTGCTACGCGAGTAGTCGTACCAGCTGGAGATGGCCGAGATCGGCACGATGGTGGACAGGCCCTCGACGCCGGTGGCGGCGGCGGCGTTGGCCAGGGTGCCGTCGTACGACTTGCCGATCATGCCGGACTTGCCGTTGTGCCAGTTGGCGACGACCTCGTTGCCGTCGGCGTCGACACCCTTGCGGCGGCCGTTGAGCCAGTCGATCGCGGTCGGGGCGCTGATGTTGTCCCCGAGACCGCCGGTGACCGGGCAGCCGGTCGAGTTGTTGGTGCCGATCATGTCGAGCAGCACGACCGCGTAGCCACGCGGCACGAAGTAGTTGTCGTAGAACAGCGGCCACTGGTCGAGCAGGCCGTCGCCGTCCAGGTCGGCCTTGCACTCGGTCTCGTTGCCGCGGCAGACCGTCGAGTAGTAGGGGCTGGCGTCCATGACCACCGGCACCCGCAGGCCCTGGTCGCTGGCCTTCGGCCGGATGATGTCCATCGCCACGACATCGAGCTCACCGTTGGAGTCGGTGTCGACATCGGAGGTGACGAAGATCCGTTCGCGGATCGCGTCGGCGTAGCCGAAGACCGGCTGGGTGACGCCGTCCGCGATGACCAACTGGTTCGCCTGCGCGGGCTGGGCTAGCGCGGGGGTCACCGGCAGGATGGCCGCGGTCATCGCGACCGCCACCGCACTGCCCCACCATCGCCTCGTGGTTCGCATGCTTCTCCTTCCAGGCACCGGGTGCCGACCACCGCACGCCGGTTCTGGCGCACGAGCCATGAGCCCCTCAGTGCTGCGTCCGGTTAGAACCTACGAACCAGGCCGTGGCAGGTCATCAGACAGTTGCGGGAGGTGCAGACCGGCTGGTGCTACGCCTGTCGCAGAGGTGGGCGCAATGTCGCCTCGCGTCCGTTCCCGGTGACGAGACCGGGAGTACCGACGGGCTTTACAGCCCCGCAATCGGGATGTCTCCGCTGGTTATCCAGCTGCCAGCAGGATTGGTCCTGGGCGGAGAGACAACTCAAAGGGGGCGCGTATGTCACCGGACGCCGACGTGATCGACATCAACCCCGTACGTCCGCAGCGGGTCCTGATGTTGTCCTGGGAGTATCCGCCGGTCCTGGTCGGTGGCCTCGGTCGGCACGTGCACGCTCTGTCGGTGGCCCTGGCCGCCGCCGGCCACGAGGTCACCGTCGTCACCCGCCACGCCGCGGGGGCGCCGCTGTCCGAACACCGCGACGGGGTACGCATCCTGCGGGCCGCCGAGGACCCGGTCACCTTCCCGCTGGCCACCGGATCGCTGCTGGCCTGGACGATGGCGTTCAACCACACCCTGACCCGCACCGCCCTGCACGCCGCCGCCACCGGCGAATTCGACGTCATCCACGCCCACGACTGGCTGGTCGCGCACACCGCGATCACGTTGGCCGAGCACCTGCGCCTGCCGCTGGTGACCACGATGCACGCCACCGAGGCCGGGCGGCACCAGGGCTGGCTGCCCGAGGAAATGAACCGCACCATCCACGGTGTCGAGCACTGGCTCAGCACCGCCTCCACCCGGCTGATCGCCTGCTCCGGGTACATGCGCGACCAGGTCACCACCCTGTTCGAGGTGCCACAGGAGAAGGTGGCGGTGGTGCCCAACGGCGTCGACGACCGGGCCTGGCGGGCCCGCCCTCGCGCGGTCGCCTCGGCCCGCGCCCGCTTCGCCGGCGACGGCCCGTTGATCGGGTACGCCGGACGACTGGTGTACGAGAAGGGCGTGCAGCACCTGGTGGACGCCGTGCCGCAGCTGCGGGACCGACACCCGGGGCTGCGGGTGCTGATCGCCGGTGACGGGCCCTACCGGGGCGAGTTGGAGGAGCGGACCCGGCAGCTCGGGCTCGGCGGGACCGTCCGCTTCGCCGGGTTCCTGAACAACACCCAACTGCCGGCGGTGCTCGGGGCCACGGACGCGACCGTCGTACCGAGTCTCTACGAGCCGTTCGGGATGGTGGCCCTGGAGGCGGCGGCGGCCGGCGCGCCACTTGCCGTGGCCCGTACCGGCGGTCTGGCCGAGATCGTCGAGCCGGGTGTCACCGGGGTGACCTTCCCGCACAGCGACCCACCGGCGCTGGCCGACGCGGTCGATCGACTCATCGGCGACGAGGTGTTCGCCCGCCGGGTGGCCCGGCAGGCCCGCAGCATGGTCGGTCAGCGGTACGGCTGGGCCACCATCGCCGCCCGTACCGCCGAGACCTACGCGGTGGCCCGCCGGGCGCACACCCCGGCACAGGCCCGCCGTCCCGCCGCCGTCGACCTGCCGGCCCCCCGGCAGCCGATCGCCATCCCGCACGGCAATCTGCTCGTCGGCACGGCCGCCTGCTAGCTCTGTCGTCCCGCTCTCCGGCCCGCGCCCGCAGTGGTGGGCCGGAGGGCGACAGGTGGTCGCCGAGCCCTGTCGAGCTGAGGGCGCAAACGGATCGCGACGACCGGCTCCGGCCCGCAGCCTGTGGGGCAGGGCAAGCCCGGACCATCGGCTGCCCAGGTCGGTGCGGGGCACCAGTAGGCTCGGTGCGTGGAGTGGGAACGGCACGACGACGATGACCGACTGCGCGTCTCCGACCGGGAACGGGAGGAGGTCGTGGAACTGCTCGGCAAGGCCACGGCCGAGGGCCGACTCACCCTGGACGAGTACACCGATCGGGTCGGCGCCGCCCACGCCGCGCAGACCCGGGGTGAGCTGGCCCGGCTGACCACGGACCTGCCGAACGCCCCCAGCCGCTCCCCCGCCCGCCCCGGCGGGGCGCTCGCCCCGGTGACGGAGAAGCTGCTCGCGGTCTTCGGTAGCGAGGTGCGCAAGGGCGCCTGGCCGGTGCCGGAACACATCGACGCCCGGGCCGTCTTCGGTGACTGTCGGATCGAGTTGCACGAGGCCCGGTTGCCCCGGCAGGTGACCACCATCGAGGCGAACGCCATCTTCGGCAGTGTCACCATCGTGGTGCCGGAGGGCACGGACGTCCGGATCACCGGCTCGGCGGTCTTCGGCGAGAAGAGGTCCAAATTGAGCGGTCCGGTCGCCCCGGGCGCTCCGATCGTCGAGGTGCGCTGCCGCGCCGTCTTCGGCGAGGTGACCGTCCGTCCGCCCCGCAAGCGCTGGAAGATGATCTGATCAACTCCCCGCTGGCCGACATGCCGCGCGGGCCCGCCCGGGTAGATGGTCGCTAGTGTCCAGCACGCATTCCTCGGCATCCCGGGCCCTGCGCTTGGGACGCACCGACAACAGGTAGCACATGTGCTACGTTGGGTGTATGTACGAGGTTGGGCTGCGGGAGATGCGGCAGAACGCAAGCGAACTGGTTCGTCGCGCGCAGGGGGGCGAACGGGTGACGATCACCGTCGCCGGGCGCCCGGCAGCCGTGCTGGGCCCGGTCAGTCCTCGAACCTGGCGTGAGTGGGACGACCTTGCCGGCGTTTTCGACCAACCCACAGACCCGGGGTGGGCAAGTGATCGGGACCTGCTCGACGACGCCGTCACCGATCCGTGGGTTGAGCGGTGAGTCGCGGCATCCTCGACACCAGCATCCTTATCGCCAATGATGTGACTCCGATACCCGGGGAACTGGCCATCAGCGTCGCCAGCCTCGCCGAACTTCAGTTCGGTGTCCTGGTCGCGAAAACCGCTGAGGCGAGGGCGCTCCGGTTGGCGCGGTTGAGCGCCATTCAACGTCGATTTGATCCGCTGCCCATCGACGAGGCGATCGCCGACAGCTATGCACGCTTGGCTGCACGCGTCGTCGAGACCGGCCGCCAGCCGCGAGCCAGGGTGATGGACCTGCTCATCGCGGCAACGGCACACGCCCATGACGCGGCCGTGTACACCCGCAACGCCGACGACCTTGCCGGACTCGAAGACCTCATCACGATCCACGCGATCTGACTCCACAGCCCGCCAGTGGCACGCGGTGCAGGTCAGCCGGGCTCGCCACTGGGGCGAGTGGGACCTGTCGAGCTGAACCGTTTGTGCTATCCCGCAGAGCGTCGTCGCGGCGGGCAGTATCCGGACCGACAGGACCCCGCCAGTACCGACGCCTCTGGTAGAGCTTCGCTGACTCCCGCCGTTTCGCCGAAACGGCGGGGTTCGGGGCGGCGGGATACCGCCGTTTCGGCGTAACGGAGTCGATCACCGGGTCAACTGGCCACGCTGGCCTGCGCGGCGGCGTGGCTGACTGGGTCCTGGCCCAAGTCGAGGCCCAAGTCGAGGCCCAGATCGTGGCTCGGGTCTTTCTCGTCGCGCGGCCGGACTCAGCGGGACAGGTACTGCGCGGCCCACTCCTCGAAGGAGGTGAGCGGGATGCCCAGGTCTCGGGCGAACTGCGGGCGGGCGGGCTGCCCGGCCACCTCCACGAAGCGGTGGGAAACCGCCCCGAACGCCGGCATACCGGCCGCCACCGCCTCTTCGTCGGTCATCCTCGGCGCGGTCAGCGGCACACCCAGGGCGCGCGACATGACCTCGGCGATCTCCGTCATCGTCCGGTAGTCGCTGGCCAGTTCCAGTTCGACCTGGTGGAAGCGCTCCGGTGCCGCGATGGCCGCCGCCGCCGCTCGACCGATGTCGTCGACCGCGACCAGGGACAGCCGGGTCTCCGGCCGCAGCACGGTCACCAGCCCGCCCTCGACGCCCCGGGGAAGCAGATAGGCCATCGAGGGCAGGAAGTTCTCCATGAACCACCCCGGCTTGATCAGGGTCCAGTGTGGAAATCCGGCCGTGCGTACCCGATCCTGGATGGCGGTCTTGGCGTCGTAGTAGGGCTTCAGGGCGGCCCACCGGCCCTCGCGCCAGCCGGGGGCCTCGGTGTGCTGCCCGGCGCCGGAGACCGAGGAGTGCACGAACTGTGGCACACCTGCGGCGAGCGCCGCCTCGATCAGGTTGACGGCCTGGGTCACCTCGCCGTCGAAGTCGAGGGACTCCCCCTTCAGCTCGGGCATCTGGACCGAGAAGACCGCGCGGGCTCCCTCCGCGGCCGCGATCAGGGAGCCACGATCGTTGAGGTCACCGGTCCGCAGGTCGGCGCCGAGCGCGGCAACGGCTCGCGCTCGGTCGGTCTCCGGGTCACGGACCAACGCTCGGACGGGTACGCCCGCTGTGCGCAACGCGCGGACGGTCGCGCCGCCCTGTCGTCCGGTGGCGCCGACGACCAGAACGGGTGCGGGTTCGTTGGACATGAGACCCCTCTCGCTAAACGGCGTGGCCCGCCGTTTCTACTCCGGTAAGATACGGCGGACCCCGCCACTTAGCAACCTCGGAGGTGAGCCCATGACCGCTGCGCAGCGCGCCGACGCGCGGCGCAACTACGCACGCCTGCTCGCCGTCGCGGTGCAGGAGGTCGCCGCACACGGCGCCGACGCCTCCCTGGAGCAGATCGCCCGCGTCGCCGGAGTGGGCTCGGGCACCGTACGGCGGCACTTCCCCAGCCGCCACGCCCTGCTGGCGGCGGTCTTCCGCGAGCGCGTCGAGGCCCTAGCGGCACACGCCGCCGACCGGACCGACCGAGCCGACCCCCGGGCCGCGCTGCTGGAGTGGCTCAAGGCCGTTCTCGCCTCCGCCGCCACCATCAGCGGGTTGGCCGAGGCACTGAATCGCGACCGGGCTGCCGCCCCCGAGGACACCCACGTCTACTGCGCCTGCGCGCAACTGACCGCCGCGGGCGAGCCACTGGTCCGGCGCGCGTCCGCCGCCGGGGCCCTCGCCCCGGGGGTGACGATCGACGACCTGCTGACCCTGATCACCGGCATCGCCCTGGCCACCACCCACCACCCCGACCCGACGGCCGAGGCCGCCCGCCTGCTCGACCTGACCATCACCGGCATCAGTCCCCGGACCGGCTCAGCGCTGGCCGACTCGACGACCTCGCCTACGGATGGTGGGCGGTAGTCACAGGGACCGCCGGTGTGGCCGGGTGCGCGGGAAGGGGCTCCGGCCGCCGCTGGTGGGGGCGCCGCGCCACATCCGCCAGATCACGGGGCCTTCCGTGGGCAGCACGATGGTGGGGCCGGCGTGGTAGCCGAGGCGGAGGTAGAGCCGCCGGTTACGCATGTTGCTGGCCTCCAGGTACGCCGGCAGGCCGAGCTGGTCGAGACGACGGTGCTGGTCGGCGAGCAGCGCGGCGCCGATGCCCCGGTTCTGCCGGGTCGGGGCGACGGCCAGGTAGGCGAGGTAGTGGTGCGGGTCGTCCGGGTGGAAGGCGTCGAACATCTCCTCCAGCAGCACGAACTTCGGGGCGTACGGGCCCGCGATGTGTTCCAACGTCGCCAGTCGGCTGCGGGTGTCGACCGGGGTGGGTTCGAGGCGGGGGTACCAGATCGCGACGGCCGTCTGGTCGCCTGTGGTGTACACCTGCCCGTGTTCCAGCCCGTGCTGGAAGGCGTCGGCGAAGTACTCGTAGTAGACGGTCCGCCGGTCGACCGGGTCGGGAATGAGCCAGTCGGCGAGGGGGCCTTCGTGGAACGCCTCGGCGAGTACGCCGACCAGCGGCCCGGCGTCGGCCTCGGCGGCGGGGCGGACGAGCAGGTCGGTCACGGCTTCTCCCTGGTCAGGCGGGTTGGCGGAGGGTGTCGGGGGTGCGCAGGGGTCCGGTGTCGCGGTCCGCGCCCAGGCCGACTGCGGCGTACACCTCGGGGTTTGTGGTGCGCAGGACCAGCGCCCACCCGATGCCGAGCAGCGCGACGGCGGCGTACCCGGCGGGGAATGCCCAGCGCAGCGGCGAGTCCGGCGCGACGCCGAGCAGGGTGGCGAACTCCCGCAGCGTCACGGTGAGGATCCCGCCCAGCGCGACCGTGGCCAGGCCCGGTGCGATCAGTGACCGCCAGGGTCCTTCGGGGTGGGTGATCCGGGCGAAGAAGCCGATCACGGCGGCGGAGGTGACAGTCATCAGGATCAGCACCCCGAGCCCACCGGTGACGGTGACCCAGAAGAACAGGTGCACGATCGGATCGGCCCCGGCCACGGCGTAGCCGACCAGCACGCAGAACGCGAGCCCCCTCTGGACGAGGGAGCCGACCTTCGGGGCGCCGGTACGCCGGCTGGTGCGACCGAACACGGCGGGCAGCAGCCGTTCGCGGCCGAGCGCGAACAGGTACCGGGCCACGGTGTGGTGGAAGCTGAGCAGCGCGGCGAACAGCGAGGTGATGAAGAGGACCCGGGCGACGGTGACGATGCTGTCGGCCAGGTACGGCGACACCAGGTTGAAGATCAGGTCGGTGCCGTCGGCGCGGGCCGCCGCCACGATGCGGTCCGGGCCGGTGGCCACCGACATCGCCCAGGCGGAGAGCCCGTACAGCAGGCCGGTGACGGCGACCGCGATGTACGTGGCACGGGCCGAGCACCGCGACGACCGCCCACACCGCGAGGGCGCAGACCCACCAGGTCAGGCCGATGCCGTACCGGTTGTTGAGGAACTGGGCGGTGACAGCGCCGGCCCCACCGTAGAGCCCGATCTGCATGGCGTTGTAGGCGAGCAGCGCGACCATGGCGGCACCGACACCGGCCGGGCGGCCGAGCCCTCGGGTGACGTAGGTGTAGAAGGCGCCCGCGTTGACGATCCGGCGGGACATGGCCACATAGCCGACCGCGAACAACGCCAGCACGGCCGCCACCAGCAGATAGGACACCGGGATGCCGGTGACCCCGGTGACCGCGTACCCGGTGGTCGCGCCGCCCGCGACGACGGTCAGCGGCGCGGCGGCGGCGATCACGAAGAACACCACCGACGGGATACCGAGCCGCCCGCGCGCGAGGACGGCGGAGACGGTGTCGGGTTTCGAGTGGGACATGGGTTCTCTCTCGACGAGAAGGGATGAATGCAGGACGGTCAGGTGGTGCGATGGCTCAGTACGGCGCTGCCGACGACGGCACCGAGGTCGGCCAGCAGGTCCCGCAGCGGCGGCGGGGCCTGCTCGACCTGCTGGCGCAGGAAGGCACGCACGGCCGGGGGTGTGCCGTCGAGCAGGATCGGATCGAGCTGGGTGTGCACCGCCAGACCGGCGAGGGCAACATCGAAGGCGTTCAGGCGTTGGTGGTTGCGCAGTTGAAAGGAGAGCCGGGCCCACGACCAGGCGGCCGTGTTCATGTCCGCCGGCACGTAGACGGTGCGCTGTCGCCACAGCCGACCGACCTGCTGCTGGCGGAGCAGCCCGAGCTGCCACATCCGGGTGGCCACCTGCTGGTAGGCGTCCGTGCCGAAGTACGCCAACCAGGTACGGGTCTCGGTGTGACGCGGCTCCGCGACCAGGCGATCGAGGACGAGGTTTTGTAGCCAGTCCCTCGGCGGGAAGGTGTTGACCACCCGCAGGCGCCGGCCCTCGAAGGTGACCCGACCCTCGCCGTACAGCTCGGCCAGCAGCCCGGCGGCCAGACCGTACGCTGTCGCCGACTCGAACAGCCGCGACCGGCCGGTCTGGTCGTCGTGCGCCAGGTAGAAGAACTCGTCGGCGAGCCGTACGGCGCTCGGCATCGCGGCACTGCCGACGGCGCGTACCGGCCGGGCCGGCTCCGGATGCTCGCGCAGGTGTGGGGCATGGTCGTCGCCGTGGGGTGTGCTGTTCACCGCGGCCGGCCCTCCTCGGTCGAATCGTCGATGGGAAACCCGAGCCGCCGAAGGAGCTTCCGGCCGCCGGGATGACGGCCGAGTTCCTCGACCGCCCAGGTGTGCTGCCCGCATCCGCCGTCCTGACAGTGGAAGCAGGTGCTCCCGTCGCGGTGCTGGCGCACGGTGTTGCGCGCCGACTCGAAGCGATCCACATCCCGGTCGCTCTCGTCTGTGCCGGTCACCTCGCCGGCCTTTGGCCATGCAGCGCGGTGACCTTGACCCGCACCTCCATGCAGGGCGGATGCCGGTCGACGTGCGGGTACTCGCACTCCGGCCGATGACCGAGCACCCACACCCACTCGTCCGCCCGATTCGGCAGGTCCCGGATTTGTGTGACGGTGACGGCCACGGCAGTGCCGGGGATCAGGTCGCGGCCGTACGACCAGTCACCCGGATCGAGCCGCAGCAACGTCCCCGCCACGACCTCAGGCACCGGCTGAGGCGTCCTATACACGGCCACGCCTCCACCAACACGCCCACCTGCGCCACCCCGCACTCCCCGGCGGCACATCGCTCGCACCGCTCTGGCCGCCGCGCGCCCCCCACCCGCGTTGATCATGAGGTTGCCGCCCCGGCAAGCGTTTACCCAAGCCATTAACCTCATGATCGACGGTCAGAGTGTCCGGCGACCCAGGGGCGCGGGGGTGGTGGGCGGGCGTGGGCGGGCAGGTGAGGCCGAACGGGCTGTACCGGTGCTCGGCCTCGGCGGGGACGAACCATTTGACGCGCACTGCCATCACCTTCCTGTGAGAGAAGTGCGGCCGGGCGCTCTCCGGCACCGACCGCGTGCCCCGACTAGTGAGTGCAGGGACCGCCCCGATCGGGGGAAACGGTGCGGTCCCCGCACCCGGCTCACGAGCCGGACCCGTTCCGCAGGTACTCCGTCACTCGGGCGGCCGACTGCTCGGCCTGCTCGACGAGCGTGCGAAGTGGGGAGTAGGTCCGCCGCCGCAACTCGCGGGCGTCGTCAGCCTGGTCGAGGCCAGCGAGGAAGAGGCGGGCGCTTTCGAGGGCGCGGTTGACCCGCTCCATTTCGAGAGCCAGCTCACGGGCCTTAGCACTCACCATGCCTCCTTCGTGACTCGATGATGACGACGCGTAAGGTTGGATTCATACCAACCATTACAGGGCGGTGGGCTGCAGTCAAGACCATCCCGATAGATTGGTTGGGACGAAATGAGGAAGGGGCGTGAGCGTGAACCAGCCGAAGTACCGGCGGATCGCCGCCGATCTGCGCGAGCAGATCGCCTCCGGAAGACTGCGCGTGGGCGACCGCCTGCCCACGGAGGCACAGCTCCAGGAGCACTACACGGCGTCGCGCAACACCGTCCGCGACGCGACTGCGGTGCTGATCAACGAGGGTCTGATCGAGCGGGTGCCGGGCCGCAGCGGCGGCATGGTCGTCCGGGAGCAGATCACTCTCACTTTTCACGCCCACCGGGCCGAGATGCCAGCTGGCCCAACGGCCGAGACGGACGCCTGGCGATCGGAGGTCGCCGCTCAGGGCTACGAGGCGTCCCAGGACTTCCGGCTAACGATCGAGCTACTACCGAAGGACCTCGCCGAGCGTCTGCACGTCGAGCCCGAGTCCGCAGCCGCGCTACGGCGATGCGTCCGGCACATCAACGGCGACCCGTCGTCTGTGCAGGACACCTACTACCCGATGGACATGGCCAACGAAATCCCCGAACTGCTGTCGCCGAGGGACATTCCACAGGGCACGACCCGACTCCTCGCCGAACGCGGCTACCCGCAGACCGGCTACTACGACGAGTACGTCTCTCGGATGCCGACGCCCGAGGAAGCGTCCCTGTTGCAACTGCCGCCAGGCACTCCGGTGCTGCTGTTCATCCGCACCGGCTACACCGAGAAGCGGCCGGTCCGAGTGTCCGTGACCGTCTTCGCGGGCGACCGCAACCGGATCGTCAGCACCCATGGCGACCCTGCCGTCATCGCCAAGTTCCGGCCCGAGGAATCACCGAAGTGATCATCGTTCCTGCCCGACCCTGCGACGTTGACATCATCATGAGCTGGCGACGCGAACGGGTCGCCTGGCTAGCCGCGCGAGGCGAGGAGCAGTGGTCCATCCCGCTGCCACGATCCGCCGTAGCGTCGACCGTCTCGGCCGGGCAGACGTGGATGGTGTGGGACGGCGAGGAACCGATCGCCACGATCACCCTGACCGCCTATGTCGACGTGGACGGCTTGTGGAAGCCGGACCGAGACCCAGAAGCACTGTGGCACCCGGAGGACGACCCGGCCGACGCGCTGTACGCGGCGAAGATGATGATCCCGCTGCGCCACGCCAACCAGAACCTCGGCGGCGAGATGTTGGATTGGGCCGGCGGACGGGCATACGAAGCGGGCCTGACCTGGCTACGGCTAGATGCCTGGACCACCAACCAACGCCTGCATGACTACTACCGCCACCAAGGATTCCGCCACGTCCGCACAGTTGAGTCCCGCGTATCCGGCGCGTGCTTTCAGCGGCCCTCCCAGCCGTACAACGGGCACCGCTTGAAGAACGAGACCACCTGATCTCACCCCGAGGGAGGCAGGGGCGGACACCGGTCGTAGTGCCCAGTCAGCGGCATGAGCGGATGTTCGATTGGTTACGACGACTTACTCAACGTGACCGGCGTGGTGCAAGCCGACCTCGTGGTTCGCGTGGTGTGGGATGGATGATGATGTTCTTGTGGCGCACCGGCTGCTGGAGACCGTGCACCGCTTGTTCGGACGGCTTGCGCGGGCTCATGCTGGGCGTCCAACACCTGTCGTCGAGTGAGCCTCGTAAGGAGCTTTGTGAGCACCCTCGGTAGTTTCATCTGGTCGATCGCCGACCAACTTCGGGGCCCCTACCGCCCCAACCAGTACGGCAACGTGATCCTCCCGCTCACAATCCTGCGACGCCTCGACTGCATCCTTGAGCCCGACCGAGACACGGTGCGCGCGCTGGCGGCGAAGTACGACAACCCCAACCGGCTCAAGATCGAAGTCAAGAAGGCGACCGGTCGGCCGTTCTACAACACCTCGAACTACTCCTTCGCCAACCTGCTGGCTGACGCCGACGGGCTGGCGGACAACCTGGCCGACTACATCGACCGCTTCTCGCCCGATGTCGATGTGTTCCAGTACTTCGACTTCAAGAAGGAAATCCTCGCCCTAGAGAAGGCGGAGCTACTGCGCGAGGTCGTCACGTCCTTCAAGGCCGTCGACCTGCATCCGGACGTCGTCTCCAACGCCGACATGGGCGATGCGTTCGAGTACATCATCCGCAAGTTCAACGAGGCCGCGAACGAGACCTCCGGCGACCACTACACCCCACGGGACGCGATCCGGCTGCTGGTCGACCTCCTCTTCGCCGAGAAGGACGCCGAGCTGACCGAGCCTGGCATCGTCCGCTCGCTGTACGACCCCACCGCGGGCACCGGCGGCATGCTCGCCCTAGCCGAGGAACACCTGCTTGCACAGAACCCGGGCGCGAAGCTGCGCCTGTACGGGCAGGAGTACAACCCGCAGTCGTACGCGATCTGTAAGTCCGACCTGCTGGCCAAGGGCCACGACGCGACCAACATCGCCTTCGGTAACACGCTCACCGACGATGCGTTCAAGGGGCGCCCATTTGACTTCTGTATGTCCAATCCGCCCTACGGTGTCGACTGGAAGCAATACGCCAAGGCGGTGACGAAAGAGCGCGACGAGGCGGGCCCCTACGGCCGGTTCGCTCCCGGCCTGCCGTCGACCTCGGACGGGCAGATGCTCTTCCTGCTCCACCTGGTTCACAAGATGCGGGCGCCGGAGGACGGGGGCGGCCGGGCCGGAATCGTGATGAACGGCTCACCGCTCTTCAACGGCGCCGCCGAGTCCGGTCCCTCCAACATCCGGAAGTGGCTGCTGGAGAACGACCTGGTCGACGCCATCGTCGCGCTGCCGACGAACATGTTCTTCAACACCGGCATCGCCACCTACATCTGGATCCTCGACAATACCAAGCACCCTGACCGCAAGGGCCTGGTCCAGCTCATCGACGGCACATCGTTCTGGACCAAGATGCGCAAGAACCTCGGGTCCAAGGGCCGCGAGATCAGCGACGCCGACCGCGCCAAGGTGGTGAAGTTGTACGCCGACTTCATCGACGCCGATCCGGACTATTCCAAGGTGCTACGCACTGACGAGTTCGGCTACTGGACCATCACCGTCGAACGCCCCCTACTCGACGAGTCCAGCAACCCCGTCCTTGACCGCAAGGGCAAGCCGAAGCCGGACACGAAGAAGCGCGACACCGAGAACGTCCCATTCACCTACGGCGGCTCTACCGCCGGTCCGACGGGCAAGGTCGAGGTCATCCAGGCGTACTTCGACGCCGAGGTGAAGCCGCACGTCCCCGATGCCTGGATCGACTGGACAAAGGTCAAAACCGGCTACGAGATCCCCTTTACCCGGCACTTCTACGAGTACGTCCCGCCCCGCCCTCTCGTTGAGATCGACGCGGACCTGGAGAAGCAGGTAGCCAAGATTCTCGACCTTCTCCGGGAGGTCGAGGGATGAGTTCAATGACGCTGATCGGTGCGCACCGGGCTGTCTCCTCGTTGCTGGAAACCAGGCCCAAGTCGTGGGACGTCGTTCGCTTCAAGGGCCTGTTCGACCGACTCGATCGGCGCAACAGCGATCTCTCCTATGAGATGTTGTCGCTGCGCTCGACAGGTGAAGTGGTTGCGCGCGCCGAGATGGGAGGGCGACAGGAGCCGGACGAGAGCAGCCTGCCGAGATACCTCGTCGCCGAGGTCGACGACCTCGTCGTCAACCCGATGTGGCTGATCGGTGGGGGGATCGGCGTGTCTCGGCGGGTCGGAGCAGTGAGCCCTGATTACAGGGTCTTCAGGTCCCGTGACACTCTGCTGCCACGGTTCATTCATTACCTACTGCGATCGCAGCCTTACCTTGATCAGTATTTGTTGTACACGCGTGCACAGACCACCTTCGACCGCCGAGTGCAGCAGCCAGATCTGGACAACCTGCCGATACCAGTGCCGCCGCTGGAGGAGCAGCGCGCCATCGCCGACTACCTCGACCGCGAGCTCGCCCGCATCGACACGCTCATCGAGGAGCAGCAGCGCCTGATCGAGATGCTCAACGAGCGGCGGTGGGCGGTCGTCGAGCGAGAGGTCGCCTTGCTGGACTGGAACACGCCCCTCAAGACCGTTGCGGCGCTGGTCCAAACAGGCCCTTTCGGTAGCCAATTGAAGTCTGACGAGTACGAGGATGGGGGGATCCCGGTGATCAATCCGTCCCACATCGTCGCGGGTGAGGTGATGCCCGACCCACGAATCGCGGTCAGTGCTGAGAAGGCAAAGCAGTTGGCCAGGCATAGGCTTAAGGAGGGCGACCTGATCGCTGCGCGTCGGGGTGACCTCGGGCGCTGTGCCGTTATCGGGCCATCTGCGGAGGGATTCCTGTGCGGAACGGGGTCAGCCGTTGTTCGGCTCGACCGAGCACGTCTGGATCCATCATTCGCCGCGATCGTATTCAGGAGTCGTCGTAACCGCGATGCCCTTGCGCTAGCCTCCGTTGGTTCAACGATGGAAAACCTGAACTCCGACATCATCGGCGCGCTCCGCTTTCCGGTTCCACCGCTCGATGAACAGCGTCGGCTGACAGTAGAGTTGAAACAGGCGACGACCAAGATTGATGCACTCGTCGCTGAGGCGGAGCGGTTCGTAGAGCTTGCTCGGGAGCGGCGGGCGGCGCTGATTACGGCGGCGGTGACGGGGCAGATCGACGTACGGGAGATGGCGTGATGGCCGATCACAACGAGGTCGTCTTCGAGGCCGAGATCTGCGCGTACCTGGAGTCCCACGGGTGGCTGTACTCGGCGAACGACACCGGGTATGACCGGGAGCGGGCGCTTTTCCCCGAGGACCTGTTCGCCTGGCTGGAGGAGACCCAGAAGCCGGCGTACACGAAGGCTTTGAAGGCGGCGGGGTCGCAGGCGAAGTTTCTCGATGTGCTGACCACGGCGCTCGACAAGCCTCTTGAGCATGGTGGCGGGACGCTGAACATCCTGCGTAACGGGGTGCTGTACATCGGTGGTGGTCGGTTGAAGATGGCGCAGTTTCGGCCCGACACCAGCTTGAACGCGACCACCAATGAGCAGTATGCGGCGATGCGGGTGCGGGTGATGCGGCAGGTGCACTTCTCCACCGCCGACCGGCGCAGCATCGATCTGGTCTTCTTCGTCAACGGGCTCCCGGTGGCCACCGTCGAGCTGAAGACCGACTTCACCCAGTCCCTCGATGAGGCGATCAATCAGTACCGCAAGAACCGGCACCCGCTGACCAACGGGCGGCCGGAGCCGCTGCTGTCGTTCGGGCATCGGGCGCTGGTGCACTTCGCGGTCTCCAACGATCTGGCCGCGATGACCACCAAGTTGGAGGGCGAGAAGACGCACTTTCTGCCGTTCGACATGGGGCACGACAGTGGCGCGGGCAATCCGCCGGCTGAGGGCGGACGGTCGGCGACGGCGTACCTGTGGGAGCGGGTCTGGGAGAAGGACGCCTGGCTCACCATCATCGGCCGGCTGATGATCGTGGAGACCAAGGAGGAGTGGGACGTCGCGACCGGCACGTCGGTGCGGCGTACGAGCATGCTCTTTCCACGGTTCCATCAGTGGGAGGCCGTGACGAAGATCGTGGCCGCAGTGCGCGAGGAGGGGGTGGGGCATCGCTACCTGATCGAGCACTCGGCAGGGTCGGGGAAGACGAACACCATCGCCTGGACCGCGCACCGGCTGGCGCGGCTGCACGTGAACGACGAGAAGGTCTTCGACTCGGTGATCGTGGTCGTGGACCGCAACGTGCTCGACGGGCAGCTCCAAGACGCGATCCGGCAGATTGACGGGTCGGGGAAGATCGTGGCCACGATCAGCCGGGAGGACGTTCGCAAAGCGGGGGCGAAGTCGAAATCCGGGCTGCTAGCGACCGCGTTGAAGAACGGGGAGCTGATCATCGCGGTCACGGTGCAGACCTTCCCGCACGCCCTCCACGAGATCCAGGCCGACACGTCGCTGAAGGGACGGCGGTTCGCGGTGATCGCCGACGAGGCGCACTCCTCGCAGTCCGGGAAGGTCTCCTCCAAGCTGCGGGCTGTGCTGACCGCTGAGGAGATCAAGGAGATCGAGGAGGGCGGGGAGGTCGACGTCGAGGCGATCCTGGCCTCGGAGATGACCGAGCGGGCCGAGTCGGAGAACATCTCCTACTTCGCGTTCACGGCGACGCCGAAGAACAAGACCCTGGAGCTGTTCGGTCGCAAGGGCCCCGATGGGAAGCCGGTCGAGTTCCACCTCTACTCGATGCGGCAGGCGATCGAGGAGGGCTACATCCTCGACGTGCTCAGGGGCTACCAGTCCTACGACACCGCACTGAAGATCGCCGGCCGGGCCGAGAGCGCCGACGGCGAGCTGGTGGAAGAGGCCACGGCGCGTAAGGGGCTGATGCGGTGGGTGAAGCTGCACCCGACCAACATCAGCCAGAAGGTGCAGATCATCGTCGAGCACTTCCATATCAACGTCGCTCACCTGCTGGAGGGCAAGGCGAAGGCGATGGTCGTGACCGACTCGCGCAAGGCGGCGGTGAAGTACAAGAAGGCGATCGACGCCTACATCGCCAAGCGGGCCGCCGAGGACGCGTCGTACAACTACCGCACCCTGGTCGCCTTCTCCAACTCGGTCAAAATGGACGAGGACGAGGAGTGGACTTCGGACTGGGGGCCGAGGCCGAGCAAAGACGAGGAGTTCACCGAAGCCAAGCTCAACCCCGGAGCCGGCGCGGACCTCGCCGCCGCCTTCAAGGGCACGACGTACAAGGTCATGCTGGTCGCCAACAAGTTCCAGACAGGGTTCGACCAGCCGTTGCTCTCGGCGATGTACGTCGACAAAAAGCTCTCCGGGGTCACCGCCGTGCAGACGCTGTCCCGGCTCAACCGCACCCACCGCACTGCGGGCGGGGAGCAGAAGCAAAAAACGTTCGTCATCGACTTCGTGAACAAGCCTGAGGACATCCGGACTGCGTTCGAGCCGTACTTCACCAACGCCACCCTGGAGACCGAAACCGACCCGTACGTCGTCGTCCACCTCTCCAACAAGCTCGCCCAAGCCGGGATCTACACGCCAGAGCAGGTGCGCGAGGTCGCCGAACTATGGGTCACCCGCAAAGGCAACAACGCGCTCTCGGCCGCGATCAGCCCGGCCAAGAACGACTTCGCCCGCCGCTACGCTGCGGCGATCGAGGCCGACGACAAGGTCACACTCAACACCCTCGACCTGTTCCGCAAAGACGTCTCCACCTACGTCCGGCTCTACGACTTCATGAGCCAGATCGTCGACTACGGCGACCCGTACCTGGAGATGCTGTCGATCTTCCTGCGGCTCCTGGAGAAGGTCATTACGGACTCCTCCTGGTCGGCAGAGGTCGACCTCTCCGACGTGGTCCTGGTCGGCGTCAAGCACACCAAGGCGACCGCGGTCGACATCTCGTTGACCGGTGACGGCCAGCTCAAGGGCATCGGTGCCGCCGGCACCGGCACCCGGAAGGAGCCGAAGTACGTGGCACTACAGGTCGTCATCGACAAGATGAACGACCTCTTCGGCGCCGAGTCGTTCTCCGCGTCT
Source organism: Micromonospora sp. NPDC047134 (assembly GCF_040643455.1). Classification (NCBI taxonomy): domain Bacteria; kingdom Bacillati; phylum Actinomycetota; class Actinomycetes; order Micromonosporales; family Micromonosporaceae; genus Micromonospora; species Micromonospora sp. NPDC047134. Next base: position 170,522 of record NZ_JBEYUI010000012.1, read on the forward strand.
CAGGTCCGTGAGTTCGTGCAGGGACTGGTGCAGCGGCTGCTCGCCTACCCGGACCTGGTCAACCAGGCCAAGGTGAACTCGAAGAAGCAGTTCATGGAATCCCAGGACTTCCAAGCGGCGGTCATCGACGCGGTCGTCGACAACCAGGAAGCCCACAACACCATGGCCGACTACTTCTTCAGCGACGGCCCCGGCATCAACGCCGTCATCGTGGCTCTCGCGGACGCCTTCCACGAAGCAGCGATCGATCAGCGGACGGACGTGTGGCAGCCCGGTCCCGAAATGGGATCGAGGGCGGCGCCCTAGCCTGGGGAGGTTCCGAACTGGGAGATGTAGATTAGGTGGGCAACGCGGACTGGCTGTGCCCACAAGTCGCATCGCCGGATCGCTATGACTGCTCATGAGTAGCTGCGCCCGGCCAACGCGCCGGGTGAGGGTCGTAACGAGTCGTTGTATGCGCGTAAGCCGTCGGCAATGCGTGCTGCGCCCGGCCACTGTGCCTGGTGAGGATCGCAACAAACTCCGGCCGCGCGAACAACGCAGCCTCACCACTAATAGGCAGCGGGCTAAGGGTCCATAGCACCCGACGAGACGGGAGAACGCTGAGGCGTGGCGAAACACCGACGATGTCGGAAAGCCGGAGAAGGAACCGGACTACCTGGTGGAGGCCGCACGTATTCGACTGCTACTCCCCGACTCCCGGCAAGGCCGTGCGTGGGGTCTGGACGGAGGTGTCGGGAAAGGTGACCAGCCAGCAGACCCAACGCGTGGTGCTGAATCTGCAGGACTGGCGCGGCGACCTCAAAGTCGGCGAGACTGAGAAGGCAGGCAGCGCGTGGCTATTGAATACCGACTGACGCTGGCGGGCAACATCCCGCTGGAACAGGTGGCCGAACTCGCCGCCCCGGATGGCGTCGAGGAGTCGATCCGGCCCGGCTATCCCCGACTGCTTGGCGCGGACCTTACGCATACGTCCGGGTACAGCCTCAGCATCTATTCGGGCAGCAACGGCTACTTCGATGCCGAAGACGACGACGGTTCCCAGTGGGAATGGGAACCCGACACCTACGTCAACATCGTCTTCCACATGCCCAAGGACGACTCTCTGCGCGCCGCAACACCGAACATGGTCGCGGCCGTGGCCCGCGTGCTCGCTGGCCGCCCCGAGGACGCCGCGCTCGTGCTGAACGGCAACTGGCTGCTGCTCACCCGAGTCGCCGGGACCCTACGCAAACACCGGCCATCCTGGTGGGACAACCACCTCAGCACGGTCCACACGAGCTGACTGCCCCAGCCCGCCAGTGGCACGCAGCGCAGGTCAGCCGGCGAAGGAGCGGTCGAGGCCGTAGTGGTGCCACCAGTCCGGGCGGTAGGTGTGGATGACGCCGTCGGTTCGGGTCAAGAGAAGGTAGTTGCCGTCCTGCACCAGCGCCGCGTCCTCATCGCGGCCTGCGAGGACCCTCGTGACCGCCGCCATCATGTTGGGGATTCCCTTCTCGACGATGTCGTCGGCCCGCATGGAAAAAGTCACGGAAACGTACGACGTGGGTGCCCATTCCCAGCGGGCCTCGCCGTCGGTTTCGGCCTCCCAATAGCCGTCCGTTCCGGCGCGGACGGTGATGGCGTAGCCGCGTTGTTCGTACAGGCGGGCGGAGAAAAGGGCCGGGTTCGACGCTGGGCGTGGGACTTCGCGGGGGTCGGCAGCGGTGAGGGCAGCTACCTCTGCGACGGGCGGGGCGCCGGCCAGGACCAGGCGGAACTCCACGGCCATCAGGACGCCCTCTCAGTCTCACGGACGATCTGACGGATCGTACCGTCGCGGGTGACCACCGCCAGTTCCTTCAACCCGCCGATCGGCCACTGGTCGAACTGCCGCCGCAAAGCCGCCACGTCACCCTCCCAATCCTTCAAGTTCAGCACCACCCGCTGCGTCTGCTCATCGTCGACCTTCTCCCGGACCTGACTCCACACGTTGCGCACCGACGTCCGGGCCTGCGGCGAGTAACAGTCGAAGACGTGCCCCTCGATGAGATAGTCGGGGTCCTTGTCCGGGTTACCACGGTCACCGGTACGGTCACGGGCGTTTACGGTGGGCCATAGAGGCCTCCGGTAGGTATGGGCGTCAGCGCCTCACACCTCGCCGGGGTCTCTCCATGGCTCAAGCCGACACGCCGTCAAAGACGCTCATGGCCACTACAACTAGCGAACTATTATTCCGACGATGACACTGCAGCCCACTGACGAGCTCTCTGCTGCGGCGTGGCTGTATGCGACCGATGTCGACCCGACGCGGCTGATCACCTTCGGGCCGGCCTCGTTCCCCGCGTACGCACGCCTTCGCTACCTGCCCGATCCGGTCCTTCCGGAGATGCGCGAGTCGGACGTACGGCTGCCATCTCGCCGATCTACTGAGATCGACATAGCCCGAACAGCGTTGGAGGCCCTCGCCGACTACAGCTCCTCCACGCGCGACTGCTATGTCTGCGTATGGGAGGGCGGCGCGACGTTCCGGAATCCCGCACTGACTGCCGGACCCATGCTGGACCTTCCGCACCGGCGATACGTCCTGTTCACCGGCACCCTGAACGACTTGATGGGGTGGAGCGACTTGTTCGACTCCGAAGTTTACTCAGCGCCGGCATTCGTCTGGCCTGCGGATCATGCGTGGTGTTTCGCCAGCGACGTCGACCCTCATTGGGCCGGCATCGGAGCCGACCGTGGGGTTGTCGACCGCCTCGTCGCAAACAGGAACCTTGACGTGGTGCATGCGGACCCGGAAGAGCGGCAGCCGACGTACTACTGACAGCCATTTTCATCGTGCGTAGCGGTTGGCTTCGACGTGGTGCAGGACGAGGACCGGATCGTGGGTCGGACCGGTGGGTTCCAACTGAGGATTGACCCCGCCGGGGTGGCTGGAAGTCAGAAGTGATGTGGCTGGGCCGGCGCAGGTTCGTGAGAGGCGGTCGCGCGGGCTTCCACCCGTTGGAATTCGGGCGATGTGACCGTTCGTAACGTCGCGGCGAGCACGAGGGCGCAGAGCGCTGCTCCGCCCCAGAAGACCGCTCTGACGTTGATCAGTTCTGCGGTGAAGCCGGCGACCAGAGCCCCGAGCGGCATCGATCCCCAACTGATCAGGCGGCTGACCCCGCTGTAGCGCCCCATCATCTGGTCTGGCACGACGAGCGCCCGCAACGAACTGTAGGTGACGTTCCAGGCGCCGGCACCGACACCGCCCAGGAAGGTCGTTACCGCGATCAGCCGGGCGGACGAGGAGATCGCTGGCGCTGCCAGCAGCACGGTGAAACAAGCCATCGACATGGCGAGGACGATCTGCCGCCCTAGCTGGCGGGTGAGCGCGGGCGCGGCGGAGGCGCCCACGACGCCGCCCACTCCCAAGGCGCCGATCAGCATGCCGTACTCCGCGCGGCTCAGGTCCATCGGTCCGGGCGCGACCGCATAGACAACGATGACCGCCATCCAGGCCGCCCAGCATGCGCTTGCCGCGCCGGCCAGCAGCAGCAGGGTCCGCAGAACTCTTTCCCGCCACACGAACTGGAGGCCGGACCACATGTCGGCGCGGAGGCTGGGCGCGCTCGTCGCCGATCTGGAGTAGCGGTTGCTGCGGTAGTGGCCAGTCATGATTGCCAAGGCGAGCAGGGCGCCTGCGTAGCCCAGGCCGCCAGCGCCGAACGCGACGGCCAGTCCGGCGGCGGCCAGCAGGCCACCCAGAGGCGGCCCGATGAACTCGTTGGCCACGGTCTCGGTCGCGGTCAACTTGGCGAACGCGGATTCCATGCGATTGCGAGGCACGACCATCGGCGCGACTGACATCCGAGTTGTGTCGGCGAACACCTCGGCGGTGCCGAGGAGCAGCGCCCCCGCGTACAGGCCGGCCAGCGGCAGCACGTCCGCGAGGACACCGCCCCCGAGCACGGCGAGGACCAGGGCGCGCGCGGCGGCCATCATCATGATCAGGCGCCGACGGTCGACCCGGTCGGCGAGCACGCCGGCGGGCAGCGAGAACAACAGCCAGGGCAGAGTGTTGGCTACGCTGATACCAGCGACCAGAGCAGGAGAGTCCGTCATCGAGACGGTCACCAGGGGCAGGGTCAGCTTGACGACGCCGTCGGCCAGGTTTGTGACCGCGGCACCGGCCCACAGAGCCCTGAAGTTTCGCGCGCTCACGGTCGTCGGGTCACTTGGCTGGGTGTCACTCTGCATGGCCAGGAGCTTGGGGTATCGCCTAGTGCCACCCCAGAGTTTCGACTGGAGGCGAAACGTGGCGGTCTTCTTGGTCGACACCGAGGTGATGGTGCAGGCGCGTTTTGGCACGTCACAGCTCACAGAGACGTTGGGAGCGCTCAATATCCTGCGCCGAGGCCAGCCGCTTCCGTGGCACCGGGTCTGGCGGGACCAGCATGTCGACGCCTTCCACGGCTACCTCGACGGCGACCCGGTGACCGCAGCTATCGTGGCGCACGCAATCTCGTCCTTCTGGATGGCTGACTTCCTGACGGTGCCGCCCGCCCGCCCGAACATGACGCTGGACGACGAACTTGTGGAGCTGGAGTCGCTGTCGGACGAACGCATCCGTGATGATCTGGCCCGCGTACGTTCCCCGCTGGCCCCGGAGTTGCGCGGTACCGGGTTAGCGAGACGGACGGCCACTCTGTTGCGCTGGGTCTGGCACCACACGGTCGAGGTGGAATGGCCGCGCCGGCAGTCGGTATTGCGCGCCGACGTGGTGTCCCGGATCTCCCGGCTGGGCAGAGACGGATGGTCCGGGGTCATCAACGACATGCGTCCGGGCATGCGGTGGCTCGGCGACGGCCGGCTACAGGTCCAAGAGCGGCCCTATCCACCGTGCGACGTGCGGGGCGGAGAGCTGACGTTCTTCGCGGCCCACTGCCGGGGAGGCTGGGTCTCGTGGAGGTTGCCCGACCGCTTCGGGATTGTCTATCCGGTGACGGGGATCTTCACCGAGGCGGCTCCCGGCACACCGGATCCCCTGCGCCGCCTGCTCGGGAATGCGCGGAGCAGGATTCTGGTGCAGGCGGCTGAGCCGGTCAGCACCACGGCCGTGGTCGCCGCGACCGGACTCCCGCTCGGCACGGTCGGTGGTCACCTGCGCGTACTAACGGAGGCCGGTCTGCTGAAGAAGCGCCGGTCAGGCCGGGAAGTCCTCTACTGGTGGACGGATACAGCCCGGATGCTCGTGGCCGGAGCCTCAACGTTCTGACGAGGGATCGGCGTGTCGACGTGATCTTCGCCGTTGATCGTTGTACGCCATTCACGGTCTGTACCGGCTGGAGCGACATCGGCCGAATTGCTGCGAACCGTCGAGCGCGATCGATCGGGCGGCGGCTTCCTACTGTGCGTCGGGGTCGCCGCGTAGCCTTCATTCCGGGATGCTCCAGCCTGGAGTGTTGGTGATCTAGGAACCCCAAGTGACCACGGAACCCTGGAGAGGTTCCGAACCGGAAAATGTGGATTAAGTGAGCAAATAGGACTGCATCTGTCAATGAGTCATATCGCTGGATCGCTATAAGTGCTGCTCATTAAGCGCTGCGCCCGGCCACCGAGCCGGGCGAGGATCGCGCGCTGACCCGGGCTGGGAGCCGCGCCGCACGTACAAGCGCTGCGCCCGGCCACCGAGCCGGGCGAGGATCGCGCGGCGCCCGGCCATCGCGCCGGGCGAGGATCGCAACCGCTCGGCGACGGTCCACTGATACACCGTGGACGCTGGCTGTCACGACGCCCGACAAGCGGACAAGGGTCTGTTCGCGGTTGACGAATCGGGGCACGTCGAGAGGAAGCTGACGAGGAGGCGGTGGGGGCGCTGTCGCGCGTCCGGGCAGGTTGATTCCGCCGTACACCGTGCCGGTTGGACGACGGACTGGGCGTCGCGTCGCCGGACGACTCGTTGTGCACCGGGTATGCGCGGCTTTCCCTCCTCGCCGACGTCGAGGTGCCGGCTACGGGGGACTGAGCTGGAGTTCGCCCGAGTACTGCCGGCAGGGGATCGATCCGGCGACGGTGGCGTCCCGCCACAGGTTTGCTTGCACGATCTTGGCGGGCTCGGTGATCAGCTCGCCGGGACGAACCGCCCTGCCTCGTCGTGTTACATGGCGACGATTCGAGAGGGGTCGAACAGCCAGTAGTCGTAGTGCGGCAGCGCAGCCGGCCAGTCGTCGCCGGACACCACGATGAGGCGGACGTCCTCGCCGGCTTCGACAGTGTGCTCGTAGGGCCAGCCACATTCGAACCGGACGTAGTCCGACAGCGGCTCGGTGACGACGTGGACTCGGTGCATACGCTTGCCGGCGGACACCGCAGCCCGCACCGTGTCGCACCAGTCCGCAATCCCGGAAACGCACCGCGCCTCTCCCCCGCCAGCAGGGCGGTTGCGTAGTCGGATGGCGCGGCCTCTGAGACGATGAATCGTTTGCGGCCGTTGATCTTCTTGCCGGCGTCGTAGCCGCGACTGTCGGTGCCGACGGTGTCGGCCGCTTTGACGCTCTGGGAGTCGATGATTCCGGCGGACGGCTGCGGGTTGCGGCCCTGGCTGATGCGGACCTGTTCCCGGAGGTGGTCGAGGATGCGTGGGGTGACTTTCTCCTGTTCCCACCGGACGAAGTACCAGTAGACGGTCTGCCATGGCGGGAAGTCCGCCGGGAGTTGCCGCCAGGAGCAGCCGGTACGCACGACGTAGAGGATCGCGTCCACGAGGGGTACCGACGCTTACGAGGCACGCCGAAGGCAACCAGGCATCCACGATCATCAGCCGCACACCGAGTCCGCCACGCCCCTTCTCAAACACTCACTTACATCAGGAAGGACACAGTCGTGACCACGGCCGTGGCCGCCGAACCCGTCTACGTCGATGTGATCGCCGCACTTTTTGCAGAGTTGGCCCGGGGTCGGCATGGACGGCGAGGCATCCGATCATAAGAATTTTCTCCTGGAGGGGTAACGGCGGGGCCTTGGCTGACACAAGCAGTAGTAGTTGTTTCCAAGCGTGAGTCAGGAGGCCGGATGGGGCCGTCGGGTGAGCGTGGCGAGGACTGGTTCACCGACCTGTACGCCACCCACTACCAGGACATAGTGAGATACGGGCTTCGCCGCACTACGGGCATGGATGACTCGGTGGAAGTCGCGCAAGAGGTGTTCGTGGTGGCATGGCAGCGTCGCGTCGATGTCCCCCAGCACGGCCTGCCGTGGCTGTACGGGGTAGCCAGGCGGGTTCTCGCCAACCGGTGGCGCAGTCGCCGCGGCAGACCCATCGTCACCTCGATGATCGATCTCCCTCAACATCAGGCGGATACCCAGAACCCGGAGTCGGCCGGAGACCTGCTGGATCTGATCAACGCCCTACACAGCCTCAGCGAGACCGACCAGGAGATCTTGCGATTGATCGGGTGGGAGGAGCTGACGCTGGCAGAGGCAGCTGTCGTGCTCAGCTGCAGCCGACCTACCGCGGGTGTGCGTCTGCACCGCGCGCGTTGGCGGCTGCGAAACGCGATGGGAACAACCTCGTCAGTCAAGAACACGCAAATCCCGGGAGGGAAGAACGATGAACACGCCGCAGCAGCTACGGGACCTTCTCGGTCCGGCTGACCCCGCCCAACGTGTGGCGCTGGTGGAGCCAACGCTATCGGCTGGCCAGGTCATCGCCCGCGCCGAGCGCGCTGATCCGTCCCCGTCACGCCCGAGGGCCACTCGATCCCGTCGACGTGCTGTTCTGGTGGCTGCACCTGCCTTTGCCGCCGTGTTGCTCGCCGGTTCGGTCGCCGTTGTGCTCGGGCGGCCGTCGGCAGATCCGAATGTGCTACCGCTACCTCCGCAGGCCGGGCCCGCCGTCGCTGGCACCGTCCTCACACCGATCTCCTACGAGATCAGAGACGCGGCTCCCGACGCGGCTCCCGCGCTGCGCAATCTGGCAGCCAGTATCACGGCCGCAGACCATGACGCGAAGTCGGACGGCTACGTGTACCACCATCTGCGGTCGTGGGGAGCGACGCGGGCACTGGGTCCGGACAATCGGCAGATGGGTCTAGCACGGGAGGCTTGGACATGGTCCGACTCTCGCGGGACAGGTGAGAGTCGGGTGAGGGACCTTCAACCCGAGTTCCCGGATGAGGAGTCCCGACGTTACTGGGAGTCGATCTTGGCTAGCAGTGGTGCGAACTCGGGCTCGGCCGGGCCCGTCGTTGCCTCGTCCGGAGCGGTGGGAGCCCGGGAACCTCTTGATCCGGGCGATCTGGCCTCCGTGCTCCGGACCGATTCGGGCGCCCCAGCAGTGGCGAAGGCTGTCAACGAGCTCTACCGCGTGCACGTGGTGCCGCTGGCGATTCGGAGCAAAATCATCGAAACGCTCGCTGATGTCCAGGGATTCCAGTGGCGCGGAGCGGTGACTGACCGAGCGGGACGTCAGGGCGTCGCCGTGACTACAGACGACAGGCAGCACGGCTTCCAGATGGTCCTGGTCTTCGATCCGAGGACCGGTGACTTGTTGGCGCATGAGAACGTCCGCCTCGCAACTCCACAACAGGTGGTTGCCTACAACCTTTTCCTCGAATACGACCGCCGCTCGTCTATAGGATAATGAAGGAACAGTGCGTGGGCTTCCTGCTTCGGAAAGCCCACGCACTGTCAGCGAAAGGTGTCGTCAGCTGGTGCAGACGTGGACTCCGTCGATGATGTCGTTAATGTTGCCGTTCGGGCTATAGCGGAGATTGGAAACGCGTTGGTACGCGTAGCTAGTCAGAACGTTCGACCAGCTACTTCCAGTGTAGTTGTAGAAGTAGGTGGCCGTACCAGGCGTCTGGTTGTTGTCGAACATTGAGATGCGATCGTTCCACTTCGGCCCCGAGGTGCCAGTGCCGACCCAGGCGCCGTCCGGGTACCGCATCCCGCCCAGATTGATCAGGCTTCCTGAGGGCTGACAGTCATAGAATCCGAGCCCTGCACCGAAATCGTCGACAAGCGCGTGCTCCCACACGCAAAGGTGGTAGTAGTCGCAGATATCGGCGGCAGCACGCGCGTTGTTGGCGCTGCCGTCGCTGGGCGGCAGGATTACGTCGACGCCCGGAGCGATGTTGACCACGCCCGCGCGCACCTGCTTCGCGTCAGGGTTAGCACGAAGAATGTCCTTAACGGTCAGCTCACCGTTGGTTGGTGCCGTCGTAGAGCCTTGGTCGGGTAGCGAGGGACCCGGACTTGGATCTGCGCTTGCCGCCGAAAGGCTGCTCGATGCGGCAAGTAGGGCGGCAACAGAGATGGCGGCAGTAAAACTTCCGAAACGGCGCAGCGCGATTCTCCGGGCCTTCATGCGGGCCTCCCTTTCAAGGTTGTACCGACGGTTCGTTAAGTAGCTGATGCCACTTGCGATAGAAGGATCCTCACAAGCCCCGGCAGAAGCGTCAAGTAACCACCTCGTGACTGTAAGTTATGTCGCGAAGGTAGATGATTTACCACAATGGCGTTCGACCAGTCCAGGTCGAACGCCGCCCAACACGAAGCGTGATGCATCGATGGACGTGAGCTATCTCTCGGTGAATAAGGTTGCGAGATAAGGATTGGGCGTGGTCGTCACGCGGATCCCCTGCTCCTCTGCCCACGGCCGTTTGAAGATCACTTCGCGAGTTCGAGGATGGCGAATGGTCTGGTCATGTGACGACTGGCCCAGCGGGTCAGGGCCCCGGCCAAGTCGTGAGAGGTGTCTGGGTCGAGGTGGTTGGCGTAGACGCGCCCTTGGTGTGGGCAGCAGGGCGGGCATGACGTTCCAGAAGATCATCGAGGTTCTCGAGGCCTGTTGATCTACCTGAAGTGAACCATGCCCGCGCTGTCACCATCGCTGATCTCATCGTTGTCGACCGCACCACCCAGGGCATCTGCGGTGGCCTCTGCTGCCGGCCTGCTCACGGCGTTGGGTTCCCTGCCCGATCCACGTGCCCGGCGTGGAGTCCGGCATGCTCTGGTAACCGTGGTCGCGGCGGCGGTCTGCGCGGTCGTCGCTGGTTACCGCTCGTATGCGACGATCGGTGAATGGGTCGCTGATCTACCCGCTGATACCGCGGCTGTGCTCGGGATCGACCCTGGCCGGCGGCCGTCAGAGGCCATGATCCGCAGGCTGTTGCAAACCCTGGACGCCGACCGGTTGGCCATGGTGATCGGAGCCTGGCTCGCCACACAGCTGCCCGCGCCGTCGGCGGGAACACCCCGGGCGATCGCCGTGGACGGCAAGACGCTACGCGGCTCCCGGACCGGCGACACCGTCGCCCGGCACGTCCTGGCCGCCGCCGACCAGGCCACCGGTGTCGTGCTGGCCAGCACCGACGTCGACGGCAAGACCAACGAGATCACCCGCTTCGCACCCCTGCTCGACCAACTCGGCGACCTCGGCGAGGTCGTGGTGACCGCCGACGCCCTGCACTGCCAGCGTGAACACGTCGCCTACCTAGCCGAACGCGGCGCCCATTGGATTCTCACCGTGAAGGGCAACCAGCCCAGCCTGCACGCCCAATTGGCCCGCTTCCCTGGCGAGGCGTTCCCGACCCCACCCGTGACAGCGACCGTGGTCATGGCCGCCGGGAGATCCGCACCCTGAAGATCCTGTCCATCTCCACCGGGATCGACTTCCCCCACGCCGCCCAAGCACTGCAGATCCGACGCCGCCGCCGGCGCCTCGACCAGCCGAAACGCTTCACCACCGAAACCGTCTATGCCATCACCGACCTACTCGTTCACCAAGCCAGGCCGGAGCACCTCGCAGGGTGGATCCGCGGTCACTGGTCGATCGAGAACAAGGTCCACTGGGTCGCACAACGCGAAGGGCGGTACGCCGCGTCCCATGGCCGACACAGGGCTCTGGCGAGCCCGTTCCGACTGCCATAATCCCTGGTGGTCGGCTCGGTCTCCGGACCACGCTCCGATGTCGTCCCTTGTGGACGTCGCAGTGATGCCCCTGCGGCGGTGCGGCGAACTACAGTGACGTAGTTTTGGCGCTCAAGATCCCTGGGGAGGGCAACCGAGATGATGGGACCGTCGCACGCGCTGTCCGGCGCGGCGGTATGGCTGAGCGGGTCCTGGGCGCTGCAGCAGTTCTACGACTACGAGCAGTCTCCGTTGGCGCTGGCCGTCGGCACGGCCGTCTGTGCCGGTGGGGCGCTGCTGCCCGACCTCGACCTGTCCGGCAAGGTGACCCGGAACAAGGGCGGCGCGACGGTGGCCCGTACCTTCGGTGTCTTCTCGCTGTTCGTCGCCGAGGTGGTGGAGAAGATCTCGCTGGGCGTTTACTACGCCACCAAGCTCAGCCGCGACCCGAAACGCACAAACGGCCACCGTACGCTGACCCACACCATTCCGTTCACCGTGCTGCTCGGCTGGGGCACCACCACGCTGTGCGCGACGTACGGCAAGTGGGCGGTCATCGGCATCCTGTTCTTCATGATCGGCCTGGCGCTGCGCGGCCTGTTCGACAAGTGGGCCGAACGCGCCGGCTGGGTGATCGTCACCCTGGTTTCGGCCGGCGCGGCCGCCTTCACCGCCGCGAACCTGCCCGGCGATCGGGGGTACCCGATGATCGGCCTGGCGGTCGGGGTGGGTGCCTTCGTGCACATCATCGGTGACATGATCACCAGGGCCGGGGTGCCGATCCTCTGGCCGATTCCGATCAAGCGCCGGATGTGGACGCCGATCAGCCTGCCCGACAAGATCGCCTTGCGGGCCGGCGGGCGCACCGAGGTGGCCATCGTCCGCCCCGCACTGACCGTCATCTCGATCCTGGCCTCGATCGGCCTGCTAGCCCCCTCCCTGCTCAACAAGTTCAACATCGACGCCTAACCCGCCCAACTCCCCCCACACCCCCCACCCCACCCACCGGCCAAACCCCCGAAGTGGTTGACCATGAGGTTGACGGCGAAGTTGATCTCCCTGGCTGCCGCTAACCTCATGATCAACGGGGCGGGGGGTTCATTGGTGGGCGCCTATTGACGGGGGTGGGATCGGTGGCCTACGTTCGTCGAACCGTTTCGACTAACCGCTTCGACGGGGTAGGCACGGTGGCCGGGCTCATCGGGGGGGGAGGTGGCGCGATGGCGACCATGCATGATGTGGCGCGGCTGGCACAGGTGTCGGTCAGCACGGTGTCGTACGTGTTGACCGGTACTCGGCCGATTTCTCAGGCCACTCGGGACAAGGTGCTGGCCGCGATGGCGGAGCTGGACTACCAGCCCAACGCCATGGCCCGCGGGTTGGCCAGTCGGCGCAGCCGGATCCTCGGTCTGCTGCTGCCGATGGATGAGCGCGGCCTGGGCGCCACCGAGACCGCCTTCGTCACCGGCGCGGCGGCCGGTGCCAGCGCGGCCGGCTACCACCTGGTGCTAGCCCCCATCGGGGTCGGCGAACGCGACGAACTGCGCCGGCTGGCCAGTCAGCGGATGCTCGACGGGGCGCTGCTGATGGAGGTGCAACTGCACGATCCGCGGGTGGAGGTGCTGCGTGAACTCGACATCCCGCTGGTGCTCATCGGCCGTACCGCCGACACCACCGACCTGTCGTACGTGGACATCGACTTCGACCGGACCGTGGCCGAGGCGGTCGGTCACCTGGTGGACCTCGGCCACCGGCGGATCGTCTACGTCAACCACTCCGCCGAGGCCATCGCCGAGGGGTACGGCCCGGCTCTGCGTACCCGCGATGCCTTCACCGCCGCGATGGCCGCACACGGTCTGGAGCCGCTGATGATCCCCACCCAGGACAGTGCGGCCGGCGGGCGTCGGGCCCTGGCCACCGCCCTGTGCCAGGCACCGGACCTGACCGCGATCCTGGCGATGAACGAGAGCGCGGTCTTCGGTCTGCTGGGCGAACTCCACAGCCGTGGGCTTAGCGTGCCGGACGACGTCTCCGTCGTCTCGATGGTCACCTCGCCGCAGGTGGCCGAACTGGCCACCCCGGCACTGACCGCGATGAACTCGCCCGGGACGGCGCTGGGCCGCATCGCCATCGAGATGCTGCTGCGGCAGGTCGACGGCGGTGACCGGGAGATCCACCAGCAACTGCTGCCGTGCGCCCTTCAGGTACGCGGATCGAGCGGCCCGCCGCGTACCGGAGGCGGCAGGGTGGCGGACCCGCGAGCCGGCGGCCGCCGACGGCCCGGTGCGGACGACGACACCCCGGCCCTGCGTCGTGCGGTGACCCGACGCGGGCCCTGACGAAGAACCGGCCCGACACTCATCAGGCAGGAGCCGAAAAGTGAAGTTCACCGACGGGTACTGGCAACTGCGTCCCGGCGTCACCGTGCTGCGACCCGGCGCGGTGGAATCGGTGGAGCCGGACGAACGCTCGTTCACCGTCTTCGCGCCGATCGGCAGGATCACCGGCAGAGGTGACACCCTCAACCGCCCGGTGGTCACCGTACGCTTCTTCTCCCCCGCCCCCGGGGTGGTCGGGGTGACCGTCGGGCACCACCATGGTGGGCTGCCCAAACAGCCCCGCTTCGCCCTGGCCGAGACCACCGACCACCCGGTGCAGGTGGAGGTGACCGGGCTGAGCGCCCGGTTGACCACCGGGGAGCTGACCGTGCGGGTGGCGTTGACCGGGCCCTGGCAGGTCGACTTCCTGCGCCGCGACCGGCTGGTCACCTCCTCCACGGAACGCAGCATCGGGGTGGTCACCGACGCCGAGGGCGGCAAGTACGTGCACGACCGGCTGACCCTCGGCGTCGGGGAGACCATCTACGGGCTGGGCGAGCGCTTCGGGGCGTACGTCAAGAACGGTCAGACGGTGGAGATCTGGAACGCCGACGGTGGCACCGCCAGCGAGCAGGCGTACAAGAACGTGCCGTTCTACCTCAGCAGCGCCGGCTACGGGGTGTTCGTGGACCACCCGGAGCACGTGTCCTTCGAGGTGGGTTCCGAGGTGGTGTCGCAGACCCAGTTCAGCGTGCCCGGACAGTCGCTGACCTACCACGTGATCGACGGGCCCAGCCCCAAGGAGGTGCTGCGCCGCTACACCGCGCTGACCGGTCGCCCGGCCCGGGTGCCCCCCTGGTCGTACGGGCTGTGGCTGTCCACCTCGTTCACCACCTCGTACGACGAGAAGACCGTCACCGAGTTCATCGACGGCATGGCCGAGCGGGACCTGCCGTTGTCGGTGTTCCACTTCGACTGCTTCTGGATGCGGCAGTTCCACTGGGTGGACTTCATCTGGGACCCGGCCACCTTCCCCGACCCGGAGGGCATGCTGCGCCGGCTGCACGAACGTGGCCTGAAGGTGTGCGTCTGGATCAACCCGTACATCGCCCAACGCTCCTACCTGTTCGAGGAGGGACGGCAGGCCGGCTACCTGGTGCGCAACCCGGACGGGTCGATCTGGCAGTGGGACAAGTGGCAGGCCGGGATGGCGCTCGTCGACTTCACCAACCCCGAGGCCGCCCGGTGGTACGCCGACAAGCTGAAGGTGCTGCTCGACATGGGTGTCGACTGCTTCAAGACCGACTTCGGCGAGCGCATCCCGACCGAGGTGATCTGGCACGACGGTGCCGACCCGCAGCGGATGCACAACTACTACTCCTACCTCTACAACAAGACCGTCTTCGAGCTGCTTGAGGCCGAACGCGGCACGGGTGAGGCCGTGGTCTTCGCCCGCTCGGCGACCGCCGGTGGGCAGCAGTTCCCGGTGCACTGGGGTGGCGACTGCGAGTCCACCTTCGTGGCCATGGCCGAGTCGCTGCGCGGTGGACTGTCCCTGGCCGCCTCCGGCTTCGGCTACTGGAGCCACGACATCGGCGGTTTCGAGGGCACCCCCGATCCGGCCGTGTTCAAACGCTGGATCGCCTTCGGGATGCTCTCCTCCCACTCCCGGCTGCACGGCTCCGGCTCGTACCGGGTGCCGTGGGCGTACGACGAGGAGGCCGTCGAGGTGCTGCGCCGGTTCACCCGGCTCAAGCTGAGCCTGATGCCGTACCTGGCGGCGGCGGCCGACGAGGCCCACCGCGAGGGGATACCGGTGATGCGGCCGATGATCCTGGAGTTCCCGGACGACCCGACCACGGCCTACCTGGACCGGCAGTACATGCTCGGCCCGGATCTGCTGGTCGCCCCGGTGATGAGCGCCGACGGGCAGGTCACCTACTACGTACCGGCCGGCACCTGGACGAACCTGATGACCGGGGCCCAGGTCACCGGGCCGGGCTGGGTGAACGAGAAACACGGCTTCGACACCGTGCCGGTGCTGGCCCGGCCGGGCGCGGTCATCCCCTTCGGGTCGGTCACCGACCGGCCCGACTACCCGTGGGCCGACGACGTCCGGTTGCGGCTGTACGCCCCGACGCCGGGGCAACGCACCCGGGTACGGATCCCGTCGCCGGGCGACGGTCCGGGCACCGAGTTCGAGGTGCACTACCGCGACGGGACGGCCACCGCCGAGGTGGTGGCGGGAGTCTCGTCCGGATACCGCTGCGAGATCACGGAGGTGGCGAGGTGAGCGACGTACGGTTCCCCCCGGGCTTCATCTGGGGTACGGCCACGGCGGCGTACCAGATCGAGGGGGCGGCCAAGGAGGGCGGCCGGGGACCCTCGATCTGGGACACCTACAGCCACACCCCGGGACGCACCCTCAACGGGGACACCGGCGATGTGGCGGCCGACCACTACCACCGCTGGGCCTCCGACCTCGACCAGTTGGCCGCCCTGGGTGTCGGGGCGTACCGGTTCTCGATCGCCTGGCCCCGGGTGCAGCCCGGCGGTTCCGGGCCGGTCAACCAGGCCGGGGTGGACTTCTACTCCCGGCTGGTGGACCGGCTGCTGGAGCTGGGCATCCAGCCGGTGGCCACCCTGTACCACTGGGACCTGCCGCAGGAGTTGGAGGACGCCGGGGGGTGGCCGGCGCGGGACACCGCCGGGCGCTTCGCGGACTACGCCACCGCCATCGTCGGGGCCCTGGGCGACCGGGTGCACACCTGGACCACCTTCAACGAGCCGTGGTGCTCGGCCTACCTCGGGTACGCCTCCGGAGTGCACGCGCCGGGGCGTACCGAACCGGCCGCCGCGCTGGCCGCCGTACACCATCTGAACCTAGCGCACGGGCTGGCCGGACGGGTGATCCGCGAGCTGGCACCCGCCGCGCAGCTGTCGGTCACCTTGAACCTGCACGTGATCCGACCGGCCTCGGACTCGGCCGCCGACGCCGACGCGGTACGCCGCATCGACGCACTGGCCAACCGGGCCTTCCTCGGCCCGATGCTGGACGGGGCGTACCCGGCCGACCTGCTGGCCGACACCGCCGGGGTCACCGACTGGTCCTTCGTCCGCGACGGCGACGAGCGCACCGCGGCGGTGCCGTTGGACGTGCTCGGGGTCAACTACTACTCGACCACCCTGGTCCGCGCCTGGGACGGCGTGTCGACCAAGTCGGACTCCGACGGGCACGGCCGCTCGGCCCACTCGGCGTGGGTCGGCTCGGAGCAGGTCGAGTTCCTGCCGCAGCCCGGCCCGTACACCGCGATGGGCTGGAACATCGAACCGGCCGGGTTGACCGAACTGCTGCTGCGGCTGCACCGTGAATACCCCGACCTGCCGCTGATGATCACCGAGAACGGCGCCGCCTTCGACGACGAGGTCTCCCCCGACGGCGCCGTCCACGACGACCGCCGCGTCGACTACCTGCGCCGCCACATCGCCGCCACCCACGACGCGATGACCGCCGGCGCCGACGTGCGCGGCTACTTCGTCTGGTCCCTGCTGGACAACTTCGAGTGGGCGTACGGCTACGACCGTCGCTTCGGCATCATCCACGTCGACTACGACACCCAGCAGCGCACCTGGAAAGACTCCGCCCACTGGTACCGCACCCTCACCACCACCAACACCCTCCCCTGACCGCCACCGCCCACCCCCGCCCGCCCTAGCGCGGGGCCCTCTCCCCGTCGACGCTTCTATAGGTGGGCCGGTTCCGGGAGGAGTTGGTATCGGTAGGTTCGACGTCGGTGAGCTACGAGTGACTCATGCAAGATCTGGCCGCCAGTAGTTGGTGTGCCGTGGAGTCGACCTGTCCTCGTGGGTTGCCGGCGTCGGCCC